>JASBTR010000019.1 GCA_030148325.1 Gammaproteobacteria bacterium
AAGAAAAACCCGCGAAGAAGAAGGTCGCGAAGAAGAAGGTCGCGAAGAAGAAGGTCGCGAAGAAAAAAGTCGCGAAGAAAAAAGTAGCGAAGAAAAAAGTAGCGAAGAAAAAGGTCGCGAAGAAAAAGGTCGCGAAGAAGAAAGTCGCGAAGAAGAAAGTCGCGAAGAAAAAGGTCGCGAAGAAGAAAGTCGCGAAGAAAAAGGTCGCGAAGAAAAAGGTCGCGAAGAAAAAGGTCGCGAAGAAAAAGGTCGCGAAGAAAAAGGTCGCAAAGAAAAAGGTCGCAAAGAAGAAGGTCGCGAAGAAAAAGGCTGGCAGAAAGAAATCACGTCGATAGTTCAAACGTGAATAGCAGAACAAAATGGGGAAACAGGATTTCCCCGTTTTGTTTCTGGTAGGGGGTATTTTGCTGGCGGATATTTAAAGGAGAAACAACATGAAACAGTTGCTAAGCCTTGTTTTTATGGTGAGTTTATTTTTATTGAATGGCTGCGCTACTGCGCCACAGAGCGATGGCATTCACCGCGTTGTTATTCAGATCAGCACCGATGATCCGCGGGCGCAGACGGTTGCCCTGAATAATGCAGTCAATCTGCAGAAGAAGTACGGTCCCGGTAATGTGCAGGTTGAGTTCGTGGCCTATGGCCCGGGTATTAGCCTGATCCTGCCTACAGGCAAGCAGGCGCGGCGGGTCAGAAACCTTGCCATGCACGATGAGTTTACTTTTAGCGCCTGTAACAACACGCTGGGGAAAATCAAAAAAAGAAGCGGCAAAACACCAAGGTTAATTGATGGTGTGGGCGTGGTGCCGATGGGCGTGGTACGAGTGGTTGAATTGCAGGAGCAGGGTTACAGCTATATTCGTCCCTGATCTTATTCCTGTTCGGATGTAATACGTTCAATTTGCAGTTTTCGGTCCTGTATTTTCAGCACCTGCTGACCTGCAAGAATTTCTTCTAATATTCTGCCGGCAATATGCCTGCGCCAGCCCTGCATCAGGGCCGGCTGGCTTTCACCTGTGAGCAGTTTTTCTACATCCTTGCGGGCGGCGAGGATGCTTGGGCTGAGGTTGTTTTCCTGCGCCTGAAGTTTCAGAACACTCATCAGTAGATCAATAATGATATCCTCATTTTTGTCCGTTTTCTTCGCCGGAATATGGGGCCATTGATCCTTTGGCATATCCCTGGCGAGTTTGATCTCGGCAAGTATTTCCTCCCCCATATTTTTACTGCGGCTGTTAGCCAGACCGCGTATTTTCTCGAGCTGCTGTGGCCGTTCAGGTGCCATGCGTGCGAGGTCAATAATAACGTCGTCTGCCATAATCCATCTGCGCGGTAGATTCTGTGCCCGTGCGCGCTTCTCCCGCCAGCTGGCCAGCTGCTTGACGATGGCCAGCTGTTTTCCCCTGAGACGGCCATGGCCGCTGATTTTCTTCCACAGGTTGTCCAGTGGCAGCTGATAAATCTCCGGGTTTTCCAGTGCCGCAAAGTCTTCATCCAGCCAGTCCTGTCGGCCACTGGCTTCCAGTTGTTGCAGAATAAGCGGATAGAGCTGGATCAGGTAACGGACATCATCAGCGGCGTAATTCAGTTGTGCGCTATCAAGTGGCCGCCGACTCCAGTCCGTGCGGGTCTGGGTCTTGTCCAGTTCGATATTCAGAAGACGCTTGACCAGGATGGCATAGCCGCATTGATCCGGCAGACCCAGCAGGGTGGCGGCGATCTGTGTGTCAAAGATCGGCCCGGGCACCTGGCCGCTAAGGTCGTGGAAGATTTCCAGATCCTGGCGGGCGGAATGCAGGATTTTTGTGATCTGCCGATCACACATGATCTCCATGAAAGGATCGAGCGTGTCCAGTTTGAAGGGATCGATACAGGCAATGGTCTGCTCGGTGGCAACCTGTATCAGGCAAAGGCGGGCGGAATAGGTTTTTTCCCGCAGGAACTCGGTATCCAGTGCAATGTGAGGGGCGGATTTCAGTTCGTCGCAGAGCTTTTTTAGCGCGCTCTGATTGTCGATATAAAGCGGAGTTTGCATGGGTGTCAGGCGGATCTCTATGGTATGCTTGTATTAATAACAGTTATAACCATAACACAGTTTATATTTTTATATTTTCTGTGCCAGGTTTTCTATACCAGGTTTCATCGTTGCCCGGGTTTTTGTGTGCAGGCATTGTTAATCTTGTTCTGGCGAATTTGTCGCCTGCAGAAAGGACCGGAAGATGTTCCGGCTTCAACAGCGCTGTTCGTGTTGCTCCTGTTGCTGTCGTTGTTTCTGGATCTTGTATCAACCCGTCTGGGCTTGCCGGATGTCAGGGCTTTCGAGATCCTGTTGATCGTCATTATCGCCAATGCCAGCATTCTGGTGCTAACGGCCGTACTGTTGCAGCTTCTGGGTTATGTGCAACGGGTTCTGCAGACTCTGTCCGCCCTGTTGGGCGCCTCCATTTTAATAACGCTGCTTGCTATGCCTGTGTTGTTTGGCCTGCAAACGCGTATGGATAACCCCGGGGGCTGGGGAACAATGCTTTTGTTGCTTGAACTCTGGCATCTTGTGATTACCGCTCACATTCTGCGTCGCGCACTTTCCGTGTCATGGTTGCTGGGACTGATGCTGGCGACTGGCTACAAACTGCTGGGCTATCAGGTTGTCGGCCTGTTTGTGACGACAGCTTCCTGAATAAAAGTTCCAAAAGGGTGTCCAGATATAATGTGTAGGATGTGCTGAGTGAAACGAAGCGCATCATTTCAAACTAGACACGCGAATGATGCGCTTCGTTTCACTCAGCACATCCTACGAAGGTCTAAAATTACCATTAAAAAGTGGACAGGAATTCGGAACTTTTATTTAGTCTGTGCCCACCCATAAATATGGATAATTAACACAAAGGCGCTAAGACGCAGAGGGTATATAATTTTGATTATTAATAGCTTTTTTCTCTGCGCCTCTGCGTCTTTGCACCGTGAGAACCTCGCTTCGCGAGTTTCATTCGGTACTTCCTACGCTTCGCTCCGGTCGCGTCCTCTGCGTTTAATACAAACCTTTATGGAAAAGGGATCTGACCTGGTGTTATTCGAGTAACAAGGCATGCATATTCATATACTGGGCATTTGCGGTACTTTTATGGGCGGGGTTGCCCTGCTGGCTCGTGCACTGGGGCATGAAGTCAGTGGCTCGGATGCTAACGTCTATCCGCCCATGAGCACCCAGTTGCAGGAGCAGGGAATTCATCTGCAGGAGGGCTTTGATCCGATGCACCTGCAACCCGCGCCGGATTGTGTAGTGATTGGCAACGCGCTATCGCGCGGCAATCCAGCGGTGGAGTATGTGCTGAACAGCGGCCTGCCCTATACCTCCGGACCACAGTGGCTGGCGGAACAGGTGTTGCGTGATCGCTGGGTGCTGGCGGTGGCCGGCACGCATGGAAAAACCACCAGCGCCAGTCTGCTGGCATGGGTACTGGAAGCCAATGGTTTGGCACCCGGTTTTTTAATCGGCGGTGTGCCAGGTAATTTTGCTGTCTCGGCGCGCCTGGGTGAGACGCCATTTTTTGTAGTGGAGGCCGATGAATACGATACGGCATTTTTCGATAAGCGTTCCAAGTTTGTTCATTACCACCCGCGTACGCTGATCCTGAATAATCTGGAATTTGATCACGCTGATATTTTTCCTGATCTGGACGCGATAAAACTGCAGTTCCAGTATCTGTTGCGCACAGTGCCGAGCGAAGGGCTGATCATCAGCAATCAGTCGGAACCCGCTTTGCAGGACGTGCTGGATCGTGGTTGCTGGACGCCGGTAGAAAGTTTTTCAGTACAGGTTGATGCAGACTGGCAGGCGAGCAAAATCCATGATGATGCCAGTTGTTTTGAGGTGCAATTCCAGACGCAAGCTCAGGGGCGAGTGCGGTGGCCCATGATGGGTGAGCATAATATGGCCAACGCTCTGGCGGTGATTGCGGCGGCGCGCCATGCCGGCGTGCCGGCAGCGCTTGCGGCCGAGAGTCTGGCAGGTTTTAAGGGCATCAGGCGGCGCATGGAAGTGCGGGGCCAGGTTGGCGGGGTAAGGGTGTATGATGATTTTGCCCACCATCCCACAGCGATCGCCACAACCTTGCAGGGCCTGCGCGCACATGTGGGGGATGAGATGATCATCGCAATTCTGGAGCCGCGTTCCAATACCATGCGCATGGGTATTCATCAGGACACGCTCCCCCCGGCGCTGGAGCAGGCCGATGTGGTGATGGTTTATCAGCCTGCCGGGATTAACTGGGATATGGCTGCTATATTTAATAGATCGAGTAGACATGCCTCGCTGTTTAGCGATACTGATGAAATTATTCGCACTGTCGTGAGGCGGGTGCATGAGCGGGCAGGGGATGCGTTGCATATTCTGGTAATGAGTAATGGTGGTTTTGAAAATATTCATGCTCGCCTGCTGCAGGCCCTGCGTGAGCATGGGGACGAAATAGCGAAATGAACAGGGCGTTAGTCGAGCCTCCCATTATTCTTGCCATGACGGGTGCTTCCGGCGCAGCCTATGGGTTGCGCCTGCTTGAGTGTCTTATCAGGGCACAAAGACCAGTGTATTTTATGCTTTCCAAAGCGGCGCAGATCGTGCTGGCGATGGAGACGGATCTGAACATTCCGACGAAACCGGCAGAGATGGAGCAATGGTTAATAAATCACTATAGCGCGCAGCCTGGACAAATCCGTGTTTTAAGTCGAGACCAATGGACTGCGCCGGTGGCCAGTGGTTCGCATAATGCACGGCATATGGTAGTTTGTCCCTGCACCACCGGTACGTTGGCTGCTATCGCTAACGGCAACAGTGATAATCTGATCGAACGAGCGGCGGATGTGATGATCAAGGAACGGCGTGAATTGATCATGGTGGTGCGGGAAACGCCCTTGTCATGCATTCATCTTGAGAATATGCTTAAACTTTCCCGTGCCGGTGTGACAATCATGCCGGCAAATCCGGGTTTTTATCACAAACCGGCAAGTATTGATGATATCGTGGATTTTATTGTTGCCCGTATCCTGGATCATCTGCAGGTTCCCCACAGCCTGGTTGGGCGCTGGGGACTTAATGATGACAGCTAGCCTGTTCATGGGAAAATGAAACAGGTGAAGTGAGCATGAGTCAGATTATCCCCCTGTTTCCCCTGAATACCGTGCTCTTTCCTCGTGGGTTTTTGCCGTTGCGGGTATTCGAGCCCCGTTATCTGGACATGATCAGCAATTGCATGAAGACCGAACAGGGCATCGGTGTGGTGCTGATTCGGGAAGGCCGCGAAGTCGGCCAGGCTGCCAGCACCTATGACGTTGGCACCCTGACGCAGATTAGTTACTGGCACAAACGCACGGATGGCCTGCTCGGCGTGACTTTGAGTGGCTTGCAACGCTTCCGCATTCTTTCCCATGACGTGCAGGCAAACCAGCTGGTACTGGCCGAGGTTGAAATGCTGCCCGAGATTAGCGCCTGTCCACTGGAGGCGCAATATTTACCCATGGCTGCGATGCTGGAGAAAATTGTGACCCAGCTTGATCCCCCCTTTTCCACCATGGATGCCTGCTATGATGATGGTGACTGGGTCAGCGCGCGGCTGATCGAACTCCTGCCCCTGCCACTTGAAACCAAGCAGCACCTGTTCATGCTGGAAGATGTCAGCACACGTCTGCAGGAGCTTGAAAAAATCCTCGGTGAAAAAGGCCTCTGGTAGGTAGTTAAAACTAAATGTAGGTTGGGCTGAGTGAAACGAAGCCCAACATTGCATGGCGACTAACCACATGAAAGCCAATATTGTGTGCTGGCTTGTTGGGCTTCGTTTCACTCAGCCCAACCTACCTGTTTTTTCAACAAATTGTTCAGTATTTCAGTGAAAATTTTATTGGGTGACCGAAGGAAGTGTTTATGGCACAGAGCCTGCTATTCTTGATGCATGGGAGAAGAAATACTTAGCAGCCAGTTTTCCGAGGAAGATCATGCGCGCTTTCGGGCGCGGCTTGAAGAAGAGACCCGCCTGCTGCGGCAATGCTTCGATGAACAGCAATTTTCCTGCGATGATCCGGTTGCCGGTTTCGAACTGGAAGCCTGGTTGCTGGATTCGGATCAACTCAGGCCATTAGCGGCAAATGAGCTGTTTTTGCAACGTCTGAATAATCCACTCGCCTCGCCTGAGCTGGCGAGTTTTAATTTCGAGCTCAACAATACCCCGCACAGCCTGTCTGGCCACGTGTTTTCCAGCATGCACAACGAGCTCAAGCGCGAGTGGCAGCAGTGCCATGAGGTTGCAGAACAGCTTGAGGCCGAATTGCTGATCATTGGTATTCTGCCGACAGTCAGTAACGAAGATCTGTCGCTCGGCAATATGTCGAACATGGCCCGTTACCGAGCGCTGAACCGGGAGGCCCTGCGTCGGCGCAAGGGCAGGCCGCTGGTGATTGATATCAACGGCCGGGAACATCTGCGTATTGTGCACCGGGATGTGATGCTGGAATCCGCCGCCACTTCGTTCCAGATCCATATGCAGACGAGCCAGGCGCTGTCCGTACGCCTGTTCAATGCCAGCCTGATCCTGTCGGCGCCGATGGTAGCCCTGAGCGCTAATTCGCCGTTTCTGTTCGGCAAGGATCTCTGGGATGAGACCCGCATTCCACTGTTTGAGCAGGCGGTGGCGGTGGGGGGGTTCGAGGATGCGGCTTTTGGCCCCATTCATCGAGTGACCTTTGGTGATGGTTATGTGCGTGAGTCACTGATGGAATGCTTCAATGATAACCTGGAACATTACCCGGTGCTTTTGCCGGTCGAGTTTGATGAACCAGCGCAGCAATTGCATCACCTGCGGTTTCACAATGGCACCATCTGGCGCTGGAACCGGCCGCTGATCGGGTTTGATGAAAGCGGGAATATACACCTGCGGCTTGAACAGCGCGTGGTGCCCGCCGGCCCGAGTATTGTCGATGGCATCGCGAATGCCGCTTTTTTCTACGGTGCCGTGTATGCGCTGGCAAGCGGGAGTGCTGTGCCGGAACGACGGCTGGAATTCAATTATGTGCGGGATAATTTTTATCGCGCCGCTCGCTTTGGCCTGGGCGCTTCCTTTAACTGGCTTGATGGCAGGCAGGTGAATGCGCGCGAGCTGTTGCTGGAGATCCTGTTGCCACTGGCGCGCAGTGGTTTAGAGCAACTGGGTGTGGCAACGACCGACAGTCGGGAGTATTTGCAGATCATTGAACAGCGTTTGCGCAGTAACATCAACGGTGCGCGCTGGCAGCGCGCCTGGGTGGAAAAACACGGTCGTGATATGCAGGCGCTGACACAGGCCTATCTCAAACGGCAGGAAAGTGGTGAGCCCCTGCATGGCTGGACCATCTGATATGCTGAGTATACTGACAGAACTACCCGAAGGACTGTTGCAGTGTAATGCGCGACAGTTGATCACGGTATTGTCCGGTCCGACCCTGATCAAGCTTGAAGGCAGGCAGAAAGATGTTCTGTTTGTTTCCATACTCCTGCATGGCAATGAAATTACCGGCTGGGAAGCGCTGCGCAGTATGCTGTCACACTATCGTGACAGGTCGCTGCCGCGCTCACTGTGCCTGTTCATTGGCAATGTGGCTGCGGCGGCTGAAGGACGGCGTTACCTGCCAGGCCAGACCGACTATAACCGTATCTGGAAAGAAGGTGGGGCTATGGCAGAACACCGGCTGGCGCAGAAAGTGCTGGCCGAACTGGATAGCATGCCATTGTTCGCCGCGATAGATATTCACAACAATTCGGGCATGAATCCGCACTATGCCTGTATCAACAGGCTGGATCCGCCTTTTCTGCACCTTGCCCGTCTGTTTGGCCGCACCGTAGTTTATTTCATTCGCCCGGATTAGGTGATGAGTCTGGCCATGGCCGCATACTGTCCTTCGGTGACCCTGGAATGCGGACAGCCGGGGGAAAGCACGGGTGTATTGCATGCGCGGGAATTTATCGAGGCCTGTTTGCATCTGTCAGCCTTTCCTGAGCATGCACTGCCAGCGCCGGAGATCGATCTGTTTCATACTGTGGCCATGGTTAAGTTGAAGCCGGAGATCCGAGTCGGTATTGCTGATGCGGGGGCGGATTTTTCCCTTTTGCCGGATATGGACAAGCTGAATTTTACTGAATTGCCGGCGGGCAGCCTGTTTGGCTGGACCAGTGGGCAGAGGTTGCCGTTACAGGCATGGGATGAGCTGGGGCGGGAAATTGCAGCAGAATATTTCGAGGTCCATGAGGGGGAAATTATTACCCGTACTCCGGTTATGCCTTCCATGCTGAGCATGGATCGGGAGATTATTCGTCAGGACTGCCTGTGTTATCTCATGGAACGCCTGCAACTGCCACAGGCAGGGAGCATCAAGCTCAGCACGAATGTGCCGACTAATACATCAGGCGCGCCTTGACAGCGCTTGATAGGGATTTACAGGTTGTTATAATCCTTAAAGTTTTTAGCTGTTATTTATTCCTGTAAAGGAGAGTGGTGAATATGCGTTTAACCTGGATTCTGCTCTGCCCGGTCCTGTTGCTGCAGGTATTTGAATCTGCGGCTGTCGCGGCTGCAAATGATCTGAAACGACTGGAAACTGAACTTCAGCAGGTGCGCAAGCTTGAATCCACCGGTAACGTGGCGGCGGCAATCAAACGTTATGAAGCCCTGATCGAACGCTATCCGCAAGAGCCCGGGCTTTACAATAACCTGGCCGTACTCATGGCGAAGACGGGCAAACTGGATGCGGCTCGTGAACAGCTGGAACAGGCCATGCACCTGGATCAGGTGTATGCCACGGTTTATGAAAACCTCAGCGCGGTGTATGTGGAAATGGCGCGGGGTTCCTATGCCAGGGCGCTGCAGGTGGGGGTGACGCCGCAGCAGGTTAGTCTGAAAGAGGTGGAACTGAATACTCAGCCGTTGCAAAAAGCCGATGCGCAGGAAAACAAACAGAACATGACTACCGCGTTAGCGGTTACGCCGAAAGAATCGTCATTAGCTCCAGAACAGCCCCCGGAACTGGATAACGATATTCTGCAAACGCTGAAAGGCTGGGCAAGCGCCTGGTCAGCGCAGGAAGTGGAGCTTTATCTTTCTTTTTATGCCCCGGATTTCAGGCCGGCAAAAGGTATGAGTCGAGGCCGTTGGGAGCAGCAGCGCAGTGTTCGTTTGCGCCGCCCGGCCTGGGTCAAGGTCAGCCTCAACAGCTTCCAGGTCCAGCCTGCCGAGGGCGGTTTAGCGCGCGTGCGTTTTTTACAGCATTATCAATCCAACACCTACCGTGACAAAACCTGGAAGGAAGTCCTGCTGAAGTCTTCACCTGAGGGTTGGCGTATCCTGTCCGAGCGTTCACTATAAACTGGATGTAGTGTTAACTATGCTGAAAGTTTTTCGTCTTCTCTGTTTTTTTCTCTTCCTGCTGGCGGCAGCGCAGCTGCGTGCAGAACAGACACAGATGCTGGCCAGTCTGGGAACCACCTCCTTGCCTCCCATGCATGAATTGTCTCGCAATGTGGATGAGGTGCTAAAGCAACTCGATCTGCGTCTAAACACGTATCCACAGGATTATGAAGCACAGTTATTAAGAGGACTGGTTTATTTCAAATCGGGTGATACGGAACAGGCTCTGCGCGAGCTGGATGAGTTGTTGCGTCAGGTGCCGGATTTTCATCTTGCCTATCTGATTCGTGGCGATATTCTTGCTTCCCGGGTTATGCCGCTCAGTGATATAGGGGAAAACAGAATTCTGACTCAGTTAAAACCGGAACAACTGGCTCAGCTTGAAGCTCTGCGGCTTGAGGCCAGGGTCAGAATAGATGGTACACGGTCCAGCGAAGGGGAAGCCGGTTATGCGCAGCAGCGCCTGCCCAGGCAGATCCTGAAACTGGGCGAATCAGTCGAGTATGCGGTGCTGGTAGAAAAATCCACGCACCGGCTCTATGTCTACCAGCGTCAGGCAAATCAGCCGCCGAAGCAGGTGCGGAATTACTACGTCAGCACCGGCAAGAAGGAAGGCAATAAATATGTGCGCGGTGACCTGCGTACGCCGGAGGGGGTTTATTTCATTACCTCATGGATACCAGAGGAAAAACTGCCGGACAAATACGGTGTTGGTGCTTTTCCACTTAACTATCCCAATGAACTGGATCGGCGGCGCGGGAAAACCGGTTATGGCATCTGGTTGCACGGGACTGAGAGTCGCTATTACAGCCGCCCGCCGCTGGACAGTGAAGGTTGTATGGTGCTGACGAATATTGACTTCAAATCCCTGAAAAAAGAAATGCAACCCGGCGCGACACCGGTAGTAATT
Source organism: Gammaproteobacteria bacterium (assembly GCA_030148325.1). Lineage (GTDB taxonomy): Bacteria > Pseudomonadota > Gammaproteobacteria > UBA6429 > Thiohalophilaceae > JAADGZ01. The sequence continues at coordinate 10,333 of JASBTR010000019.1, forward strand.
GTTGAGAAAGTGGACTGGTTAACGCCTGATGACTGGTTGCGCGAACGTGCCAGGGTGTTAACGGATCTCGAACGCTGGCGACGCGACTGGGAAAGCCTGGACGTGGATCGCTATCTTAGTCATTACAGTGATGATTTCTGGAGCAAAGGCCATAACCTGAAAAGCTGGAGCCAGCGCAAGCGACGGATTGCTCACGATAAGTCCTACCAGAAAATCCAGTTATCTGATATTTCCCTGCTCGCCTATCCTGAGACAGGGATGGGTAAAAAGGACATCGTGGTAGTGCGGTTGCAGCAGGATTACCAGTCCAGTAATTATAATAGTGAAGTCAGCAAGCGCCTTTATCTGCAGCGCAATAACGACAACTGGAAAATCATGTACGAAGGCCGATGACTCGTCTCTGTATTTACTTACAATATAAACGCAGCATGGTTTTAAGCTCTCGTAGGATGTGCTGAGTGAAACGAAGCGCATCGTTCGCGTTTCCAGTCTGAAATGATGCGCTTCGTTTCACTCAGCACATCCTACGCAGTTATAATATCTGGCCCCCCTTTTAGCGTTTATTGAGTCTTAATACTTACATATAACGCAGCCGGTACCAGAATATACCGATGACTTCATGCATGAGATGGCTCAGGTCATTCATTGCGCCGGCTCTGGGCAGGAAGTCGGAAACAGAAAATCCGCTGTTTCTGGAATGGTAAGCCAGCGGCGCGGGTATCACTTCGAAACCGGCAGCTTCAAAGGACATAACCGAGCGTGGCATGTGCAGGGCGTGGGTTACCAGAATAATTTTGTTTATTTTTTCCTGTTTCAAAATACGCTGACTATATTGGGCATTTTCCCAGGTATTGCGCGCCTGATCTTCACGCCACTTTACTGGGGTGTAAAAATCATTTTCCAGAACGTTTTTCATTAATGTGGCTTCGGCTATTTTTATATAGTCAAAAACCCGACCGCCAGTGACCAGCACAGGCAGTTCTGTTTGTCTGTGAATATAGGCACCGTAGCGAATACGTTCCAGAGTTGGCGTGGAGACTGTGTCGCCTTCATATTCAGGCGCATTCAGATAGCTGCCGCCGCCCAGAATAACGATAGCTTCAGCATCGGTCGTTTTTATTTGTTCTTTGTTCAGAGCCGGAATGTTTTCCATGGCCGTGACGAGAGGGGCTGTAATGATGGGCAGGCTGGCGGCGACAAGCAGTAGTACGCCGCTGATGATGAGTATCTTGCCGTAACGTTGAGACCAGCGTAACAGTATCAGGCCGACCAGTATCAACAGAATCATTATCGCCGGAGGCATGAGCAGGGGCTGAATAATTTTTACAAGATAAAAGCTCATACAGTAGAAATCCTGTTCAAGTTGAAATATTAAAGGCCGGGCAGGCTGGTCTCGGTTGCGGATATTGAATACCCCAGCCGGTCGATGAACTGTTGTTCTAGTTGCCTGGCGATGATTTTCATGTTGGCCTGAATTCCCAGGTCACTACATTGTGTCACCGGCATGTTTTCATAGCCACAGGGGTTGATGCGGCTGAAAGGTTCAAGATCCATGTTTACATTCAGCGCCAGTCCGTGATAACTGCAACCGCGTTTGATGCGCAGACCCAGTGCCGCAAGTTTTGCATCTTCGACATAGACGCCGGGCGCATAGGCGCGATTCTGTGCTGGAATCTGGTAGCTCGCCAGCAGGTCGATGATCAACTGTTCCAGAAGGGAAACCAGTTGCCGCACACCAAGCTGCTGACGTTGCAGGTTCATGAGTGGATAGAATACCAGCTGGCCGGGGCCGTGGTAAGTCACCTGGCCGCCGCGATCGACATTGACGACAGGAATGTTTCCCGGGTGCAGGACATGTTTCAGTTTGCCATTAAGACCAAGGGTGAACACAGGCGGATGTTCGACCAGCCAGAGTTCATCAGGGCTATTCGCTTCACGTTGGCGAGTGAAAGACTGCATGGCGCGCCAGACAGGTTCATAGTCCTGCTGGCCGAGATGACGCACGATAAGGGCAGAGGTGGATGCGGTCATTAGTCAGGCTGTTATAAAAGGTTGATGGGTTTCACTCCGTTCTACCCATCCTACAGGGGAGCATAAAGAGCAGGATGGGTAGAACGGAGTGAAACCCATCATTTCATCACTCGGCTACAATGTCATCAACACAGCGTCACTGGCGTTGAGTTCAATATAAAGCCTGTCCAGCTGTTGTTTGCTCTGTGCCTGAATGGTTACTGTGATGGAAAGAAAATTGCCGTTATTACTGGGACGGGATTTGCTTTCGAGTATTTCTTCCTCATCAACATGACGGGCAATGATATCTCTGACGTGGTTTTCAAATTCGGCATCATGTCGTCCCATCACTTTCAGGGGGAATTCACAGGGGAATTCAAACAGGGTTTCTTCGTTACTCATTTTATATATTTGGGTTCCTGTTGACAGAATTTCAAGCCGATCCAGTTTCTACACCTGCGCGCAGCGCCTGTTTGTAGGTCTGATAAATGCTGATCATTTTTCGCCACAGGGGGCCGGCTGTTCCGTTGCCCACGGTTTTCTCATCCAGCCGGGTGACGGGAAGGATCTCCCGGGTCGAACTGGATAACCATATCTCATCAGCGGCGTGTAATTCGGCTTCGCTGATGCTGGTTTCTTCGCAGGGCAGTGCATTTTTCTGCGCCAGCTCGACGATCAGATCGCGTGTGATGCCGGGCAGCAGCTGTTCACTTTTTGCCGGTGTTCTGATCACGCCATCCTTAACGATGAACAGGTTGCTGGAAGAGCCTTCGGTGACCTGGCCTTCGCGCACCAGGATGGCTTCGGTCACATGTTTCTCGATCGCCTGCTGTTTGAGCAGGATATTGGGCAGCAGGGCGGTGGTTTTGATATAGCAATAACGCCAGCGAATGTCATCCAGGGTGATGGCGGCAACGCCGGCCTGTGTTTTGTTCATATCAGCCGCAGGCAGAGGATTGCTCATGGCGAAGACCGTGGCCGGAGTATTTTCCGGGAAGGGGTGGTCGCGTTTGGCGACGCCGCGGGTCACCTGCAGATAGAGCGACTGATCGGTGTTATTGTGATCCTGATTTTCTGCAACCAGCGTCTGCAACATTTCCTGCCATTGTGGGTCTGACAGCGGGTTAGTTAGCCTGATTGCCTCGAGACTGTTATGCAGGCGTTGCAGATGCTGTTGCAGACGAAACAGGTTACCTCCATAAGCGGGGATAACTTCATACACACCATCGCCGAAAATGAAACCGCGATCAAGAACTGAGATCTTTGCCTGCTCAATCGGCAGGTAGTCGCCATTCAGGTAACAGGTAGACATAGGGCTACTTGAACAGAAGGACGATATTGTCCACCAGTTTGCGCCAGAGTCCGCCTTCGGGCACATCCTTAAGGGCGATCAGCGGCCGTTGCGCCAGTTGCTGTTCGCCAAGCATAACGTTCACTGTACCAAAGGCCTGTCCTTTTGCCGCCGGGGCGACGATCATGCTGTCGATATTCATGTTGGCTTTTATTTTTTTACGACTGCCGCGAGGAGCGGTAATGTAAAGGGTCTGTTGTAGACCTAGCGGCAGGCTTTCAGTTTCACCTTTCCAGATACGCATGCTGGTCAGGGGCTCATAGGCCTTGTGCAGGGCAAAGGTTTCATAAAAACGGAAACCGTAGTTGAGCAAGGCGCGACTGGCGCTGGCGCGGGAATTTTCCGAGGGTGTGCCGAGGACCACGGAAACCAGGCGCATATCATCCTGCTTCGCTGAGGTAATCAGGCAGTAGCCGGCGGACTCGGTATGTCCGGTCTTGATCCCATCAACGCGATCGTCCAGCCACAGCAGGCGATTGCGGTTGTACTGTTTAATGTTGTTATAGGTATATTCCTTGATTTTGTACCAGGGATAATAATCAGGAAAGTCCTGGATCAGGGCGATGGCGATGCGGGCCAGATCATGGGCAGTCGTGTAGTGATTAGCTTCGGGCCAGCCGGTGCTATTCATGAAGTGGGTATTCTTCAGCCCCATATTTCTGGCATGGTTGTTCATCAGGGTGACAAAGGCATGCTCACTGCCGGCAACGTGTTCGGCCAGCGCCACGCTGGCATCATTGCCGGACTGGATGATCATTCCTTTAAGTAAATTCTCTACGCTAACGAGTTTGTTTACCTCGATGAACATGCGCGAGCCTTTCATACGCCAGGCTTTTTCGCTGATCTTGACCTGATCTTCCAGACTGATGCTGCCGGACTGGATTTCATAAAATACCACGTAGGCTGTCATCAATTTGGTCAGGCTGGCCGGCTCGATGCGCTGATCCTGGTTTTTCGAGGCCAGAATATAACCGCTTTGCTGATCGATTAGCAGGTAGGCTTTGGCAGGAATTTCCGGCGCCGCCGGCACCAGTCTGGGGTTGGCCAGAAGTTGTGAGCTAAAGCCGGCAAATAGTAAAAGAACAGTAATAATCAGCGAGTTACGCATAGTTTCCTCAGGACTTCTAAATTTGGGGGTATTTTACAGTTTCCGGTGACTGAAACATAGATGTGAGTCGGGAAAATAAAAATGTAAAGTGGCATTGATGACTGGAAACCAGGCTTCGCAGCCCGATTACCCGTATTTTAAGTCGATATAATTTCTGTAATTGTTCTTAAGTTTGGGTGTGATTATGTCGCTAGAGAAGGCATCCCCTTGGTTCTAAAGTAGAACAGCATGACACGCTCATTTAATAAGAAAGAAAATATATTGATAGCGGCAGCGACGATTAGTTCAGAATTACGTGAGGTGCGCAAGATTGCACGGGAGATGTCACTGGGGGTCATGAATGCCAAGGCCATTTCTCATCGTGCCGGCGATACGGCGCGGGGATTTCGACCGATTACCGATTTTATTGATGAAATGGCGCATGAGATTATTTCGCTGGTTAACCAGATTTCAAAACAGTCGGTTAAATTTTCACATCTGGCGGTGCGGCATCGGCATCTTTATCAGACAAGGATACATTACCGGAAGGTTATTGATCAGGGTGACGCGGTTAAATATATAAAGTCGCTGCAAAAGGTGATGGACAAGGTCAGTGCGGATTTGGAGCAGTGCCGAAAAAGCTTTGTCAGTATGACAAGAAAGTTGAGCAGTCTGCTGGAAGATATTCATCGCAGTACACGAGGTGCGCAAATTATATCAGCAACTTCGCGGGTTGAGGCATCCCGGGCAGAGGGCTTCAGCCAGAGCCTGGAAGTCGTCGCCAATCAGGTTGATAACTCGACCGACAATATCCGCACGCGCTTGCAGATCAGTCACGAACATTTAATCGGTGTTTTAAACTTGCTTTCCAGGGAAGAATGATAGATGAAATCAATAAAAATTTATGACCAGGCGCATGAGTGGATAGTTTTTGGTCGGGATCCGGATAAGCCGGAAAAAATCATCGATACCAATCAGTATATGGTGAAAGTTGGCGACAGGGCGCTGCTGCTGGATCCCGGTGGTACGGAAATATTTGCCCCCATGCTTACCGCCGTACTGGAGCATGTTCGTGTTGACCAGATTACCGATCTTTTTGCATCACATCAGGACCCTGACATCATTTCATCATTGGGGCTATGGGAAGAGGCCGTACCTGGGAGCCGCCTGCATACGCCCTGGTTGTGGGAAGGATTTATCCGCCACTTTGGTTCACATAAAATTGAATTTGTTCCGATCCCTGATGAAGGGGGCACTATCGATATGGGTGCGATCAAGCTACAACTGATTCCTGCGCATTATCTTCATGCCTCGGGCAACTTTCACGTTTATGATCCGGTCGCAAATGTTTTGATGAGTGGTGATGTAGGCGCCGCCCTGGAAGCGTCGGAAGCCCCCATGTTTGTCGAAAACTTCAGCGAACATGTTGGTAAAATGAAAATGTTTCATCAGCGCTGGATGCCATCCAACCGCGCCAAACAGGACTGGATTCAACGGGTGCGCGAACTGGATATCGAGATTATGGCACCGCAACATGGGCGCATGTTCAAAGGCGAGGATGTCGGCCGTTTTCTTGACTGGTTCGAAGCGCTGGAAGTTGGTGTGGCGGTGCCCTGAATGAGGGGTAGTGTGATCAACGCAGAGGACGCAGAGGCGCGGAGACGCAGAGATTTATGAATAAATGAAGACATATCGGACTTACTTGTCATTCTGGGCAAGCGAAGTGAGAACGGTAATCCATTATATTAAAGTCAACCTCCTGGCAGAATTTCGGCATTCGCTGGAATGACAACAAAATATTTCAGCAGATCAATTGCAAAAAAACTCTGCGTCTCCGCGCCTCTGCGTCCTCTGCGTTATTTATATTTCTGTTCAGATAGCGGGACAGATCTCAATCCACCACAATATGCGGCTGCGCCAGCCCACGCTGGCTGATCTGTTCTGCCAGCCGGTCGGCTTCGTTGACATTGGCCAGTGGGCCGATGCGTACCCGATAGAGGCGTTTGTCAGCACTGTAAACAGCACGGATGCTTTGAATTTGTAATGCGTCCTGTAGTTTTTTCTGTAACTGTTGTGCATTGTTGCGACTGACAAAGGCGCCAGCCTGCAGATACAGGCGGTATTGTGCAGTGGGTGAAGGGACCTGCGTGGTTGGCCTGTTTGCAGCCGCCCGTGTCTTCTGTTGATAGTGGCGGGGATCGATTGCCTCTATTTCCACTACCCCGGTGCCGCTGGCGGTAATGCCCAGTTTTTTTGCCGCAGCCCAGGAAAGATCGATAAGCCGATTATCATGGAAGGGGCCGCGATCATTGACCTTGACGATCACGCTGCGGCCATTGCCCAGATGGGTCACGCGCACCCAGGTGGGCAGGGGCAGCTGCCTGTGTGCGGCGGTCATCGCATACATGTTATAGGTCTCGCCACTGGATGTGCGGTGGCCGTGAAATTTTTTACCATACCAGGACGCGACACCGCGAGCGCGATAACCCTGGCTGTTTTTCATCACTCTATAAGTGCGGCCCCTGACTCGGTAGCTGTCAGCATTGCCATATTTACTGCGTGGCTGGTTGCTGGGAATGGCGTCGGGGATATGACTGATATCAATATTTTCGTCCGGTGCGCGATCCTGATGAATCTGATAGCGGTTTTTTTTAACTGTGCCACAGGCGCTGACAAATAACACAGCACTTAAGCCGAGCAATACAAGTCGATAACTATGCGCTTTCATCGGTTCTCGCGTAACTGCTGGCTAAGCTGATATACGGACATGGAATACAGGGCGCTGTGATTATAGCGGCTGATGACGTAGAAGTTATGCCAGACAACCCATTGTTCAGGGCCGTATTTTCCATCCAGTTCAATCAGTGAACCTTTCATTTCGGCAGTCAGTCCTTTGGGCAGACTAACGCCATGTGCGCGCAGTTGCTGCTGGCTCAGGTGGGGTTTGATTTGGTGGCGCTGACTGCTGTCGAGCAGTTTCTTATAGGTGTTGCCTTTTACCCTGACCTTGTAGGCAATGGGTTCACCTTTTTTCCAGTGATGGCGTTTGAAGTAGTTGGCGACGCTGCCAATAACATCGGCCGGGTTGCGCCACAGATCGCGTTGGCCATCACCGCTGAAGTCAACGGCGTAGCGACGGAAACTGCTGGGCATGAATTGCGGCATACCCATGGCGCCGGCATAGGAGCCTTTCTGGCGCAGGGGATCAATGCCTTCCTCGCGCGCCATCAGCAGGTATTCCTGTAATTCCTTGCGAAAGAACGGGCTGCGGGGTGGGTAGGCAAAGGCCAGGGTGGCGAGGGCATCAATAACCGGATAGCGGCCGGCATGTTTACCATAACGGGTTTCCACGCCAATGATGGCGACGATGATTTCTTCCGGTATGCCAAAGGTTTCATAGGCGCGACGCAGGATGGCTTCATTTTCCCGCCAGAATTTCAGGCCACCTATAAGCCGATCGCGGGTCAGGAAGATGGGGCGGTATTCACGCCAGGGCTTGCTCTCCGCTGGGCGGGCGATAGCATCGAGAATGCTCTGGTGGCGACGGGTTTGCGCAAACAGTTTTTTTAGCTCCCCGGCATCGAAATTATATTCTTTCACCATGTTATTGATGAAGTCGTTGATCGGCGCGCTGTCGCCAAAGCCGGTAGCCTTTGTATGGGCAAGGCTGCCGAACAGTAAAAGAATTACAAATAACAGGTGTTTATAGGTTGGCATGGTGGTTGAAATACGTTTTCAGGTTGGCATCAGTTTGCGATGCGTATGTATGGACATGAGGATACCGAATCCGGCCAGCAGGGTCACTACCGATGTGCCGCCATAGCTGACAAGCGGCAGGGGCACACCGACCACAGGCAGGATACCGGATACCATACCGATGTTAACAAAGACATAGACGAAAAAGGTCATTGTAATACTGCCGGCCAGCAGGCGACCATAGGTATGCTGCGCCTGTGAGGCAATGATAAGACCGCGGGCAATAATAAAAGCATACAGGGATAGCAGGCTGATGACGCCGAGGAAACCGAATTCTTCACTGAGAACGGCGAAAATAAAATCGGTGGAGCGTTCCGGCAGAAAATCCAGGTGCGACTGGGTGCCGTTGAGCCAGCCCTTGCCGTAGATGCCACCCGAGCCAATAGCGATAGTGGACTGGATAATATGGTAGCCCGCACCCAGTGGATCATTCTCCGGGTTGATAAAGGTCAGGATCCGCTGGCGTTGGTAATCGTGCAGCAGGTAGTTCCATGCAATGGGTGTACAGGCGAGGATCAGAAACAGAAAAATGCTGATAAAGCGCAGGGACAGACCGGCCAGCAACAGCACAAAGATGCCGGAGCTGGCGATCAACAGAGCGGTGCCCAGATCGGGTTGTTTGGCTACCAGCAGGGTCGGGATAATAAGCAACACGCCGGCGATGCTCAGGCGTTTGCGGTTAGGTGGCAGGGGCGCTTCGGCAAAATACCAGGCAATCATCATGGGCACGGCCAGCTTCATGATTTCTGACGGCTGGAAGGTAACAAAGCCCAGATCCAGCCAGCGTTGGGCGCCCTTGCCGATCTCACCCATGAGCAGTACCGCCAGCAACAGGAGCAGGCCCAGTCCGTACAGCCAGGGTGACCAGAACTGGATTCCATAGGGTGCGATCTGTGCCAGCAGCAGCATGATGAAAAAAGCGAGCAGAATGCGCAGCCCCTGTGCCTGCACCACGGCTACGTTCTGGCCGCTGGCGCTGTAGAGTACAAACAGTCCCATAGTGGCCAGCAGCAGCAGGGCCACCAGCAGCGGCCAGTCGATGCGCAGGTGGAAAAAGCGCATGCGTCGCGCATGTGCCGGTGCATCACGAAGAAGGGGTGGGTCGCTAAAAGCCATTGTGCTTATGATCCTGCATTCAGTAAGTATTGATCCATAACTTTGCGTGCAATGGGGGCGGCGGTCGCGCCACCGCTGCCGCCGTTTTCAACGATCACGGCAACGGCGATCTGAGGATCATCGACTGGTGCAAAGCCGATGAACAGAGCATGGTCACGTAGTTTCTTACTGACGTCTTCCTCAACGTATTCTTCATCCTGTTTGATGCCGAACACCTGGGCTGTGCCGGTTTTGCCGGCAATAGTATAGGGCAGTTTGTGGCTGATGCGTCGTGCGGTGCCGTGGATGCCATGTACCACCTGTTTCATAGCCTGAATAATGGTGTTCCAGTTATCCTCACTCGCCACGGCGGGTGGGTTAACGGGGGCGGCTGGAATGACATCAAAGCGGCTGCTATCCGGCGCCTCAATAGCATAGAGCATATGCGGTTGCCTGCGTTGGCCATGACGGCTGAGGGTGGCGGTGATATTGGCCAGTTGCAGGGGCGTGGTGAGCATGAAGCCCTGACCGATGCCGGTGATCAGTGTTTCGCCGGGAAACCAGGGCAGCTGGTGTGCTCGACGTTTCCATGCGCTCGAGGGTAGCAGGCCGGCTTTCTCTCCCCCGATGTCGATGCCCGTGCGTTTACCGAGGCCAAAGGTGGCGAGGAAGTCATGCATGTTTTCAATCCCCAGCTCCAGTGACAGGTTGTAAAAATAGACATCGCAGGACTCAACGATGGCGCGGGTCAGATCGGTTTTGCCATGGCCCGTTTTTTTCCAGTCGCGGTAGCGGCGAGGATCATTTTTCAGCATATACCAGCCAGGACAGCTGATTTCTTCAGTCGGGTTGACCTCATGCAGTTCCAGCCCGGCCAGGCCAATAAAGGGCTTGATGGTGGAACCGGGCGGATACTGGCCGCGCAGGGCGCGGTTGAACAGCGGTCGATCAGGTGAATCGCGCAACTGGCTGTAGTCCCGGGTGCTAATACCGTTGACAAACAGGTTGGGATCATATGTGGGCATGCTGACCAGTGCCAGCACCGCACCATCACGGGGATCGATAGCGACCAGGGCGCCGGTGTGATCACCGAAGCCGTCTTCGGCAATGGCCTGTAGTTTTACGTCCAGATTCAGGTACAGGTTCTTGCCGGGAACCGGCAGGGTGCGCTCCAGTACGCGCAGGATCTTGCCCTGGGCGTTGGTTTCGACTTTCTGCATACCCACGCGGCCGTGAAGTAGATCTTCATAGGAACGTTCAATGCCGATTTTTCCTATGTGGCTGGTACCGCTGTAATTAGACTCATCCAGGTTGCGCAACTCTTCAACATTGATGCGCCCGACATAACCAATAGCATGCGCACCCAGCGCGCCTAATGGATAATGGCGGGTCAGGGCGGCGTGAATATTCACGCCGGGCATGCGGTACTGATTTACGGCAATGCGGGCCACTTCCTCATCATTGAGTCGAAAACGCAGGGGAATATCCTCAAAACGGCGTTTGTGACGGCGGTTCTTGTTGAAGCGTTTAATATCTTCTTCGCTGAGCGTAATCAGTTCACCAATCTGGCGAATAGTTTCCTCCACATCATGCATGTGTTCGGTGACCAGTTCGAGAGTGAAACTGGGCAGGTTCTGCGCCAGCAGAATGCCGTTGTGATCATAAATCAGTCCGCGAGTGGGGGGGATAGGCAGGATATTGACCCGGTTATTTTCCGAAAGCAGGGAGAAGTGGCTGAGGCTGATAATTTGCAGATAGACCAGACGGGAGAGCAGCAGGGCGGTGAGGATTACCAGTATTACAGCCGCAACGATAAGTCGCTGGTTGAAGATCTGTGTTTCTCGCACGTGATCTTTCAGGGTAAGGTGTTTGTAATGCTTCATGACTTACAGCGGAAATACAGATTGATGAACATTACAGGAAAATAGCCATTGCCTTCGTTTTGCGCCTTGCTGTGAAATACCACGGGAACGTTGAATCCGTAATTATAAGCTTGCTGGCTCACTAGTTAACCTGATAATAACGTCGCAGGTTGCGCATAAAGAGAAATACCGCCGGCCAGATCAGGGTGCTGATCAGCGGTGAAATAAGCGCCATCCAGAAATCCGGCGCCAGTCCCTGTATGCCCTTGATCCAGAAAACAATCAGCATATAAATCAGGCAGAGGACAAAAATGGTAGCAGCCTGCTGCCAGAGGGAAGCAACACGAATGCGCTGATGCAGATGGATGGTCAGAAAGATCACCAGCGCCATCACCAGTGCGTACTGTCCCAGCAGGGTGTCGCGCAGCACATCGAGCAGCAGACCCAGGCACCAGGCAATACCGATACCGACGCGATGCGGCAGGGCCATGCTCCAGTAGATGGTTACCAGCAGCAGCCACTCGGGCATGAAGGCGTGCAGGCTGGGTGGCAGGGGCACGATGCTCAGGAGCATGGCGACGAGGAAGCTGATGGCGATAACCCAGGCGCCCCGGCTGCGTTCATGAATACTCATGGCGCCTCCCTGTTGCGGGTGCAGGGCGTCTGCATTTCCGGCAGCGAGGCATGGGTTGGCCAGACCAGCAGTACTTCGCGACTGCGATCCAGTTTGGCGGCCGGTTCGGCCAGCACTTCGGCAAAGGGCAGGCTGGGGTTGGTATTCACTGCAGTTACACGGGCGACAGGGTAGCCGGCCGGAAACACGCAACCCAGTCCCGAGGTAATCAGCTCGTCGCCGATCTGAATATCTGCATTATTGGGCAGGTAGAGCAGCTCCAACTGGTTATCGCTACCGGTGCCCACGGCGATGGTGCGCAGGCCATTGCGCACCACCTGTACCGGCAGGCTGTGATCCGGATCGGTGATGAGGATGGCGGTGCTGGTGAGCGGATAGATATGGACGATCTTGCCCATTACGCCGTTGGCATCGAGCAGAGGCTGACTGACATAGATGTCATCATTCTGGCTGCCCTTGTTGATGACCACCTGACGGCGGAAGGGATCGAGATTCACCGACAGCAGTTCGGCAATCAATACTCGCTCACCCACACGTTTGGAAGATTTCAACAGTTCGCGCAGGTGTACGTTTTCCGCTTCGATAAAGGTGAACTTCTGCAACTGTGTCTTGAGGATCTGGTTCTGAGTGCGCAGGCTGGTATTTTCTTCCTGCAGGGTACGGCGGGTAACAAAGGTATCCGTAGTCCAGTCGATAAAACTACCGGGTAGATCCAGAAGGTATTGCGCCGGATAGACGATGATGGATAGCCCGGCGCGAATGCTGCGCACGGTGTCGGTGCGGTAGTCCAGCGTCATCAGGGTAATCGACAGGACAACCAGCAGGAGCAGACGTATTCCGGATGATGGACCTTGGATGAATAACAGTTTAACGGGACTTCTCTCCGATTAAGCAGACGTCTACAGGTTCGCCTTCTACCCTGCGGGTACCATGAGGCGAAACAACAGCGCTTAAACAGTGCACTTTGTACGGCTCATGGTGCCCGCAGGCCAGGGTCTGTTGATCTTTCATCTATTGTCTGATTTTGGCTAATTTTAGCCCTGCCTGCGTTATTTTTTACTATCAATGGAGTGCATTGATACGTAAAAAATGCCTTGTCAGGACTAAAATTTCCTCAAAATCAGTCTAACATCTGAAAGATCAACAGACCCTAGAAGCAGCAGCTACAATTGGCCATATATTTAAGCACCCGCGAAAACAGGCCAGAACGAAATCAGCGTTCCAACCTGTTCAACGCTGGCCTGTTCAACACTGGCTTATTCAACACTGAACAGATCACCGCCATGCTCATCGATCATCTCCAGCGCCCGCCCACCACCGCGGGCTACGCAGGTGAGGGGGTCCTCGGCGATCAGCACCGGCAGACCGGTTTCCTCCATCAGCAGGCGATCCAGATCATGCAGCAGGGCGCCACCGCCGGTGAGCACCATGCCGCGTTCAGCAATATCGGAAGCCAGTTCCGGCGGCGTCTGTTCCAGCGCGGTCTTGACGGCGGAAACAATACCGGACAGGGGCTCCTGCAGGGCTTCCAGAATTTCGTTACTGTTGAGAGTAAAGCTGCGCGGCACGCCTTCGGCCAGGTTGCGGCCGCGGACTTCCAGTTCGCGCACCTCATTGCCGGGAAAGGCGGTGCCGATTTCATGCTTGATGCGTTCAGCCGAGGATTCTCCGATCAGGCTGCCATAGTTACGGCGTACATAATTGATAATCGCCTCGTCGAAACGATCGCCACCGATACGCACCGAAGCGGAATAGACGATGCCGGACAGGGAAATGATGGCGACTTCGGTAGTGCCGCCGCCGATATCCAGCACCATGGAACCCGAGGCTTCGGAAATGGGCATACCCGCACCGATAGCGGCGGCCATGGGTTCTTCAATCAGATAAACGTCGCGGGCGCCGGCGCCGGCGGCCGATTCACGGATGGCGCGGCGCTCGACCTGGGTGGAGCCGCAGGGTACGCAAATTAGCACCCGTGGCGAAGGACGGAAAAAACGCGCTTCGTGGACTTTACGAATAAAGTGCTGAAGCATTTTCTCGGTCACGGTAAAATCGGCAATCACGCCGTCTTTCATCGGCCGGATCGCGACGATATTGCCGGGGGTGCGGCCGAGC
>JASBTR010000030.1 GCA_030148325.1 Gammaproteobacteria bacterium
AACCCCAACCTCGGCTTCATCAAACAGGCGCAATTGATTAGGCGCGATTTTCTCACTGCTCGCGGCATAGCGTCGGGCCAGGGCCAGGTTGAGTTGTTCCTGAAGGGTGAGAACCTGCGCCTTGTACTGACGGTTCTCGGCCTGCAAGTGTGTGTTGAGCGCTACTTGCTCTGCCACCAATGCCTTCAAGGCATTGATGTCATCAGGAAGAGAGAATGAGGGGGGGGCGGGACATGCCCACATGTTATCAAAATCGAGCCTGCCCCATGATCGAAGTTTTCGATCGACCTATAAAAGTGTTTGATAGTTTAGCGTGCTATGGGGCTTCAGCTTCGTAATATCATTGCCCTGAAGCAGCCAGTGTAGCTGGTCTTCATCCAGATCAACCACCGACTCACGCATACGCCGGGGCCACCTGAATTTCTCCTGCTCCAGACGCTTGTACCAGAGTGCAAACCCTGTCCTGTCCCAGTACAACAGTTTCAGCTTGTCGCGTTTTTTATTGCAAAACACAAACAGCGCCCCGCTCAACGGGGATAGCGCCATCTCACTTTCCACAATAACAGACAGGCCGTTAATCGATTTACGAAAATCCACTGGCGCACGATGCAGGTACACCGCGCTCACATCCACAAACATCCGCATGGCTTAAGCCTGAAGCTGGCGAACCAGCTCGGCCAGCCAGCGTGTGGAAACGGATGTCGACATACGCAGGCGAAGCGTATCATCCAGACAAAGTTCAATCATGTCCCGTTCACGGCGACTCGACACCGCAACCCGTGCAAAAGACAAACTGGATGCCGTTTCCCTTTTCTCCCGCAACTGCTTACGTTTTCGTCCGAAATACTTCGAGCACAACCCTCTTTCCTGACAAAAAGCCTGCGCCGTCATCCCGCTTGCTTTGAACTCGGAAAACAATGCCCGCCACTGTGTCTCTGTTCGTCTTTTCATACCCTTCACCCTTCATGGAAAAAGGCTCACGTTATATCAAGATTTTACAGGTGGGTAGGGTGCGCTTAAATTGGCGCTTACGATTGTTGCCTATTTGCGTAGCCATGGAAAATTACCCAACCGGGCGAAAGAGGTGGATGCTGAGCCGGTGAGCTTTGGCGATGCACGCAAGGGCAAACTCTGGTTTAAGGAGATCTGCGTGGCCTGTCATGGTGACAAAGGCGAGGGTTATGGTGCCGGAGTGGTCGGTACCGCGATTGGCAAGTCAGGTTTTTTGAACAAGGTCTCGGATGGTTTTATCCGTGAAACGATCAAACATGGCCGTTCTAATACTCGGATGCGCGGTTTCTCCGGTGCCGATGGACTGGCCAATCTGCGCGATTCAGAAATTGAAGATGTGATTGCCTACCTGCGTAGTCTGGGTGATCAACATAACCGGGCACGCTAAGCGGATATTTATATCAGATATAATCAATTATATGGGAATGAACAACTATGAAACGCATTAAAGATATTTCCCGACGTGACTTTATTAAAAATAGCACGTTTATCACAGGGTCGGCCGTTGGCGCAGGACTCTTTGTGGGTAACAATCCCGAGCTGGAGGCAGCGCCTTCCAGCGATAAACCTTCAGTAAAACGTAGCACGGCGCTGGCCCAATGTCCTTATTGCGGCGTGGGCTGTGGCACGGTGATTATTTCGGAAAACGGCAGAATTGTTTCCATGCGGCCGGACAAGGATCACCCGACCAACTATGGGCTGCAATGTATCAAGGGACTGACCGCCGCTGAACCGATCTATGTCGATCGTATGCAAGGCGACTCCTATGTGCGCAAGGATGTCTGGGAGGAGTGGAACAAACCCGGTCATGGTGATATGGAATATACCAGCAAGACCAAAAATGCTTTTGATGATGATCTGTTTGTTCGCGTACCTTATAAAGAAGCATCGGATATGGTGGCACATAAGATTGCCTATTTCGTCAAGAAATATGGTGGTAATTCCATTGCCCTGTACGGTTCCGGCCAGTTGACGATGGAAGGCCAGTACCTTGAAAATCTGTTTATGAAAGGGGTGCTGGGTTCCAATACTATCGAGGCCAATGCGCGTATGTGTATGACCTCAGCTGTTACCGGTTATTTCGCCACCCTGGGTTCGGATACGCCGCCGCTGGCGTATGAAGATCTGGAAATGTCAGACATGGTTATGCATTTTGGCCATAACGCGCGTGAATCTCATCCAATTATTTACTGGCGTATTGCTGATCATAAAAAGAAAAACGATATTCCAACGGTGATCGTTGATCCGCGCTGGACTGGTTCGAGTCAGGGCTATGCCGATATCGACCCTAAAAACCATGTGCATGTTCCGGTGTTGAACGGGGACATCAGTTTTCTGAATGCGCTGGCCAACGTGTTGCTGGAAGATCATGATGATGTCATCGACTGGGATTTTCTCAAGGCGCATGTTAAAGGCTGGAAGGAATATGTCGATGGGGTAAAAAAGAATTATAGTCCGGAGCAGGTCCAGGATCGCATGGGCAGTGACAAGGTAACGCCGGACATGATTCGCCGCGTAGCGGGGATGTTTGCTGATGCTACCCGCAAACGTCTGAAACGCAGCAAGATGGATCAAAAAGGCGATGGTTACGGTGGCGTGATTATTATGTGGGGGATTGGTTATAACCAGCACATCCACGGCCAGAATAATGTTATTTCCATTATCAATCTGCTGACCCTGACAGGCAACCTGGCCAAGCCGGGTTGTGGTCCTTTCTCCATGACCGGTCAGCCCAATGCTATGGGTGAACGTTTCACCGGTGGTCTGACCGGCCGCCTGCCGTTCAACATGCCGCTGAAAAATGCCAAACACCGCAAGCATATGGCGAAAGAATGGGGTGTGCCGGAGAAGAACCTGATCCACGCTATGAATTCCGATAACCGGGGCATGGCCATCGGCATGATGGAACGCGCCAACAAGGGTGAAATCAAGGCCATGTTCCTGGTGTATGCGACCCACATTGATCTGCCCGATCAGCATAACCTAGTGCGTCCGGGACTGCTGAAGTCCTTCAATGTGGTGCAGGAGATCTATCGTCATGCGCCCAACAACCTGTTCGCCGATGTGATTTTCCCTGCCGCGACCTGGGGTGAAGTGGATGGCGTCTATATCAGTTCGGAACGCCGCATCAATATCTGTCAGGCGGGGGGGACACCGCCTCCAGGCTGCTTACCGGATCTGGATATGGTGATTGACAAGGGCAAGGAAATCGCAACTTTACTGGGGCTGAATGCTAACAAGATCTTCCCCTGGGGCAAGAACGACAAGGGCTTTTATGATGCCGAGCAGGTGTTCCGTTCGGTGGTCGAAGCCTCAGCGGGCAGTGATACCGATCTTACCGGCATGCTGGAAGTGGAAAAGGTGGATGGCATCGGCCTTTATCAGCAGTTAATCGATCTTCGTGGCATCCAGTGGCCGGCGCCAACCTATACTATTGCCAAAGCCGGCGGCGCCAAACGCCGTTATATGAATCAGGAGGGGGTATGGAAGAACCGGCCCTATGGCTATTTCCGAACCAGGGATGGTAAGGTGCATATGAAACTGTGTCAGCAGGATTATAGCCAGCGCAAGGAGATCACGCAAAAGCTGATGGAGTTCGGGGTAAAGAAAAATCATTATGTTATCGACAACCTCGATGTAATCAAGAAAGCGCGTGACATGGCCCTGACGCCGGATATACCGGATGAAGGGTATCGAGACAGAGGGTGGCGGGATATTCCAAAAGACAAATATCCCTACTGGCTGGGACTGGGTGTGGTTTATGAACACTTCCATACCGCCAAGTCCAATCGTAGTCCGACCACCCGGCGTCTGGTTCCGGAACAGTATGTGGAAATGCATCCGGATGATGCCACCGCACTGGGGATCAAGGATGGCGATCAGGTTCGACTGATCACGCGCCGTGGACATTATCAGGCGCGCGCCCAGGTGGGTACCAATAGTATCGTAAGACCGGCGCGTAACTCGGTTCCTCGCGGTTATCTGTTCAGTCCCTGGAACCTGTCGGTTGCCGATAGTGCGGATCCGAAGAAGAACAAATGGCTGGTAAATGCAGTTTCCAGCCGCGCCTTCGATCCGGTATCCGGCCAGGTGGATTTCAAGAAACTGGCCTGTCGTATCGAAAAGGTATGATTTGTTTGTTGCTGGATGTTGTTCTTAATAAGTAGTGTCCCGGCGTGCGGCACACCGGATTAGGGTGTGCCGCATTTGCTTAGGTTTAGTAGCTTGAAATGAAAAGACGCCTTTTTTTAAAAGAACTTATTGCGGCTGCTGTAGCCAGCTCGGCCTTGACCTCATCACTGGCCGAAGCGGCATTTTCTGGGCAAAGCAACCAGCGTTATTTGCGTCCCCCTGGCGCGTTAGCCGAGGCGGAATTTGAAAGCCGTTGTATCCGTTGTGGCCAGTGTGGTGAGGTTTGTCCTAATCGCTGTATCGAATATTTTAATTTTGAAAATGGCATCGATTCACTGAATACTCCTTATATTGTT
>JASBTR010000048.1 GCA_030148325.1 Gammaproteobacteria bacterium
TATACTCATAAATACTCGATTCGGATTTGCTCAAACGGGGCCTGCAAGCCTATCATGATTCCCGCAAACGGCCCAAACAGACTAAGGAAACTCTGATTAATTCCACCGTTCGTGGTGAGCCTGTCGAACCATGAACACCAAGCGTAATAAAATCAGCATGTTAAAAACAATACCCTTCGACAAGCTCAGGGCGAACGGAATTAATCAGAGTTTCCCTGACAACAAAGACAGGACTATGACCGACTTTACCCACTTCAATCAGGACGGCAAGGCGCATATGGTCGATGTCGGCAGCAAAGATAGCACTCAACGGGTGGCCGTCACCACCGGCTGGATCAGCATGCAGCCTGCTACGCTCGAAAAAGTGCGCATCGGCGACCACAAAAAAGGCGACGTACTGGGCATTGCTCGCGTCGCCGGCATCATGGCCGCCAAACGCACGCCGGATCTGATTCCCCTGTGTCATCCGCTAATGCTTACCCATGTAGATCTTGAGTTCCGCATCGATGAGACCGAAAATCGAATCTACTGCCAGTGCACGGTGGAAACCCGCGGCCAGACCGGCGTGGAAATGGAAGCCCTGACCGCCACCCAGGTCGCCCTGCTGACCATCTATGACATGTGCAAGGCCATGGATCGGGGCATGCTCATGGGCGGTGTCTGCCTGCTGGAGAAAAAGGGTGGTAAGTCGGGGCACTGGCAACGAGCTTAAAATCCAACGTAAAGACACCAGGGTCGCAAGATATTGATTGAAAGTTTTTTTAATAAACCACCCCGCAGCAAGCTACGGGGCATTAGTCGAAGGAACAATCTGAACCGCCAGGACGCAAAGGAAGCCAGGAATTGTTTGGCTAAATCTTGGCGTCCTTTGCGTCCTGGCGGTTAATATTAATCACAGCAAGCTGTGGGGAATTAAACCCGTAGAGATTAGATTTTTTGCGGTCTTTGCGACTCTGCGTCTTTGCGTTAAGATTTTTTTCTGATCCACCATGTCCACACATTCAATCCCATTCCCCGCCCCGCCGCCGAAAAGCGAAGCAGAACTGCTGGCGCGGGCACAAAGTCTGGCCGGTCTGACCCTGGGACAACTGGCGGCGATCGCACAGAAGCCCCTGCCTGCCTCGGCACAGTCGAGCAAGGGCTGGTGTGGACAACTACTGGAGCAGTTCCTCGGTGCCAGCGCCGGTGCGCGGCCGCTACCGGACTTCACGCATATCGGTGTGGAGCTCAAGAGCCTGCCGCTGAATGCCGCCGGCCTGCCAAAGGAATCCACCTATGTCTGCACCGTACCACTGAAAGACAACCGGCATCTGTACTGGGAAACCTCCTGGGTGCGCCTGAAACTGCAGCGGGTACTGTGGCTGCCACTGGAAGCTAACAGCGTCATTCCCTTTAGCCGGCGGCGGATCGGCGCCGCCCTGCTCTGGAGTCCTGATGTCAAACAGGAAGCTCAACTGAAACAGGACTGGGAAGAACACATGGACAGGATTTGTCTGGGGCAACTGGGGGCTATCTCTGCCCGTGACGGCGAAGTGTTACAGATTCGTCCTAAAGCCGCGCATGCAAAAGTCCTTTGCCAAACCAGCGGTGACGATGGTGCGCCGACCCGAACTCTGCCACGTGGTTTTTATTTACGCAGCCATTTTACCCGCGACATTCTGCAACGGCATTACACCGTCTATACTTGATTCAGCCACATAAGGACCTGCAATCATGGCAAAAGATCTGAAGTACTGGATCAAACATATCAGCGAGCATGAGATCCCTATTTTTAAATACACCGCATTGGCAATTGCTGACGGTGTCAGGGACGACGATACATCCACCGCACAACTGGCGCAGATCATTCTTCGCGACACCAGTCTGACGGCGCGTATTCTGCGCATTTCCAATAGTGTCATCTACAATCCGTCGCGCACCCCCATCAACACGGTCAGCCGCGCGATTGTTTACATCGGCTTCAATCTCATTCGCGACCTTAGCCTCTCCCTCGCCGTTATCGACGCCATCCTCAAAAGCAGCTCACGTAAGCATGTACTGAAACTCATGGCGCGCTCCTTCCACGGCGCCACCCTGGCGCGCATGCTTGCGGAAAAACGCGGCGACGATGCGCCGGAAGAAGTCTTCATCGCCGCCCTGCTCTACCATCTCGGCGAAATGGCCTTCTGGTGCGTCGATGAAGATCGCGGCCTGCAGATCCAGGCGCTGATTGACAAGCATGGTTTCAAATCGGCTCTGGCGGAAAAGGAAATACTGGGCTTCACTTTTGATCAACTCACCGTCGGTCTGACCCATGACTGGCACCTGTGTGATCTACTGCACAGCGCTATCAACAATCCCGGCCTGGAAACGCCACGCATCCGGGACATCGTTCTCAGCAAGACGCTTGCCAATAGCATCAACCGGCAGTGGAACAATCCGAATGGCATCCAGGCCGTCCAGCGCATTGCAAAATATCTGAAGCAGGACGAAACCAAGACTATCAACCTGCTGCGTAACAACGTGCTCGAAGCAGCCGAATTTGCCCAGCAGTATGGTGCAGCAGAAATCATCCCTTATCTGCCCCTGCCCGACGGCGAAGCCGTAACGGCAGGTACTGAATCTCAGAACATCGAAAAATATCCCTCACCGGATCCTGTTCTGCAACTGAGTATCCTGCAGGATCTTACCAGTACGCTGGAAAACCAGCCTTCCGCCAACACTATTCTGGAACTCATACTTGAGGGCCTGCACCGGGGCGTAGGACTGGATCGGGTGCTGTTCGCGCTCCTGAGTCCGGATAAAACTATGTTGCATGGAAAATTCGCCATTGGCGAGGGCAATGAAAGCTTTATCCAGCGTTTCCATTTTTCACTAAAAGAAAAAAATCCATTCAGCGAAGCCTTTCAAACGGCCCAGGCGCAGTGGATACGCAACAGTCAGAGCGGTGAACAGGCCGAACAGATCAGCAGCGAAATACGCACCGCCCTGGCCAGCGAGGCTTTTCTGATTTTTCCCATCATTATCAGGCAATCCCCCATCGGCCTGTTCTATGCTGATCGCCAGCCCAGCCAGCGTCCACTCGGCGCCGATACCTTTGCCGGCTTCCGCCATTTTGGCCAGCAGGCCTGTCTCGCTATCGAGCACATCAGCCAGAAAAAATAATCCCCGATGCAGGTTACAGCCATCAATCAGCCAGTGGCGGCTTTACTTCAGGATATAGTTTATTCATCGGCACTGACGGCCCCTCACTGCTGATAATGCGCGCATGCTGACGGCTCAATTCTCGCGGCTCACCCACGCCGCAGGAATGGGCAATCAGGCCCACTTCATGTAACAGATTGTGTACATAGTTTTTCACCCGCTCCGCCTTGTCATCCGGATTCAGGCCTTTTTGCAGGCGCGGGTTATGGGTCGTGATGCCGGTTGGACAGGTGTTGCGATTACACTGCATCGCCTGGATGCAGCCCAGTGCAAACAGGAACCCACGCGCGCTGGTGACAAAATCCGCGCCCACGCACAGCGCCCAGGCCACGCTGCCCGGCGTTACCAGCTTGCCCGAAGCAATCACCCTGATGCGCTCCCGCAGACCATATTCATTGAGCTTGTCCACCAGCATCGGCAGGCTTTCATGCAGGGGCATACCTACGTTGTCCATCAACGGCATGGGCGCCGCGCCGCTACCGCCCTCGGCGCCATCCACGGTAATGAAATCCGGCGCAGACGTAAGGCCCCGCTTAACAATCAGCTGAAGCAGCAGATCAAGATGTGCACAACCGCCCAGTACCAGCTTAAAGCCTGTCGGTTTGCCCGTAACCCGACGCACACGCTGGATCATATCAAGAAGATCCTCCACCGAACTGATATCAGGATGACGGTTGGGGCTGACGGAATCCTTAAACGGTGGAATACCGCGAATCCGGGCAATTTCTTCCGTGACCTTAATCCCGGGCAAGATGCCGCCCTTGCCCGGCTTGGCACCCTGGCTAAGCTTGATTTCAAACATACGCACCTGCGGATGCGCCGCCACCTCGCGCAACTTCTCATCGTCCAGCCGCCCGGCCCGATCCCGCACCCCGTATTTTGCCGTGCCAATCTGGAACACCAGATCGGCACCGCCTTCCAGATGCCAGGGAGACAACCCCCCTTCCCCGGTATTCATCCAGCAGCCGGCGCCATACGCCCCACACGACAGCGCCAGCACAGCAGGACGCGACAGCGCGCCATAACTCATACCGGAAATATTCACCAGCGAATCCGTTTCATAAGGCTGCTCACAATCAGGACCAATAACAAGAGGCTGCGGCATGACCGCATCTTCTTCCAGTTTGGGAAAGGTGCAGTTAACAAAAATTACGCTGCCGGGTTCACTCAGATCACGGGTAGAACCGAAAGCGCGGGTATTACTCAGATTTTTTGCCGCACGGTAAATCCAGGTACGCAGCGCCCGATTGAAGGGCAGCTCTTCCCTGTCCATGGCAAAAAAATACTGGCGGAAGAATTCACCCAGATGTTCGAACAGGTAACGAAAACGGCCGATGACCGGATAATTACGCCGAATGGCGTGCCGTGTCTGGCTGATATCGATCACAAAAACAACAGCGATCACCAGCACGATAATTCCAATAAACGAAATAAACAGCAGCGACATCACGTCCATCGCAGTCATCAGTATTCCGGACATCATCATATCCTGCATAATTTTTCTCTCCGAGTTATGTTGACATCATAGCTTAGTAGCCTGTTGCAGGTGCCCCTTCAGGCGTACAAGTCCCCTGCCAAAGAAGGGTGATAAACCTGCTTACCCGGGAAACCGTCAGATCACAGGGTGATTCTTCTATCCACCTCGCAACTATCCCTGAATCCGACAGGCCCCTGAGCAAATAATTCAGTATAATCCGGTTCCATGAATAAAGCCGAACAACAGATTGCCGAAACTATCGAAGTCTTTGAACAGGTCGCTGCCGGTTACGATAACCCATCCCTGCGTTTCTTTCCCTTTTGTGGCGATCGCATCAGCATGCACCTGCAACTCAAACGTGGACAAAAGGTACTGGATATTGCCACCGGCACCGGTGCAGCGCTGGTGGCGGCTGCGCAAATGGTTGGCCCTCAGGGGCGGGTGCAGGCTATCGACCTGGCCGAAAACATGCTCGATCGTGCTGAACATAACCTGCGCGTGAACGGTTTAAACAACGCCGATTTTCATCTTATGGATGCGACTAAACTGGATTTCAAAAGCGCCTACTTTGATGCTGTAATCTGTTCCTTCGGCCTGTTCTTCCTGCCGGATATGTCCGTTGCCCTGAAAGAATGGTATCGCGTACTTAAACCCGGCGGGCGACTGATCTTCACCAGCTTCAGCGCCAACGCCTTCCAGCCGCAGGCAAAAATGTTCATGGAAGACATCGAGGCCGCCGATGTGAGTGTTGATGATCCGGGCTGGCAGCGACTAAACAATGAAGATGCCTGCCGTAATATCCTGCAACAGGCCGGCTTCGACAATGTCCAGCTATTACAGGAACAACTGGGCTACCACTTAAATGATGAGCAGGGCTGGCGAGACATTATCCTTAACAGCGGCCTGCGCGCCATTTTTAACCGGCTGCCCATTGAAAAGCAGGATGATTTTCTGCGCCGACACCTTGAAAAAATTGCGTCGCTGAAAACAGACAAGGGGATCTGGCTGGACGTAGAGGTCCTGTTTTCCTCTGGCCAACGCCCCACCGTTGACACTAAATAAACACCCCGCTGCAAGCATGGCGATGGGTTTCGCCTTGCTCTACCCATCCTACCGCTTTTGGCTACGGATGAAAAAAGAGTAGGATGGGTAGAACCCTGAAGAATGAAGGGTGAAACCCATCAATCAAACAGCGGGAAAATAAACAACCCCGCAGCAAGCTGTGGGGAATTAAACCCGTAGAGATTAAATCCAGAGAAGCGAGCATATGAATACCGAAATCGACAAAACCCTGGGACAGCCTTCACCCCAAACCCTGGAAGAACAGTTAAACCTGTTTCGCCAGCACCTGGAGGAACTACCCGCCAGTGCCAGCGAACTGGATAAAAACCGGATCATACTGGACATCGCCGAAACAGAACTGGCGCTGGAACATAAAGATGAAGCCTGGAAACTGGCGCGCGAAGCGCTAACTATTTTTCTGCAACTGGAAGCCTGGCAGGAGGCGGTGGAAGCCTGTAATGTGCTTTATCAGGCGGATCAACCAGCCTCTATTTCCGCCCTTGGTCAGGGTGTCTGGCTCGCTGTTAGTTTTCCGATTCTTGCAGACACCAGCGTCGCCATGCTCACCCACATTGTCGATGAAACCCCGAACGATTCCGATGGCGCAGGCGTGGCCGCCATGGCCGCCTGCTATATCACGGATCTCCGCACCGAAGACGATAAACATGAAAGCCTCAGCTTCCTCGCCCGTAACCTGCTCGGCCAGGTCGCCCATCGGCACAGTAATGTCAACTCGCAGGAACAACTGGAAATCTGGATCGACAAACTGGAATTGCGTGACCCTGAGGTATTCCTGCCCCGCCTGTCAATGATGCTCAACATCATGGTCGGTGAAGACTGGTGGTTTGATCGCGAAGAACTGCGCCAGAAAATGCCGAACGCCTGAGCATGCCAGTCTTCCGCGTGGGCGACCGAAGGAAGTGCCTGTGGTGCACAAAAATCGTGCCCACCCTACTGAACCTGCTGTGATTAATATTGAACCGCCAGGACGCAAAGGACGCCAGGTTTTAGCCAGGCAATTCCTGGCGTCCTTTGCGTCCTGGCGGTTCAGATTGTTCATTTGACTAATACCCCATAGCTTGCTGCGGGGTACTTCATTTCGAGTTCAGGTTTCTTAATAATTTTTCTTTGCGTCTCCGCGCCTCTGCGTTAATAATCCATGTTCATGAATAGGCGCCAGCCCGTAGGTTGGGCTGAATAAAATGAAGCCCAACAGCCTGGTCTAATATTCTGTTGGGCTTCATAAACACCATTCAGCCCAACCTACAGTTTTCGCTGCAAGCGGCGGGGAATTAAACCCTCCAAAATACACAATCTCTGCGTCTTAGCGCCTCTGCGTACTCTGCGTTTAATGCAACCCTTTATGAGTAAATAGCCCACTCAATGCCACAAACCGTTGATGTGCCAGCGTGGCGGCCGTCGCGCTGGATTATCGGCAAAACCATCAGGCAGAAAACCGCTGGCCGGTAAATTCATTCCTGTAACCGAACCATCACGACGCAGTTCCATCAGTCGACGCACACGTTCCTCGGTTGGCGGATGGGTGCGCAGCAACGAAGGATCGGGAATACGGCGTCCGGGTAAAAAAATACGCTCCATAAAAGAACCCTGCTGGCGCTCGATTTTCACCAGCGCCCGCGCCAGCCCTTCCGGATCGCCGGTCAGGCGTGCGGCATTAAGATCGGCGTCATATTCCCTGGTGCGAGACAGGCCCAGTTGCGCCAATGCGCTCAGGCTGGGCGCAAAAATCAGGATCAGGATGGCCGTCCAGTTGATACTGAGCGTAGAGAAAAGAATCAGCGGCAGGTTGAGTAGCAATAACAACTGGCCAAACAGGGACAGCATGCTGGTCAGCCGACTAAACATGTCGGCAATGCCCATCACCCACATGTCATTGTTATGGATATGGCTGATTTCGTGTGCCAGTACACCAATCGTCTCCCGTGTCTCCAGGATACGCAGCAGACCATCGGTCACTGCAATCGCCGATTGGCGGCGTGTGCCCACGGCGAAGGCGTTAACCATACGGCTGGGAATATAATACAGCACCGGCGTCTGCGGCAGCCCGGCGCGCTGCGCCAGTTGCTCAAACGCGCCGTGCAGGGCGGGAGCTTCAACCCGGCTCAGCGGACGCGCGCGGTACATACGCATGATCAGCTGAGGTGTAATCACCGGATTGAACAACACCAGCATCAGGCCCATAAATAACAGACCGATTACCCCCTCCTCACCCCAGAGTATCGCCCCCAGCAGGGCCAGAAAGCCCCCCATTGCCAGCAACAGCAATAGCGACTGGATACGATTGGTAAACGCATGGCGATACCAGATCAGTGAGTTCATCAACCTGTTTCCCTGTCCACTTAGATGTCCCGTTCCAGAAGCTGCACCCGGCGACGCAGGGATTCCAGTTCCTCCATCAGATCCAGCGCCAGCGCCGCACCGGCCAGATTAACCCCCAGGTCCTGCTGCAGATGCACGGCCATGCGCGCCCGACGCAGACTGGGACCCGAAAAACGCCAGCCTGTGCGCACATCACCCTGCGGCTCCAGAATACCTTCATCCACCAGCGCCACGATCCACTCGGCATGCACACAGCAGGCACGACTGAGTTCCGCCAACGTTAGCGTCATATCCTCATTCACAATCAGACCTGTCAGTACTTTCTCACTCATGGCTTATACCCCCAGTCCGGCGCGTGGATTAAACGCCAGTTCCTGCTGCATCTTTTTGTATAATTCCTTCGCTTTCTCCGTCCTCGCCGGCGGCAGCACTATCTGCAGCACAACATAAAGATCACCCGGCGTTCTGCCCGGAATACCACGTCCTTTGAGCCGCAGTTTGCGGCCGCCGGCCGAACCGGCCGGAATGCTCAGATCCACGGCGCCATCCGGCGTCGGCGCCTTGACTTTGGCGCCCAGCGCCGCTTCCCAGGGCGCAACCGGCAGATCAAGAAAAACATCCCGACCTTCCACCCGATAGAATGAATGCGGATTGAATTCGACCTCAAGATAGAGATCACCCTGCGCGCCGGAACCCAGCCCCGGCGCACCCTGCCCCGCCAGGCGAATCTGCTGACCCTGACGCACGCCTTTGGGAATTCGCACATTCAGGGTCCGCTCCCGGGTACGCACATGCCCCTGCGCATCCACTTCCGGAACTCGCAGCGTAATTGTCCGTGTCGTTCCCTTATAGGCATCTTCGAGGTCAATCAGAATTTTGGCATGGTGATCCTCGCCACGCATCTGGAAACCGGCCTGGCCGCCTGCGCCCCTGCCCGCACTACTGAAGCCGCGCTGACCAAACAGGGATTCGAAAAAGTCACTGAAGGCCGCCGAATCACCCTGCGTATAACCACCGCCGCTAAACTCAAAACCGGCATCCCAGTCCGGTGGCGGCCGAAAATCCTGGCCGGCCTGCCAGTTGGCGCCAAGCTGATCATAAGCCGCGCGCTTTTCCGGATCCTTGAGCACTTCGTAGGCTTCACCCACTTCCTTGAACTTCTGCTCCGCATCCTGTTCCTTGCTCACATCAGGGTGGTACTTGCGCGCCAGCTTACGGTAGGCGCGTTTAATCTCATCCTGGGTGGCGTCCTTGCTCACCCCCATAATGTCGTAATAGTCTTTATATTCCATGCCTGATCCTGTTCAACGGAGTTGTCTGTATTATCTCAAATGTATGGAGGTCAAACGCGGCATTTCAACTCCCGTTTTTCATCCCGGCAAAACGAATCTCCCCGCTGCAGGCAGACGAGACATCAATTATCAGGTTCGCTTTCTACCCTTCGGGTGAAATGCCCGCAGGGTGCACCATGAGGCGAACCTGTGCGGCTGAAGCCACACCTACACAACAGGGTATCCAGCTGTTGCAAGCGGGCAGGCGTACCCACATCAAACCACTGCCCTGCGTAATATTCACCACTGATCTTTTTTTCCTTCATCGCAGTTTTCAGAAGCGGCGCAAGCGGCCGTTTTCCCTGAGCAAGGCCGGTAAATAGAGAAGGCGAATACAGTCCGATGCCGCTGAAGGTCAGGCGTGGCTCTCCGTCGGTGGCCAACAGACTCCCATTCAAGACAAAGTCACCCTCAGGATGTTGCGGTGGATTGTCCACCATGACCAGATGCGCCAAAAACTCAGGACTTAAAGATTGCGCGACAAGATTGGCAATCGGATAGTCACACCAGATGTCGCCATTAACGACCAGAAAAGGCTCATCCCCTAATAGCGGCAGTGCCTGAACAATGCCGCCGGCCGTTTCCAGCGCTTCCGGCTTCTCAGGCGAATAGTAAATATGAACACCATAAGCACGGCCATCACCCAGGCTTGCCTCAATCTGCTCACCCAGCCAGGCATGGTTGATTACAAACTCCTCGATACCCGCCTGCGCCAGCGCTTCAAGATGCCAGACAATCAGCGGCTTTCCGCCCACTTCAAGCAGGGGTTTAGGGGTGCTGTCGGTCAACGGCCGCATGCGCTCACCGCGACCGGCGGCCAGGATCATGGCTTTCATATAATGAAAAGTACGTGATAAACGCAGAGAACGCAAAACTCCCTTTCACTTTTTCATGGGCTCGTGAACAAACGCAGAGGACGCAAAGGCGCAGAGACGCGGAGGTTATAATTTTTGGTATGGTGTGTTCTTTTCAGGTAATCATAAACAGAAGCTTTTTCATCTTAACCAGAAAAGTAATGATAAAACACTATTACTACTCCGCGTCTCTGCGCCTTAGCGTCCTCTGCGTTTATTATCCCCCCCCCCCCGCAACAAAAAAGCCCCGCCATTGCTGTCGGGGCTTTTCGTTTTTCGACGCTGGTCGAAAACAGGTGGTCGATTAGACCGACATTACATCATGCCGCCCATGCCACCCATTCCGCCCATGCCGCCCATATCAGGCATGCCACCGGCAGCGCCGGCGTCATCGCTTGGCGCATCGGCAACCATCGCTTCGGTGGTAATCATCAGACCGGCAACCGAGGACGCATTCTGCAGTGCGGTGCGAGTTACCTTGGTCGGATCCAGGATACCCATTTCGATCATGTTGCCGTACTCGGCAGTCGCAGCATTGTAACCGAAGTTATCCTTGCCTTCTTTTACCTTGTTGACCACAACAGAGGCTTCGTCACCAGCATTGCTGACGATCTGACGCAGCGGTTCTTCAATCGCACGGCAGGCCAGTTTGACACCGATCTCCTGATCATGGTTGACGGCATCAACCTTGCTCATGGCATCCTGAACACGAATCAGGGCAACACCACCGCCAGGAACAATACCTTCTTCCACAGCCGCACGGGTCGCATGCAGGGCATCTTCGACGCGGGCTTTTTTCTCTTTCATTTCCACTTCGGTTGCCGCACCGACCTTGATCACGGCAACGCCACCGGCCAGCTTAGCCACACGTTCCTGAAGTTTTTCACGATCATAGTCAGAAGATGATTCCTCGATCTGGGCGCGGATCTGGTTAACCCGTGCTTCGATATCAGCGGGTTTGCCGGCACCATCGATAATGGTGGACTCTTCCTTGGTGATAGTAACTTTCTTCGCGGTACCCAGCTCGTTGAGGGTGGCTTTTTCCAGTGACAGGCCGACTTCTTCGGAAATCACGGTGCCGCCGGTGAGAATGGCGATGTCTTCCAGCATGGCTTTGCGACGATCACCGAAGCCCGGCGCCTTGACGGCAGCAACCTTGACGATGCCACGCATGTTGTTGATGACCAGCGTCGCCAGCGCTTCACCTTCGACATCTTCAGCGATAATCATTAGCGGCTTGCCGGATTTGGCCACGGCTTCCAGTACGGGGAGCAGGTCACGGATGTTGGAGATTTTCTTGTCGAACAGAAGAATATAAGGCTCTTCCAGATCAGCCGTCATGCTCTGCTGATTGTTAACGAAGTAGGGGGACAGGTAGCCACGATCGAACTGCATGCCTTCCACAACGTCCAGTTCGTTGGTGAAACCGGAACCTTCTTCGACGGTGATGACACCTTCTTTACCGACCTTACCCATCGCCTCGGCGATAATGCTACCAATCTCTTCATCAGAGTTAGCGGAAATCGTACCAACCTGAGCGATGGCCTTGTCATCGGCGCAGGGCTTGGACAGGTTTTCCAGTGCGCTGACGCCGGCGAGAACCGCCTTGTCGATACCACGTTTGAGATCCATCGGATTCATACCTGCGGCGACGGCCTTCATGCCTTCAACCAGCAGCGACTGCGCCAGTACGGTTGCAGTCGTGGTGCCGTCACCGGCAACATCGGAGGTCTGCGAAGAGACTTCCTTGACCATCTGGGCGCCCATATTTTCGAACTTGTTATCCAGCTCGATTTCCTTGGCCACGGAGACACCGTCTTTGGTAATAGTGGGTGCGCCAAAGCTCTTGTCCAGCACCACGTTACGGCCTTTGGGGCCGAGGGTGACTTTCACGGCATTGGCAAGAATATTGACGCCGGCCAGCATCTGCTGGCGGGCTTCATCACTAAATTTAACTTCTTTTGCTGACATTTGTTATTACCTCTGTATTTCTGAATTCCTGAAAAAAATTGGGGGAAGTGATTTAGCCTTCGATAACGGCCATGATGTCGTCTTCGCGCATCACTAGCAGCTCTTCGCCGTCAACCTTGACTTCATTACCGGAATATTTGCCAAACAGCACCTTATCGCCTGTTTTGACATCCAGAGGCACAACATCGCCACTGTCGGTAATCTTGCCGTTGCCAACAGCAATGACTTCACCCTGTGAAGGTTTTTCAGTCGCGGAATCTGGTATCACAATCCCACCGGCGGAAGTGGTTTCTTCCTCGGTGCGGCGGACAATCACACGATCATGCAATGGACGAACTTTCATTCTTTAACTCTCCTGGTAAAAAATCCAACAATGGTTTTTCAAAAAAAGTGGGTTTGAGCCTGCCGTCAAATAGCTCTTGCGACCATTTCTAGCACTCTCCTACCGAGAGTGCTAATCATAACGGGCAATCCCCCTCTGTCAAGGGTGAATCCCGGTCTCAGACCACACAAACAGCAGGCAACAGGTCTGCTTATCAAATGGAGACAGCGGTGAGGGATTTCAAGACGGAAACTAAAAAAAAATTCAGGCTTTGTTAAAATTACTATAGCGGATATGAATCAGCAGGTTCTTTAATAAAATCCATTTTAACCACAGAGGACACGGAGCGAAGCGCAGGAAGCGCCGAACGAAACTTGCGGAGCAAGGTTCTACGGTAGTTCAGGATCTTTCCTCAATCATCGCGGCGCTCATACTCCCCTTCGATAACTTTGGGTCCGCTGGTTTTGCCAGACTGGCCTTCGTAGGTGTTTCCGGCTGAAAAACCGCCTCGGCGAAAGCCGCCACCCGTCTGAAACATCCCCCGCAGCAGCAGGCTCTGCGCCAGCGACTGGCGTAGAGGCGGAATCAGCAGGGCAAAGCCGATGGCGTCGGTGAAGAACCCCGGGGTCAGCAATAGCGCGCCCGCCACCAGTAAAAACACGCCTTCAATCATGGTTACGGCGGGTAACTCGCCGCGCCCCATGGCGGTCTGCATCCGGGTCAGCGTCGCCAGCCCCTGCCAGCGCAGCAGGGCAACACCGAGCACGGCGGTAAACACCACCATAAGAATAGTCGGCAGGGCGCCGATGATCTCACCGACCTGTATCAGCAGATAGATCTCGATTAAAGGAATGCACAGAAACAGCAGAAATAGTATTCGGAATATTGGCATATGTATTTTTTAAACAGGCGGCAGCGACGCAAATATGACCTTTGCTATAGGGTCTCGTATGCTGCTATCTTTCCGCCATGTCCAATTTACCCTATTTAATGGTATTCAGCACCTGCCCTGACGAGCGCGTGGCTGAACATATTGCAGAAACGCTGGTCAGCCGACAACTGGCTGCCTGCGTAAACATCATACCCAAAATACGATCAATTTATCGCTGGAAAGGGAATATAGAGCGCGATTGGGAGGTCTTGTTACTCATTAAGACCCGCAAAGCACAATTTCAAGCCCTGCAGGACACAATTGTCGAATTGCATCCTTATGAACTTCCTGAAATTGTCGCGGTCTCTCTGGAGACTGGCCTGGCGGATTATCTGCGCTGGATAGACACCTCACTGGAACCTGAAGAATGAAAAAAAATATCTGGATTCTCTTTTGCCTGACCGTTACCAACCTTGTTAGTCCCCTTCTCCATGCTGAAGAAGCCCTGCTCCCCCCCGATGAAGCCTATGCTTTCAGCGCTCGTGTGCTGGATGCCGGCACCGTCGAAGCCGGCTGGCAGGTAGCCGATGGCTATTACCTCTATCGCAACAAAATCCACTTCAGCTCCGATACCCCGGGTATTCGTCTGGGGGAGCCCAGACTCCCCAAAGGCAAGATCAAACAGGATGAGTTCTTCGGCGAAATGGAAGTCTATCGTCACACCATCAAGGCGCAGATCCCGATTATCCGCGAGCCGATAAAAAACGGGCAGGCGCCAACCCGCGAATTCACGCTCATCGCCAAATCACAGGGCTGCGCCGATATCGGCGTCTGTTATCCGCCCCACGTACAGAAGATCACCCTGACACTACCGGAAGCCGCGGCGACAAAACCGCAATCCGGCGGTGCTCCCGCACTGCAGTCACTGGGCGCATTTGACGGCGGACTGGGCCTGGGTGGCAGCCTCGGTGGTGGCGCTGATGATGACATTCTCGAGCCTGATGTCGCCTTTGAATTTTCTACCGAGCTGGCCGATCCCAATACCCTGATTGCCCGCTGGAATATTGCTCCCGATCACTATATGTATCGCGATAAGATCAAGTTCAAACTCAAGCAGGGCGACAATATCCGTCTCGGGCAGATACAGCTGCCAGAAGGCGAACTCAAGCAGGATGAATTCTTCGGTCAGATCCAGGTGTTCCATAACCAGGTTGAAGTGCGTATTCCCCTGTTACGTTCAGGCAAGGCCGCCACCGACATTATCCTCTACGCTGAATACCAGGGCTGCGCCGAAAAACTTGGCATCTGTTACCCGCCCATCAAGAAAAACATCCCTTTTAAGCTGCCTGCCACTAACCAGCTCATCAGCCAGATCCCGGCAACAGTCAGCCCGCCGGCCAGCAATGATCAACCACTTAGCGACGTAGACGAATTTACCCGGGATCTGAGCAAGGGCAGTCTGTTCACCGTCATCCTTACCGCGCTGGGCTTCGGCCTGATGCTGGCCTTCACCGCCTGCATGTATCCGATGATTCCCATCCTCTCCAGCATCATCATCGGTCAGGGCGAGAAAACCTCGGCCGCCAGGGGCTTTGGTCTTTCCCTGATCTATGTCGGCGCCATGGCGCTCACCTTTGGCGTCATCGGCGCTATCACGGCGGTAGTCGGCGAGGGGGCAGGGATTCAGGCGCATTTCCAGAGTCCCTGGGTACTGGTTCCCTTCGCGCTGCTGTTCGTAGCACTGGCCTTTGCCATGTTTGGTTTCTACAACATTCAGATCCCCAGCTTTATCCAGAGCAAGCTCAACATGGTCAGCAACCAGCAAAAAGGCGGCAGTCTTACTGGCGTGGCCATCATGGGCATCCTCTCCGCCCTGATCATCGGCCCCTGCGGCGGTCCCATTCTGATCGCCGCCCTCACCTATGCCGCTGCCAGTGAAGACATGCTAAAGGGCTTTGTTGCGTTATTCAGTCTCGGTGCAGGCATGGGCCTGCCCCTGCTGGTCGTCGGCGCCAGCGGCGGCAAGCTGCTGCCCAAAGCCGGCGACTGGATGAATACGGTCAAGGCCGTGGCCGGGGTCGTACTTCTGGCCATCGCCATTCTCATGCTGGAGCGCATGCCGAGCCTGTTCTCACCGGCCCTGACCATGATGCTCTGGGCTACGCTGTTCATTGTCTCCGCCATCTATATGCGGGCGCTGGATCCCCTGCCAGCCGATGGCAGCGGCTGGCGCACGCTATGGAAAGGACTGGGCGTGGTGCTGCTGCTCTATGGCGCCATTGTCATGCTCGGCGGCCTCACCGGCGCAAAAGATGTCACCCACCCCCTGCACGGTTCTGAACTGGTCGGTGGACATGCCTCTACCTCGGGAACAGCAATCACGGACTTGACCACTGCATATCTGTCTTTTATACGCATCAAGACTGCAGCCGATCTGGAACGCGAGCTGGCAAGCGCCCGTGCAGAAGGCAAACCTGTGATGCTCGATTTTTACGCTGACTGGTGCATCTACTGTAAGGAATATGAGGAGTATGTCTTCCCCGACCCAGCCGTGCAGGCGGCGCTAAGCAACTTTGTTCTGCTACAGGCGGATGTCACCGCCATGGATGACGACGACAAGGCGCTGATGAAACGCGCTCGGGTCATCCTGCCGCCGGCCATTCTATTTTTCGGCCCGGATGGTAAGGAACTACGCGCACAACGCATCGTCGGCAGTATGGACGCGGCCAAATTCCTCACCCACGTAAAAAAAATCACAGCAACGGGCAGCAGATAAGATGAAGCCGGCACAACTTTTATTCTTTGTCCTGATCATACTGGGCAGTGTGGCAGGCGGGTTTTATGCCAGCCACCTTTACTCCGACCGTACCGGGGTTGTGAAGACCGTCGCAACTAACAACGATCAAATGCAACACCCGTACCGGCGGCCTGACTTTAGCCTGCCGGATCTGGACGGGGAACTGCAGTCCATCGACAACTGGAACGGCCAGGTTATTATGATCAATTTCTGGGCCACCTGGTGCCCACCCTGCCGCCGGGAAATACCCGCTTTCATCCGCCTGTATGAAAACTATCGGGATCAGGGCTTTGTCATTATCGGTATCGCCATCGACGACCCCCAGAGTGTTCAGGACTTTATCGACCCAATGGATGTCAACTACCCTGTTTTACTGGGAGAAGATACGGGGATCGAAATCACCACCGCCTATGGCAATCGGCTCGGCGTCCTGCCCTTCACCGCCTTCATCGATCGGGAGGGCCGGATCGTCCATACCCGCCGCCAGGAATTAAGCTATGAGGAAGCGGAGGCGCTGATTAAGCCGCTGCTTTGAATTCAAGGGACGAGGGACGAGTTACGAGGGACGAGGTAAACCGGCTTTGTACTTCGTAGCCAGTTCTTTGACGCCCGTCCCGGTTTTGCGGCCGGATTCCGGTAAAATGTCACTATCTTCGCTAAATGACCGTGAAATCACGTAGTTCTGGACAAAATCTTGCGCATGATGCACAATTGCCCGGATTTTTGTGATTTTGCAGCGAAATGTCGCGAATTATCGGCTAAACTCGCTTAAATAAGGTATTTCAAGAGGTCAGAACATTTGAAATGCTGTTTCGTTTTAAACATTTAATTTCACTCTGTTTCAAGTGTTCTGAGCCCTTGAAATCTGGATAACTCAGCGTGGCAAACCTACTGCTCCTTCATGGCCCCAACCTCAACCTGCTTGGCAGTCGGGAGCCTGAACACTATGGCGTCTCAACGCTGGAACAAATTAATGCCGATCTTGAAAAACAGGCAAACGCTACGGGTCACCAGCTACGCTGCCTGCAAAGCAACGCCGAGCATGAGCTGGTTGAAGCCGTGCATCAGGCGCAAAAAGATCAGGTTGACTTTATTATCATCAACCCAGCCGCCTTCACTCATACCAGCGTAGCCCTGCGTGATGCACTGGCCGCCGCCGAAATACCCTTTATTGAAATACATCTGTCCAATGTCCATGCCCGTGAACCCTTCCGTCAGCACTCCTATTTTTCGGATCTGGCCGAGGGCGTCATCAGTGGGCTGGGCGCATATGGCTATACACTTGCATTTCAGGCCGCAATCAGGCGCCTGCAGTAATTCCCAAATTATTAACGCACACAGGTACGTTTAATGGATATCCGAAAAGTTAAAAAACTAATTGAACTACTGGAAGAATCCGGCATTGCCGAAATTGAAATCCAGGAAGGCGAGGAATCGGTGCGCATCAGCCGCTATTCTCAACATGCACCCGTTGCCACCGCCCCTGTTGCGCCTGCCGCCATCGCACCCGCGCCGGTTACCGCCGCTGAGCCTGCCGCCGCATCAGCCGCTGACAGCGGCGACGAAGTTATCGAAGGTCACGTGGTAAAATCGCCTATGGTCGGCGCATTTTACCGCGCACCCTCACCGGGCGCCTCGGCTTTTGTCGAAGTCGGTCAGTCGGTCAAGGTCGGCGACACGTTGTGCATCATCGAGGCGATGAAACTGCTCAACCAGATCGAGGCCGACAAATCCGGCGTCATCAAAGCCATTCTGGTTGAAAACGGACAACCCGTGGAATACGACCAGCCCCTGTTCGTAATTGAATAAACGATGCGCGTCTCTCCTGGCATCCGGGAGATACAGGCCGGTGCAGATCAGTCTGCATCTGTATTAATGAAACATAACAAGATCAAACCTCATGCTTGATAAAATTCTGATTGCCAATCGTGGAGAAATTGCCCTGCGTATACTGCGCGCCTGCCGCGAACTCGATATAAAAACCGTTGCCGTACATTCTGATGCCGACCGTGATCTCAAACATGTACGTCTGGCCGATGAGTCGGTCTGCATCGGCCCGGCTTCCTCACTCGACAGTTACCTGAACGTACCCGCCGTTATCAGCGCGGCTGAAGTAACTGACACCGTGGGCATCCATCCCGGCTACGGCTTTCTCTCTGAAAATGCCGACTTTGCTGAACGAGTCATGGAAAGTGGTTTTATTTTCATCGGCCCCAAACCGGAAACTATCCGCATGATGGGCGACAAGGTTGCGGCCATCAAAGCCATGAAAGCG
>JASBTR010000074.1 GCA_030148325.1 Gammaproteobacteria bacterium
TTTCAATGCGAACGGGGCGGACAGGTTCTGCGCCCGGGATTTTAACCCCGAATTTTAAACTCAGGAGAAGCAAATGGCTGAGGTTTCACAAGCACAGGTCGAAGACGCCATCAAGATGTATATTGATCCCTATCTGGAAGGCGATCTCGTTTCCAACAAGGCACTGAAGAACATTAATATTGATGGCGACAGGGTGGCCGTGGATATTGAGCTGGGTTTTCCCGCTGACGGTTATAAAAATGACCTGGGGGCAAAGCTGAAGGAAAAGGTTGAGGCTATCGATGGCGTTGCTGAGGCCAGTTTTACTATTAGCCACAGGATCACCTCCCATGCGGTGCAAAAGGGCGTGAAGACCATCAATGGCGTGAAAAATATCATTGCCGTGGCTTCCGGTAAAGGCGGTGTGGGCAAGTCCACCACCTCGGTCAATCTGGCCCTGGCGCTGTCTGCCGAAGGTGCGACTGTCGGTATTCTGGATGCTGATATTTATGGTCCCAGTCAGCCGCGCATGCTGGGTGTATCTCAGCAGCCGGAGTCAGCCGATGGAAAATCTCTGGAACCGCTGAACAGCTATCACATTCAGTCCATGTCCATCGGTTATCTCATCGATGAGGAAACTCCGATGATCTGGCGTGGCCCGATGGTCACTCAGGCGCTGGAACAGTTACTCAATGACACCAAATGGAAAGACGTGGATTACCTGATTATCGATCTGCCGCCGGGCACCGGTGACACCCAGCTGACGCTGGCGCAGAAAGTCCCGGTCACCGGCGCGGTGATTGTCACTACACCACAGGACATCGCCCTGCTCGATGCGCGCAAAGGTCTGAAGATGTTCGAAAAAGTGGAAGTGCCGGTGCTGGGGATCATCGAAAATATGAGCACCCACATCTGTAGCGAATGCGGCCATGAGGAACATATTTTTGGTTCCGGTGGCGGTGGTCGTATGGCCGAACAACACGATGTGGATCTGCTGGGTGCGCTGCCGCTGGACATCTCTATTCGCACCAGTACCGATGAAGGCAAGCCCTCCGTGGTTGCCGATCCCGAAGGCCGTATTGCCGAGATCTATCGCGATATCGCTCGCCGGGTGGCGGCCAAGCTGTCACAGAAAACGCGGGACTTCAGCGCCAGCTTCCCGAATATCGTTATTCAGAATAACTAAAAAAGTAGTCCGCGGGGGAAGGATGCCTCCTTCCCCCGTCCTCCATCCAGTGAGGCGATTGCCGCTCTGTTCTTCCTTTAAAGGTTTTCCCCGCGCTATCGAATCTAATCGCTGATACATTTAAAGTTTTTTCACGCGCTACCGAATCTAATCGCTGATACCTTTTGTAAAACGGAGAGCTTGCCATGACAGATAAGGACCTGTTTCGCAATGAACTATTTGCGGGTCTGACCGCGTTGGCGGAATCCTCATTTCCCAAAAAATGTGCAAACTGCGGGCGTAGTTTTGAAACGGCCGAGGCTTTTTTGCAGGAAACCCGGAACATTAATGAAACCTCAACCGGGCTGAAACAGTCTGAGGATGATGACGGGATGCACATAGTCGAGGCCTTTCGCAACTGCCCCTGCGGTTCGACGCTAATGGATTTTTTTAGTGACAGACGGGATCTGTCCGAGGCGGGACTGAAAAGGCGGGCAAAATTTGAAAAGCTTCTCTGCTTTCTCGTTGACAATGAGCTGGATGCGGAAACAGCGCGAACGGAATTGCTCAAGGTCGTGCATGGCGAAAAAAGTGAGATTCTGTCCGCAATGCACCCGCCGCAAAAAAGAGATTTATGAGAATGATTTTGCCCCCCTTGTTCAACCGTATTTCTGAACTCAACAGCATCCTGATTTTTTGTTAGACTTTGAAGATAAGGGCATAAATCAACAAAAATGGCCTAATAAATAAAGTTTACCTTCTTCGGGCCGATTCCATTCCTGTGTAACATGTAACTCACAGGCCTTTTATGCAACGCACCCTGCTTCTGGTTGATGACGAGGAAAATATCCGTCGTTCACTCGTGCGTGTCCTGCGCCGGGATGGTTACCATATTCTGCAGGCGGATGGTGGTCAGGAAGGGCTTGCCATATTGCAGGAACATCCTGAGGTGGGCGTGATCATTTCCGACCAACGCATGCCACAGATGACCGGGATTGAGTTTCTCTCACATGTGCGCGAAGCCTGCCCTGATACGGTGCGCATCGT
The DNA here is from genome assembly GCA_030148325.1 of Gammaproteobacteria bacterium. Taxonomy (GTDB): domain Bacteria; phylum Pseudomonadota; class Gammaproteobacteria; order UBA6429; family Thiohalophilaceae; genus JAADGZ01. The sequence continues at coordinate 2,192 of JASBTR010000074.1, forward strand.
CCTTAGTGGTTATACGGATCTCAACACCGTGACAGATGCCATCAATGAAGGTGCGGTTTACAAGTTTCTCACCAAACCCTGGGAGGACGATCTGCTGCGCGCCAATGTGGAAGAGGCGTTTCGTTATTACGAGCTCGGTTGGGAAAACGAACGCCTGACCCGTGAATTAAAAAGTGCCAATGAAGAACTGGCGGCCATCAATCAGGATCTGGAACAACGGGTCGAGGAAAAAACCCGCCAGGCGCTGCTGAATACGCATTTTCTGAAAATATCCCAGGAAGTGCTGGAATACCTGCCTGCCGGCGTGCTGGGAATTGATAATGAAGGCACGATTGTACTGGCCAACCGTCAGGCTCATGCTCTGCTGAAGCATGACAAACAGGAACTGATGGGGCAGACCGTGGCGGCGGTGTTGCCGCAGGCATTGACTGAACTATTCCAGCTTGCCGTTGAAAAGGAGCAGGCCAATGCACGGCGCGTGCAACTGGAGAGTACGATGGTTGATATGCAATGTTGCTGTATGGGGCAAAGCTCACAGGCTAAGGGCGTAATCATTGTACTGACAGCACTAACATAGGCCTGTGTCAGGTGAACAGATGCACCTGTTATCTGGAAATATGATATGAAAAACAAAAAACCACTTCCCCTTGATGAGGCTGCAACAGGTATGACGCTGGCGCAGGAAGTTCTGGATGTCAACGGGGTTTGCCTGATGGCGGCACAGACGACACTGACGGTTGCGATGCTGGCCAGCCTGAAGCGGCGGGGCATCAAAAACATCATGGTCTGGGAGGAACGAGAAATCAGTGATGAGGCGCTTGAGGAAGAACGTCGGGCGCTACGCGAAGCCTGCACTCAGGCGCTTGAACACCGTTTTCGTCAGATGCAGGATGATGCCAATATGCAACGCCTGAAAAAAATTCTGCTGGCCTATCGCCTGCAGGGTCTGGACTGACCGGGATATGATCGAATGGCGTCATTGAACATAAACAACCTGGACAGGGAAGTGCGTGAACTGCCTTCCCTTTCTGTTGTTGTCAGCCAGCTCCTGACCCTGTTACAGCGGGATGATGTGGCCATGGCCGAGTTGATGGAGGAGATAGGCCGGGACCAGGGGCTGGCGGCGCGCATTCTGCGCATCGCTAATTCACCTTTCTATGGCCTGTCCACCCATATTGCTTCACTTAAAGATGCCGGCGCTATGTTGGGCGTACACACGCTATACAACATTGTTACCGCCGCCGGCATTATGGGGCAGTTCCCCGCTACAGCGGATGAAAGCTTTGACCGTTTGTCGTTCTGGAAACACGCCATTGGCGTTGGTGTCTGCGCTCGGGTGCTGGCCCGCCACAGTGGACTGGATACCGAAGTCGCTTTTACTGCAGGGCTGTTGCATGACATTGGCAAGCTGGTGATGGCGGCCTATTTTGAGGATGACTTCAGCCATGTTCTGGCCTACCGTGATGAACATGACTGTCTGCTCAGGGACGCGGAGCAGGCGGTACTCGGCTTTGATCATACGGTGATCGGCGCCCGTGTCGCCCGGCACTGGAAATTGCCCGAGCCGGTGGTAAACGCCATTCAGCATCATCATGTGTTGATGGATGTGGCGTCACCGCTGTCTGAACTGGTGCATGTGGCGGACATTCTCTGCCGGGCGCTGGATATTGGCCACGGCGGCGATGATCTGATACCGGTTCTGAATATGGCGGCGATGAAGCGACTGGGACTGAAGTGGGCGTTGCTGGCGGACTGTCTTGGCGAGATTGAAAGTCTCAACAGCTTTTCTGATCTGCTGATTGCCTGATGTCGTCTGCTGTTTGATATCTCAGGGTGTAATTCAATATTCCGCAACTTGCTGTGGAGTTGTTTAATCACCTGTTTTATATCGGGTTTTTATTCCTCGAATTTAAAGTTACGGGCTGCTGTGCCGCTACAGACAGCATTGATTCCAGAAAGGGAAAATTCACCAGCAGGCTGGAGGATCATGGCGAATCCCAATTCCGAAAAAATACTGAGCAATGTGACACTTGTCCTGTTGCTCCTGATCCTGATGCTGCCCTTCCTGAGCGCAATCTACCTGTTTGATACCCGGCTTGAGGCGCAGTCACAGTCCATTATACGGCAAAAAACAGGGGTTGATTATATCAGGTTCCTGCGCAGGGTTCTGAAGCATGTTCAGCAGCATCGGGGCATGGGTCATGCCCGGCGCAACGGCGTGCATGAATTTGATTCACAGTTGTCAGAGCTTGGCGCCAATCTTGATCGGGAAATACAGGAGCTTGAAAATCGGTATGACAGGCTTGGCATCATATCGGGAAAGGATGGAAAAAGCATGCGCTGGTATGAGCAGTGGATCAACCTGCAGCAACAGCAGGGCAGCATGACAGCCGAGGATGATTTTGACATTCATAGCATGCTTATCAGCGAATACCTTGATTCCCTTCAGGATGTGGCTGAAGCATTCAGCCTGACGCTGGACACTGATCTGAAAACTCGTTACCTGACAGATATGATCATGCAGCTGCCCATACAGATTGAAAATATTGCTCAGATGCGCGGGCTGGGTGCGGGTTTTGTTGCGCGTGCACAGATTGACCTAATGGAAGAAAAAAGACTTTTCTCTCTGGGCAATATCGTCAGTGTGGAGATGGAAAGCCTGGTTCGTGATATGAACGTGCTGTTTCGCCATGACGCTACTCTGGAATCCCGTATGACACCGATACTCGATCAGGGTATTGATGAAACCAGCCGGTTTCTGATGATGACCTACCAGGAACTTATTGAATCCGATGCGCTGAGTATATCTGCTGCGGCGTATTTTGCAGCAGGCACAGCCGCGCTCAACCGTTTTTATTCTCTGTTTGATGCTATCCACAACGAGCTTGAAGGTGCACTTGTCAGCCGGCTGGCGGATATCCGTTATAAACGGATTTTGCTCTGGGGGAGTAGCCTGCTGGCTGTGGCAGTGATGGTGATGATTTATTATATATTCCTGCACCAACAAAAAAAGCAGCAGCGTCTATGGCGAGAATTGCAGGAGAAAGAAGAACGACTTGACCTGATCATGCGTGGCACTCGGGATGGCATCTGGGACTGGGATCTTCTGCATGACCGAATATATTTTTCGCCACGCTGGAAGAACATGCTTGGCTACGATGATGATGAGATTGAAGATCGTTTTTTTGCGCTTCAGGCACTTATCCATCCTGATGATCTGGGTAAGGCGCTGACGGAGTGGCTCGAATGCATGGAAGGTGAACAGGAGGCCTTTGCGGTTGAGTATCGTCTGAAGACTCGACAGGGGGGATATTGCTGGATACAGGCTCGCGGTCTGGTATTGCTGGACGAACGGGGCAATCCCGTACGCATGGCGGGCTCACACACGGATATCAGCAAGCGCAAGCAGGCCTTTGCAGAACTGGAAAGCATCAACCACGAACTGGACCAGTTTGCCTATGTCACCTCGCATGATCTTAAGGCGCCGCTACGGGCTATCGCCAACCTGTCCCAGTGGATCGAGGAAGATCTGCAGGCAGTGATGACCGATGACACCCGTAAACAGATGGCGCTGTTACGCAGCCGGGTGAAACGCATGGAAGGACTGATCAACGGCATCCTGCAGTATTCACGCGCCGGTCGGGTCGATATGGAAATCGAAACAGTGGATGTCGCCGAGTTGCTGAGGGAAATCATGGATGGACTGGACTACCCCGATGATTTTCGCATCGACATTGCATCGCAGATGCCGGTGCTCGAAACCGCGCGAGTGCCGCTTACCCAGGTGTTTGCCAACCTGATCAGTAATGCCATCAAATATCATGAGGGGCCAGGAGGGCGGGTATTAATCTCGATGAAGGACAGGGATGACTATTATGAATTCAGCGTTGCCGATAATGGCCCGGGCATTGCACCGGAGTATCATGAAAAGGTGTTTAAAATTTTCCAGACCCTGCAGGCGCGTGACAAAGTGGAAAGCACCGGCGTCGGCCTGACCCTGGTGAAAAAGATCGTCGAGGAGCTGGGGGGAGAAGTGACGCTGAAATCGGCCGAAGGGGAAGGTGCGACGTTTCGATTTACTTTACCAGCCAAAAAAGACGCGAAGGGAAAAGCGGCCTGAATATATGGCTGAATTTGACGAACAACATGGCAAGCTTACCCTGAAGCTGGTTTATTACGGCCCGGCTCTGAGTGGCAAGACCACCAACCTGATGCGCCTTCATGACACATTGCAACCGCATCTCAAGGGTGAGATCATGGTGCTGGAGACGAAAAATGATCGTACCCTGTTCTTTGATCTGTTGCCGCTGGGATTTCGTGCACCTTCGGGATTGATGGTAAAAATCAAACTGTTTACCGTACCTGGCCAGGTGGCGCACGACGGCACCCGCAAGGCGGTGCTCTCGCGTGCGGATGGCGTAGTGTTTGTCGCGGATTCACAACAGAACCAGGGCGTCAATAATGCTGAGTCATTTCAGAATCTGGAAGATAACGCCGCACGCGTAGGGCTGGACTTCGGACACTTGCCCCTGGTCGTCCAGTTCAACAAGCGTGATCTGCCCGGTATTTTTAGCCAAGAAGAACTACGTGAACGCTGGCAAGCCACACCCTGGCCCCTGTTGTTCAGTAATGCCTTGTCTGGCGAAGGCGTGGTCAAAACCTTTGAACAGTTGTTGTATGAAGTTTACCGAAATATCGCGGAGCGCTATACCCTGCAAAGCGAACACGGTGTAGCGGAAGCGGACTTCGTTGATGCCTTTGTCGCTAACCAACAACAGAACCCGGATATCTCGGCATGAGCAGGAAGAGTGAAATGCTTTTCGATCGGGAGTTGGAGCTTGCTGAACTGCTCGGTAGTACCGAAGCTTCAAAATTACAGTCATTACTTGCTGGCTTACTTGGTGCGCCAGTGCAACTGCTGGATGCTGAAGGTGAGCAACTGGTTAGCACGGATGAAAAAATCAATGCTCAGCGGGTGCCCCTGCACTGGGATCTGGAAATCGTGGCCTGGCTGGAATCAACTGCAGATGAAGACAGGCTGAAAGCGGCTGCCTCACTGATGGAGCGCTGGTTCGATAATGCCGCCCGTTACCACATGACCAGAGCCGTGCATCTGGAAGCGGTGCATGATGATTATGAAAAACTACAGCGCCAGCATCTGGCTTTGCAGCAATCTGAGGTGCGCTATCGTGATCTTTCGGAAAATCTTGAACAGCGTGTAAAGGAACAGGTCAGGACCATTGAGACAGCGCAACGCAAACTCTATCAGGCTGAAAAAATGGCTGCCGTGGGTCAACTTGCCGCCGGTGTGGCCCATGAAATCAACAACCCCATTGGTTTTATCAAAAGCAATCTGAATGCCGCGCATAAATATGTTGAGGATTTGCAGGCGTTCGCTACTGCGCTGAAGCAGTCGAGCGATAGCAAACAGGCGCAGGAGTATTGGCAGGAGTCAGAGCTGGATGGGCTGCTTGAAGATTTCATCGAGCTGCTGGATGAAAGCAATAATGGCACTGAACGGGTGGCAGCGATTGTAGCTGATATGAAAATCACATCCGATATCGATAATAGTGGTGAAGCAGTGGTTGATCTGAATACGACGATTCGCGCTATTAGTAACATTGCCGCGAACCGCTTCGCCGAACGGGCCGAACTGATGCTGGATCTCCATGAATTGCCGCTAACACGCTGCTATCCCGGCCAGCTGAGTCAGGCTTGCCTGCATTTGCTGCTTAACGCTGCCGAGGCGGTGACGCCGCCGGGTGAGATCCGGATCAGTAGCCGTTATGAAGATAACGAAATCTGTCTGCGTATTAGCGACAATGGAAAAGGTATGCAAGAGGAGGTGTTGTGCCGAGCATTTGATCCCTTTTATACCACCCGTGATGTGGGCGAAGGAACTGGCCTGGGGCTGACAGTATGCCGTGATATCGTACAGGCTCACGAAGGACGCATCGAGATTATGAGTGAGGCAGGTTGTGGCACTACTGTGAGCATTTATTTACCGGTGAGGATTTGAGTGTGACACGCTATTCTGCATTGTTTACCGGCCAGACCGCTGATGTGGAAGCAACAGCAGAAAAGCCATCGCAGGCCTATACCATCCTGCTGGTGGATGACGAAGCCAATGTGCTCAAGGCCCTGAAACGCGTATTCCGGGAAGAGAACTACCGCATTATCACAGCGGCCAACGGTCAGGCGGCGCTGGCTTTGCTGGAACGTGAATCCTGCCAGTTGATGATTTCTGATTACATGATGCCAGTCATGAACGGTGTGGAGCTGATTCAAAAGGTCAGGGAAAAACACCCGGATATGATACGTATTATGCTTACCGGCCAGGCGGATACCCAGGCGGTAATGGGGGCGATAAAGGACGGTGCAGTTTACAAGTTCATTCTCAAACCCTGGAACAATGATGACCTGCGGGTCACGGTGGGCCTGGCGCTGGAACAATACGATCTTATTCAGCGTAATAAGACACTGCAGAAAAATAACGAGCGCAAAAGCAAAGAACTCAATACCCTGTCAAAACTGGCGGTGACCAACCGCAGCCAACTGGCGATCATGTTGCACAAACGCAATTTACTGAACCAGCAGCAGGTGCAGGAATTGTACAAACTGCAGCAGACACGAAAAGAACCGGTACTTAAGCTGATACTGGAACGTGACTGGATTAGTGAGAACGACATCCGTGATACGTTGCGCAAGGAGCTGATGATTGAAGAAGTGGCGCTGGATGAATTTCAGATTGATCCGGCCATTTTAGCGCTGGCACCGCGCAGCCTGTGTGAAAAACAATGGCTATTGCCGTTGAAGCAGCAAGGTGAACGTCTGCTGACCGTGATGGCCGACCCACTGGACCGGGGGCTGGTTGATGATCTGAGTTTTGCTATTGGTATGGATATCGAGTCGGTGATGGCCAGCTCCGAAGCGATCATGGCAAAGATTAAGGAAGCCTATGGTGATCTGGAACCGGACTTCGAAGATTTTGAAACCCTGGTCTCGGTTTCTGATCCTTACGAAGGTATCGAAGTTGTTATCGAGGATGAGGACGATGCCACGCTGGAGGAATTACTGCGTGGCACTGATGAACCGCCCGCCATTCGTCTGGTCAATGCGGTGATCATTGAAGCCTTGCGGCTTGGCGCCAGTGACATCCATATTCAACCGCGCACCAAAAGCATTGTGGTGCGTTACCGTATCGATGGCATCCTCAATGACAAGATCCAGATCCCGCTCAACCTGCTTATGCCCCTGGTATCACGCATCAAGGTTATGGCTGAACTGGACATTACCGAGCGGCGCAAACCACAGGATGGCCGCATTACGGTCAAGACCCCGATGCGGGTGGTGGATCTGCGCATTTCCACCCTGCCTACGATCAGCGGCGAAACCGTAGTCATGCGCATACTGGATCGCAATGCCACGGTACACAGCATGGATGCCCTGGGTCTGGGCGACAGGGATCTGAAAAGGCTGAGCAATGTGGTCAGCCGGCCCCAGGGCTTGATCCTGGCGACCGGTCCTACCGGCAGTGGCAAGACCACTACTCTGTATTCCCTGCTCCAGCACAACGCTACGCCGGAAAAGAACTACGTCACCCTGGAGGATCCGGTGGAATATTATCTGGATACGGCAGGTCAGGTGATGATCCGTGAAAAGATCGGCCTTAGTTTTGCTTCGGTGCTACGCGCGGTGTTGCGGCAGGATCCCGATGTGATCCTGCTCGGCGAAATCCGTGATAGTGAAACGGCGGAAGTAGCGCTGCATGCTGCGCTTACCGGCCATCAGGTCTTTTCTACCTTACACACCAATTCCGCCGCGGCCACGATTGCTAGATTGTTCGATCTGGGCCTGAAACCCTTTGTGGTGGCTTCGGCACTGGAGGCCATTATTGCCCAGCGCCTGGTCCGGCGTATTTGTGAGCATTGCCGGGAGCCTGTTGAACCTTCGGCTGAGCTTCGTCAAATGCTGGCGCCCCTGTTCGCCAAAGGTAACCTCAACACATACCGGGGTAAGGGCTGTTCCCATTGTCACAACAAGGGATATGCTGGCCGCACGGCCCTCTACGAAGTGTTAATTCCGAATGAAAGCTTGAGTAGCCTGATTGCCAGCGACGCCACCACGCTTGAGATTTCAGAAGCCGCCAGCCGCGAAGGCATGACTACACTGTTGGCCGATGCCCAGCACAAAATAATGCAGGGTATTACTACAGCGGATGAAATATTGCGTGTGCTGGGCGCCCAGGTGCAGGATTAACCCGTTTGTTAATCCATGCATTTTTTATGTTTTTTAACCGATTACAAATACAGGGCAGTCTTAAAGTTACGCCGTATAGCGCCGTTACAGAAAGAGAAAGCACTTTGCAGGTACGCCTTTAGCCGTACCCACAGGTCATGCCATATCTTCATGGTGGACTGGTATTTGGAACACTTGTTTAGAAGTAGATATTAGGAAACTACTGTCATGTTAGATAACAGCACCGCCATTCTTCTGGTCGAAGATGACGAAGTGGATGTGATGAACGTACAGCGTGCTTTCAGAAACAACCATATCACTAACCCTCTGTATGTGGCGGGTAATGGTCTGGAAGCGCTGGCCATGCTGCGTGGTGAAAACGGGCAGAAACTGTCGCCTGTGCCCAAAATTATTATGCTGGATATCAATATGCCGAAAATGAACGGCATCGAGTTTTTAAAAGAATTACGCGCCAATGCTGACCTCAGATCAATTAGTGTTTTCGTGCTTACCACGTCTGATGAGGAAGGGGATCGTACGGCGGCTTACGAAATGAATGTGGCGGGGTATATCCTCAAACCGGTAGAGCCGGACAAATTCATGGAAGCCGTCAGGAATCTGAAGCAGTTCTGGTCGCTGATTGAGTTGCCGTAACTCAAGCAGGCAGGAATGGGCAACGAGGTGAAAGAAATATGGGTGAAACACTGAAAATACTGGTTGTCGATGACGACGATGTGGATCGCATGACCGTGCTGCGGGCTCTGAAATCCGGCGAGCCAAATGCCTGTGTAGATGAGGTTGACAGTGCGGCAGCTGCCGCCGAAGCCTTGCGTGAGGGTGATTATGCCTGTGCCTTGCTGGATTTTAATCTGCCGGATGGTGATGGCTTTTCTGTGCTGAATGACATCCGCAATTCGGGAATATCTACGCCGGTGGTAATGCTGACCGGGCAAAGTGATGAAAAAATGATCGTGGAGCTGATGCGGGCGGGCGCATCGGATTATCTTTCCAAAAACAGTCTCAACTCTGAAACCCTGCTCCATTGCGTGCATACCGCTATTCGTCTGCATCAGGCCAATGAGGAAAAACGCCGGGCAGAAGATGCGCTAAAACAAAGTCATACCCAGCTTCAGGAAGCCCATCATCACCTGCAGGAAAGTCATGAACAATTGCTGCAGTCAGAAAAGCTGGCTTCTATTGGTCAGCTGGCGGCAGGTGTAGCACATGAAATCAATAATCCGGTTGGCTATGTCTATTCCAATCTGGGTACCCTGCAGGAGTACACCGACGGCCTGTGCAGGATGCTGGAAACATATGAAAAGCTGGAATCACTGGTCGCAGATGATGAACCCGAGTTACAGCGGCTGAGGGAACTGAAAACCGAGCTGGATGTGGAATATCTAAAAGACGATGTGCGCAACCTGGTCAGTGAGTCTCGTGAGGGTATTGCTCGGGTCAAGGGCATTGTTCAGGATCTCAAGGATTTTTCCCATGTGGATGAAGCCGAATGGCAATGGACCGATCTTCACAGGGGGCTGGACAGCACCCTGAATATCGTTAACAACGAAATCAAATACAAGGCAAAAGTCATCAAGGAGTATGGCGATCTGCCCTCGGTAGAATGTCTGGCCACGCAGATCAACCAGGTGTTCATGAACCTGCTGGTCAATGCCGCCCACGCCATAGAGGTACAGGGGACAATTACCATTCGCACTGGCATGGGGGGTGAGGACAAGGTGTGGGTGGAAATCAGCGATACCGGTAACGGTATCAGTGCTGAGAATATGAAAAAGATTTTTGACCCTTTCTTTACCACCAAGGGGGTGGGCACGGGAACTGGTCTGGGTTTGTCACTTTCCTATGGCATTGTTCACAAGCATGGTGGGCATATCGAGGTTGATAGTGAAATTGGCAAGGGAACCACGTTCAGAATATCGCTGCCAGTCTCCCAGCCGAATCAGGAACAGGCAAAGGATAGCGCATGAACGATGCCGTGACAGATACAGGTAGAAAAAATAATAACGCTGGATTGACGCTGTTATTCGTCGATGATGAACGTAATATTCTGTCATCGTTAAAGCGTCTGTTCCGTCCACGGGGATACCGCATCTTTACCGCGTTGAGTGGCAAAGAAGGGCTGGCCGTGATGGAGAAGGAAACGGTGGATCTGGTTGTGTCCGACATGCGCATGCCCGATATGGATGGCGCCGCCTTTCTGGAACAGGCCGCCAGTCGCTGGCCGGATACGGAGCGCATTCTGCTGACCGGCTACTCCGATCTTACCTCGACCATTGCTGCCGTTAACCAGGGACGCATCTATCGCTATATCAGCAAACCGTGGGAAGACAGTGATATTCTGCTCACGGTAAAACGGGCGCTTGAACAAAAGCGTCTGGAAAAGGAGCGTGAACGTCTTGAGGCGCTGACCCGCAAGCAGAATGAGCAACTGAAGGAACTGAATGCCAGCCTCGAAGACAAGGTGGCAGCGCGCACCAGTGAATTGCAACAGACAGTCAGCTTTCTGGAACTGGCGCAGCAGTCACTGAATAAAAGTTATTGCACGACCGTTGAGGTGTTCTCGAATCTTGTCGAGATGCGTGAGCATCACGGCCGGGGCTGGAACCGGAAAATCGCACGACAGGCATCTCAGGTGGCGGAACTCTCAGGTCTGGAAGCGGACGATGCTCAGAATCTGCACTATGCGGCATTGTTGCGCAATATCGGCAAAATAAGTTTGAGTGATCAGCTGGTTCGAAAATCCTTCAGCAGCATGAATGATTCTGAATACAAAGCTTTTGTCCAGCACCCTGTGGTCGGCGCCGGCGTACTGATAGCCCTGGAACCCCTGCAGGGTGCGGCCAGCCTGATTCATCATCAGCATGAGAATTTCGATGGCTCAGGTTTCCCCGATGGGCTAAAAGCTGAGGCGATACCACTGAGCGCACGGATACTGAAAGTTGCCGGCGACTACCATGATCTTCAGCATGGCCTGTTGCTGACCGCACATCTTGAACCGAACCAGGCGCGTGATTATCTTCTTGAACAGCGGGGCAGGCGTTACGATCCTGATGTGGTGGTGTTGTTCCAGAAGGTGCTGGGTCGTCTGGCGGAAAGTAAGGAAAAGGTTGCCGAGCGTAGCGTCAAATCCAATGGCCTGCAAAGCGGCATGGTGCTGTCGCGTGATCTGATGCTCAACGATGATGTCCTGCTTTTGTCAAGGGGCCATCGCCTGACGGAGGCCATTATCGAGCGTATTTACCATATGGAAGAGTCGATTGACCGGGATCTTGAAATTTATGTGTTGATAAACAGGAAGGACTGATATGCACCGTCTCCTGCTTGCTGATGAGGAAGAAAATATACTGAAGGCGCTTCAGCCCACCTTCAGAAATCAGAAAGACAGGGATCTGGAAATCTACAGTGATGCAAGGGAGGCATTGCGGCGGGCACAGACGACAAACTTTGATCTATTCCTGTCGGATTATCGCATGCCGGAAATGGATGGCGTGCAGTTTCTGAGCGAAGTCAAAACTCTGCAACCGGAGGCTATGCGTCTTATTCTAAGCGGACATACTGATCTGCAGGCGCTGCTTGGCGCAATCAATCAGGCCGAGATTTATCGTTTTGTCACCAAGCCCTGGGGCGATTATGAAATTATGGCCGTTCTGCAGCAGGCGCTGGAATACCGGGATGTGTTGATAGAGAATCATTATCTGGCCAACCAGGTGCGCGAACAGCAGGAAGCGCTCACGCGGCAGAAGAGCCTGCTGGATCGATTAAAGGAAACACACCCTGAGTTGCTTAATGTTAACCGGGCCAGTGATGGTTCAATTATTCTTGATGAGGACGATTCGCCCTGAGCGGTGGAAAGCTGATTTGTGCATGGCAATTTCCCCGGCCAGCCTGTTAAAATGCCTGCGAATTTAACAGGAAGCACAGATATGAGCATTAAATCCGACAGGTGGATCCGGCGTATGGCCGAAAACGAGGGCATGATCGATCCCTTCGAAGCGGGTCAGGTGCGGGAAAACGGCGGTGGTCGGATTGTCTCCTATGGCACCTCCAGTTATGGCTATGACGTACGCTGCGCCGATGAATTCAAAATCTTCACCAATATCAACTCGGCCATCGTTGATCCCAAGGATTTCGACCACCAGAGCTTTGTCGATTTCAAGGGTGATGTCTGTATCATCCCGCCTAACTCCTTTGCCCTGGCGCGTACGGTGGAGTATTTTCGCATTCCGCGTAGCGTATTGACCATCTGCCTGGGCAAGTCCACCTATGCGCGCTGCGGTATTATTGTTAATGTCACGCCGCTGGAACCGGAATGGGAAGGCCATGTGACCCTGGAGTTTTCCAATACCACGCCGCTGCCGGCAAAAATCTACGCCAATGAAGGCGTGGCGCAGATGCTGTTCTTCGAGTCGGATGAAGTTTGTGATACGTCTTACAAGGATCGCGGCGGCAAGTATCAGGGCCAGCAGGGCGTGACCTTGCCGAAGGCGTGAAAACAGGGACGAGGGCCGAGTGGCGAGGGCGAAAATCGATCAACGCGAAGACGCCAGGGCGCAAAGGACGCAATGTTCAAAATAAAAAATAATTTTCTTTGCGATCTCTGCGTCTTCGCGTTGAAAACACCCGTATCGTCAAAGCGGTTTGTTCATTTTGATTGATTTCAAGTCCAGCGCGCTGACATCACCGTCTTTCTTTTTGGTATATTCCACCCGCACCGGCAGATAGTCCAGCTTTGGCGCACACCAGAAGACGAAGCGTTTGTCGCTTTCGGGATCGATGGCTTCCACCTTGAGTACCTCAAACTTGCCGGCCGGCGTTTCGATTGTTTCCCGGTTAACGACGGTTGCGTGAAAAGTATAAAAATTCCGATGGTCGGCAACATGAAAGACAAAGCTTTTGTGCTGTTGCTGCAATTCGCGCATCAGGGCGAGCTGGAAACCGAGTACGTCATAGGATTTTTCATTCAGGGGAAAGGTCTTGTTTTCGCGGCTGAGCGCCAGGGTTTTATCCTGCCATCGAAAGCTTACGTTTTCATCGGTTTCGTCATCACCGCCACTCTGAATATAACGATAATCACGAGCTGTAATGATCCCGTTTCGGTAATCCATGTTGCTGGTTTCGGTGATGGTGTCGGAAATGAACATTTTCGCCAGCCCGCCGGGTTTGGCGACCGAGCGGTAGGTCAGCTGGTGATCGCCAACTTCCAGCTGGCGAGTGGTCGTGCCTATATAGACCGTCATCAGGCTTAGTTCGTATTCAGCCGTAAAGCCCCTGTCGATAAGATCCGCCTGACTGGCCAGAGGAAACAGGCTCAGGGTAATTAATAACAGTAAAAAATGGCGCATTGGCGAGTAGTCTTTGGATTATCTATCATATATTTGACCACAAAATCTTGAACAGTTCCTTATAATTGCGGACAATTTCCAGGGATTATAAATAACGTAAAGAGCGCAGAGTTTTTATAAACAGGACACATTTTTAAATCTCTGCGTCTTTGCGCCTCTGCGTACTCTGCGTTGATTACAGTTAGATGAAAAGCATCTAAGGAAACTCTGATTAATTCCACCGTTCGTGGTGAGCCCTTCGGCTTCGCTCAGGAGAGCCCTGTCGAACCATGAACAGCGAACACAATAAAATCAACCACTTAAAAGTCACACCCTTCGACAAGGCTCTCCTGAGTTTAACGAAGGGCTCAGGGCGAACGGAATTAATCAGAGTTTCCCTAATCATCATTTGCGTTTTTTGTGGAAAAATCCATGTCCTGCATAGCGGGATCGTATCTGAGCGAATCAATCAGCCTGTCATCCAGCAACACGGTATTATCCTGCAGGCGCAGGCGACCTTCAGCAAACCAGCGGATCACCAGCGGGTAAATGATATGTTCCTGTGCGTGAATACGTTCGGCGAGCGCATCGGCATCGTCACCGGTCTGGACGGGGATTTCGGCCTGCAGGATCACCGGGCCGCCGTCGAGTTCGGGGGTGACAAAATGCACGCTGACGCCGTGGATGTTATCGCCGGCATCGAGTACGCGCTGGTGCGTGTTCAACCCCTGATAGCGGGGCAGCAGGGAGGGATGAATATTTAGCATGCGCCCGGCGTAATGATTAACGAATTCATTTGTCAGGATGCGCATGAATCCGGCCAGCACCACAAGTTTTGGCTGGTAGTGATCGATGCGTGCCATCAGCGCCTGATCAAAGGATTCGCGGCTATTATATTGATGGTGATCGATCACTTCGGTGGGAATGCCCGCTTCGCGGGCGCGGGTCAGGCCATAGGCCTGCGGATTGTTGCTGAACACGGCGCGGATCTCGGCTGGCAGGCTGGCGCTGATGGCGTCGATAATAGCCTGCAGGTTGCTGCCGCTGCCGGAGATCAGGACAACGATGGGCAGGGGGCTGGCCGGGGCGGCAGGGGACATCATGCAGGTGTGATGACCACTTGCTGAGCATCTTTGTGGCTATCTTCAATGCGACCGATAAGCGTGGTTTCTACCTCATCTGCCTGCAGTTGCGCCAGCGCCCGATCAGCATCGGCGGCGTCAACGACCACGACCATGCCAATGCCGCAGTTGAAGGTGCGATACATTTCCTCATCGTTAATGTTGCCCTGCTGTTGCAGCCAGTCGAATACCGCCGGAGCTTTCCAGCTTGCGGCGTCAATATGGGCGCAGGTGCTGGCCGGCATAACCCGTGGCAGATTTTCCAGCAGGCCACCGCCGGTAATATGCGCCATCGCATGGATGTTTATTTGCGCTGCCAGTTTCAGCAGGGGCCTGACATAGATGCGGGTGGGTTCGAGCAGGCGTTCGCCCAGGGTAGCGCCATCGAAGGGCTGGCTCAAATCTGCCTTGCTGGTTTCAATCACCTTGCGAATCAGCGAATAACCGTTGGAATGAGGGCCGCTGGCGCCGAGGCCGATGAGCACATCGCCGGCCTTTACGTTGCTGCCGTCGATGATTTTACTTTTTTCCACCACACCGACACAGAAACCGGCCAGATCGTAATCATTGCCCTGATACATGCCCGGCATTTCCGCCGTCTCACCACCGACCAGGGCGGCGCCGGCCTGTCGGCAGCCTTCGGCGATGCCCCTGACCACATCGGTGGCGGCTTCCACATCCAGCTTGCCGGTGGCGTAATAATCGAGGAAGAACAGGGGCTCAGCGCCCTGCACAATCAGATCATTGACGCACATGGCGACCAGATCGATGCCGATACTGTCATGGCGGCCCATGTCCATCGCCAGTTTCAGTTTGGTGCCGACGCCATCCGTGCCGGAGACCAGCACCGGCTCGCGGTAGCGATCCAGCGGCAGCTCAAACAGGGCGCCGAAGCCGCCCAGCCCGGCCATGACGCCCGGCCGTTTGGTGGCGGCGGCCAGTGGCTTGATGCGTTCGACCAGTGAATTGCCCGCATCGATATCGACACCAGCATCCCGGTAACTGAGTGACGGTTTGCCGCCGAGGGGGAATGAATTATTATCTGACACAAAAATCTCCTGCAAACCGGGATCAGAAACAGCATTTGCAAACTGATCGGTGCATAATACGCAAAAATTTAATTATCCTGAATCTGACGGAATTCCAGATGCCGGCGCATTGTATCAAGTTG
>JASBTR010000144.1 GCA_030148325.1 Gammaproteobacteria bacterium
AGTAAAATCGCTGGAGGATGAAAATATACGCGCATCCACTACGTTCATGCCCTGCTGCTCCAGCACCAGGGTGATGGTGGCGAACAGGTTGCGGCGGTTGTGGGTGTAAATGAAGATTTCCGTACCACCGCGCTGACTGGCTCGGCGGCACAGGATCAGCGGCAGATCGTCTTCGCCGGCGCGCAGGATGTCACGGGTGTGCCAGCTGATTTCATCGGCGTCATAGCGCAGAAAATATTCATCGCCCAGTTCCTCCCAAAGCTGTTTGATCTCTTCGTTTCTCAGATTTTCTTTTTTCAGCAGATCACAGGCCTGCTGCTGTACTTTGGCGATATGTTCGGAGTGTATCAGCGGGTTGTCCAGTCCACGGCGCAGGGTTCGGCGGGTGGCGTGATAGAGCTGTTTCAGCAGTGAGTCCTTCCAGGCATTCCAGACCGAATCACTGGTGGCGCGAATGTCGGCGACAGTGAGCAGGTAAAGGTAATTCAGGTGATTGAGATCGCCTACCTTCAGGGCGAACTGATAGACCACATCGGGATCACTGATGTCCTGCCGCTGGGCGGTGGCGGACATCAGCAGATGGCTTTTCACCAGCCAGGCGACGATGTCCGTATCATAGGCGCTCAGTTCATGTCGCTGGCAGAATTCCGTGGCGTCGATGGCCCCCAGTTCCGAATGGCTGCCGCCGCGGCCCTTGGCGATATCATGAAACAGCCCGGCCAGTAGCAGCAGTTCCTGTTTTGGAATAATTTCAATGATATCACTGCAGAGGGGAAACTCAGGCCGGAATTCGGGCACGGTAAAGCGGCGCAGGTTGCGGATGACGCGCAGGGTGTGTTCATCAACCGTATAAACATGAAACAGATCGTGCTGCATCTGGCCGACAATATTGCTGAAAGCCGGGATGTAGGCGGCGAGAATGCCATAGAGATTCATGCGCCGCAGCTCATGGGTGAGGCCATGGGTCTGGCGAAATATTTCCATGAACAGGCTGCGGCAGCGCAGATCGTTACGGAAATTTTCATCCACCAGATAGCGGTGGTCGCGGATCAGACGAATAGTATTGGCGCGCACGCCCTTGATTTCGGGGTGTTGCTGCAGCAGTAAAAAGATTTCCAGCAGAGCAAAGGGGTACTGACGAAAAATGCCGTCATGGCGAACTTCGATAAAGCCCTTGCGTAACTGGAAACGTTTGTTAAGCACTACCGGTTCCGCCGAATCATCGGCGTAGAGAATTTCTTCCTTGAACAGTTGCAGCAACATCTCGTTCAGACGGCTCAGTTCCATGACCGTAATGTAATACTGTTTCATGAACTGTTCGACGGCCAGCCGGTTGTATTTATCACGATAGCCGAATTGCCGGGCCAGGCTGCGCTGATGATCGAACAGCAGACGATCCTCTCGACGGCCGGTGAGCACATGCAGGCCGAAGCGGATCTGCCAGAGGAAGGCCTGGCCTTCGTGCAGGGTTTTATATTCCTGTTCAGTCAGAAAATTGTGATCCACCAGTTCATGCAGGGTATCCACGCCAAAGTGGCGCTTGGCCACCCAGCCGATCATCTGGATATCGCGCAGACCACCCGGGCCTTCCTTGACATTAGGTTCGAGGTTGTAGGCGGTTTCGTGATATTTCAGATGACGGGCGTTCTGTTCTTCCAGTTTGACGCGAAAATAATCCGGGCCCGGCCAGATCCTGTCCGGGGCATTGAGTTCAGTCAGCGCTGTGAACAGATCCTGTGGGCCGGTCAGGAGACGGGCTTCCTGAATATTAGTGGCTACAGTAATATCACGGGCGGCTTCTTCGGCGCATTCAGCGATATTGCGCACGCTGTGGCCGACTTCCAGCCCGATATCCCAGAGAAACAGCAAAAAGCTTCCTATGGCTTCTTTGTAGGGTTCATCGGAGTCGCGCAGCAGAATCAGGACGTCGATATCCGAGCCGGGGTGCAGTTCGTGACGGCCATAGCCGCCAACGGCGACCAGTGCGATGTTCTGATCCCCGGCCTGACTTTCAGTATCGAAATACAGCCGCCAGGCGCGGACGATGAGCAGATCTATCAGGTGCGCACGCGCCAGCACCAGCTCGGTGGCCACCCGCCCGGCGAGGAACAGTTCCTTCAGCGTTTCGGCCGCGCTTTTCAGGGTCTGGCGAAACAGGGGCAGGGGCGTGCTGGATTGGGCTAATGTCTGCTCAAGCGTCTGATCAAAAGCTTTGAGATCAAAGAGTTCGGTAACAATCTGGCGGGAGGAATCGAGCTGCTGTTGATAACGGTGCATTCAGAAATTTTCCTCCCGGCGGCGGGTCAGCACCTCATGGCCATCAGCGGTCACAAGAAGGGTGTGTTCCCACTGGGCGGACTGGGTGTGATCTTTGGTGACTACGGTCCAGCCGTCTTTCAGGAGTTTGACCTGCCGCTTACCGGCATTGATCATCGGTTCGATGGTGAATGTCATGCCGGGTTCGAGCACCAGTCCCGTACCGGCTGAGCCGTAATGCAGCACCTGGGGTTCTTCGTGGAAGGCCCGGCCAATGCCATGGCCGCAATATTCACGCACCACGGAATAGCGGTGGGATTCGGCATGTTTCTGGATGGCGTGGCCAATATCGCCGAGATGGATCCCGGGTTTGACCAGTTTGATGCCAATCAGCAGGCATTCATAGCTGATTTTCGCCAGCCGCTGTGCCTGTACGGAGGGCTGGCCGACGTGGAACATCTTGCTGGTGTCGCCGTGATAGCCGTCCTTGATTACGGTGATATCGATATTAATGTTATCGCCATTTTTCAGCTTTTTGTCGTTGGGAATG
>JASBTR010000135.1 GCA_030148325.1 Gammaproteobacteria bacterium
GGATGCAACCGGTTTGAACTGCCCCCTTCCAATTTTGCGTGCTAAAAAGGCGCTGAACGGCATGGCTGCTGGTCAGGTACTGCATATCATCGCCACTGATCCCGGTTCGGTGAAAGACTTTGAAGCCTTTGCAAAACAGACAGGAAACGATCTGGTAGAGTCCAACGAAGAGGGCGGCAAGTTCACCTTCCTCATCAAGAAGAACTAAGTTTTTTTTTCAAACTGACGTTCCGTGTTGTACTCGACAGCAGCCTCTTTATGAGGCTGCTGTCAGTTTTAAGAGGTGAAATATGTCCGAGAAAAAGCTTGCGATTATCGCAACCAAAGGCACCCTTGACTGGGCCTATCCTCCCCTGATTCTGGGTTCAACTGCTGCAGCGCTTGGCTATGAAGTGGAAATATTTTTCACTTTCTACGGCCTACAGATGCTGAAGAAAAAACTAAACCTCAAGGTTAGCCCGCTGGGTAATCCCGGCATGCCCATGCCTATGGGGATGGACAAATGGTTCCCGGTTCTGGGAACGGCTATTCCCGGGATGGAAAGCATCATGACCATGATGATGAAGCAGAAAATGAAATCCAAGGGCGTTGCCAGCCTGGAAGATTTGCGCGATCTGTGTGTTGAAGCCGAGGTTAGAATGGTCGCCTGTCAGATGACAGTGGATCTGTTCGACATGAATCCGACTGAATTCATTGACGGTATCGAGTTTGGCGGCGCCGCGACGTTCTTTGAATTTGCCGGCGACGCAGATATTACTCTCTATATATAAAATTCAACCCCGCAGGGTGGGCATGTGTGGTGCACAAAAAACACGCCCACCCTTACGGGGTTTCTCCCCTGTATCCGCTTCCCTAGAATGTCGTGCTTATACTCAAACCCAGTAAATTAATAGTCGATTCATATGTGCCGTTGTAGGCGCTGGTGCCGTTTGGATCCGTGCCTGTTGAGGGATAGACTGTTGATGAATTGATTGTTCGATCGTCCACGGCTGCACGCATATAGGCCGCATCCAGCGTCCAGCCATCAAAGTCATGACCGATTCCGATGCTGAACAGTTGCCGGTCGTTGCCGGGCACGCGGGCGGAAAAATTAGCATCAGGCTGCGGGGTGTCATCCAGCGAATAGCCAAACCTCAGCCGGGTTTTGTTCGAAATTTCATACGTGGCGCCCAGACGGTAGGCCAGGGCATTTTCCCAGTTATTGGTGCTTGTGGTAGTGGATGTATATGCATATTGAATTACAATTTTGTCAAAGATATCCCAGCCGGTTCGCTCAATATCAAACTCCATATTGAACTTGTCATTGATTCGATAAAGCAGCCCTATTTGCAGCATGTCAGGAAACTCCAGGCTGGCGCTTGCAGGGTAGGCGCCTGGTGTGGAGCCAACTCCAGTAGTGAAGCTGCCTTTCAGGTTTGCCTTAACACTGCTTTTGTAGGACAGGCCAAAATCCCAGTTTTTGGTTGAGTGCAGCATGGCAAGGTTCCAGCCATAACCGCTTCCCGAGCCACTGATATCAATCGCCTGGGAGTTGAATATAAGAGAATTGACATCGTAGAACATAATGCCCAGCGCCACACTGGTTTTGTTGTCCAGCTTGATAGCAACACTGGGGTTGATATTGACCATGTTAATCTTGCTGTGTTCGGGTTCATAAACATAGGTGGCGCCACTAAAAGCCGGGAAGGTACCTTTGGGCCAGCGTGTTTCCAGTCCGAAGGGGGCATTCATGGCGAAACCGAAAGTGACATTTTCACTGGTCTGGGCAGAGAAAAACAGGTTGGGAATAAAAAACGTGTCCCTGGCTGTGCTGTCGGTTTTGCTGCCGCCCGTTGGCATGACGCTGAGATCATAACCAATCATAGTCGCGCCAATCTGGAAAGTATGGCCTTCATGAAAGGCCATAATAGCCGGGTTGTAGGCCATGGCGCCCAGTTCATCCTTGTTGGCGACCAGCGCATTGGACAGACCCATGCCTGTGGTTGAAATCTCCGGTACGCGAAAACCCGATGCCTGCACCTGCATGCCGGGTAAGCCAAGCACCAGCCCTGTAGCCAGACCTGCAAGCAGTTTAAGTTGAAATACAGAGCGCATCGTTGAAATTGTTTTTTTCATTTTTATCTCTCCCCAGTTGTATTGAAGATTCCCTGATTTTCAGGAAAACGACAGGAGCAGGCTATTCAGCCCT
Source organism: Gammaproteobacteria bacterium (assembly GCA_030148325.1). Lineage (GTDB taxonomy): Bacteria > Pseudomonadota > Gammaproteobacteria > UBA6429 > Thiohalophilaceae > JAADGZ01. The sequence goes on from JASBTR010000135.1 coordinate 2,189, forward strand.
GTTCGGAATCCAGATTAAAAGCAAATTCAATATCTGTACAGGGTTATTGCCAAAATTATTTATATGATCATGATTGGTCTGAAAACCCTGTTTTTCTGGCAGGCCAGGTGTCTAGCACGGGGGTTAAATTTAGGATATTAGAATATTAGCGCATATTAATGTTACGGCATTCTAACGTTTTTGCCTTGACAGGCAGTGGCCTCGTGATAAAACATAGCCGCGCATCACTTATAACAAAAGCCATAATTTGTGTTTTGCTTTTTTCGGGGATCGACTTAATGTTTACAGGATAAGTGATGACAATGTCTCGTAAATGTCTGTAATTGAATATTGGAGTGTGATAATGAAATACAGAAAAAATCTTGTGGTAAGTGCAATGGTGGCCGGATTAATAGCACCTTTATCTGCAATGGCGACAAATGGATATTTTGCCCACGGTTACGGCATGAAGGCCAAGGGTATGGGTGGCGCGGGTATCGCTTATGGACAGGATGGACTGGCGGCGGCGACCAACCCGGCTAATATGGTGCGTGTGGGCAACCGGGTTGATTTTGGTCTGGATATTTTTGTGCCGGATCGGAGTACCGAAATTGTTGGCAATGGCGGTGGTGGCAATGCCTCTTATGATCCTAATGCCGATGATATTTTCTTTATTCCCGAATTTGGCTACAACCAGATGATCAGCGACAGCATGTCTTTTGGTGTGTCAGTGTTTGGCAACGGCGGCATGAACACCAGTTATAAAAAGCCCATTGCTCTGTTTGGCGGGGCTAGTGGCACCAATGCGGGTGTGAATCTGGAGCAACTATTTATTTCACCAACCTTCTCCATGAAGCTCAATGACAAGCATTCTTTCGGCGTGGCGCTGAATTTGATTTACCAGACTTTTAAAGCAACGGGCCTGCAGAATTTCGATAATTCAACCTATTCCAGTGCACCTGGAAGTGTGACCGATAATGGCAAAGACACCTCCACAGGTTTCAGTCTGCGTCTGGGCTGGACAGGTGAGATTACCGACAAAGTGACCCTGGGTGCGACTTACCAGAGCAAGGCTAATATGAGCGAGTTCGACAAGTACAAGGGACTGTTTGCCGAGCAGGGCGGTTTCGATATTCCGGAAACCTACGGTGTCGGTATTACTGTCAAGGCAACACCGAAAGTAAATGTGGTCTTTGATGTTACCCAGATTAACTATTCGGATGTGAAAGCCATTTCGAATCCACTGTTACCAAATTTAAGTACTGCACAGTTGGGTGATAGTGGTGGCGCCGGGTTTGGCTGGAAAGACATGACCGTGTACAAGCTGGGTGTGGACTGGCAGCAATCGGCCAATCTGGTATTGCGCGCCGGTTACAACCGCGGCAGTCAGCCCATTCCGAACGGCGAGACCTTCTTCAACCTGCTTGCCCCGGGCGTCGTGGAAGATCATCTCACCGCGGGCGCTACCTGGACGTTGCAAAACAAGTCTGAGTTAACTGTTGCGGTGATGTATGCGCCGAAAAAGACCGTGAGTGGCAGTAACTCGATTCCGTCCGGTTTTGGTAGCGGCGAAGCCAACCTGAGCATGAGCCAGTACTCGCTGGGTGTGGCTTACGGCTGGAAATTCTAAAAAAAAGCTGGCATCACTCGCCAAGCTGGATTATAACTAGAAAAATCAATATCGAAGGAATCGGACCCAGATCCGGATGTTGTAGACAAGGAGTGAGGGTCATTGCCAGAACATCGGTAATGACCCTCTAAATTATTATTCTAAAAAACGTACCACGTTTTAATCTTGAGGAGAGAGTTTATCATGAACAAAATTCGTACTATTTTGGGCGCCGCTATTATCACAGCCGTGATCGGAACCGCGCATGCAGCGGGTGACCTTAAACCCTTTATTCTCGGTAATTCTGCAGGTTCAGATATGGCCTCAGCCGTATCTGCGGTAAAGGACAAACTGGCTGCTGCCGGGTTTGAAATTGCCGGTGAATATTCACCTTATGACACGGCAACCATCATTGTGATTACCAATGATGAGCTGAAATCAGCGGCTGCTAAAACTGACTTCGGCGCTTTCGGCGCTGGGACTCGCGTTACTATCACCAAAGGAAAGGATGGCAGCATTCAGGTTGCCTATACCAATCCTGACTATTTCGGTGCGGTTTACCGTATGAAAAGCAATCTCAGTGGCGTGACCTCAAAATTGGCGTCTGCGCTGGGTAACAAGGGCGAATATGGTCCTGAGTCGGGGCTGAGTTCCGAAGATCTGGAGGACTATCAGTACAAATGGCTGATGCCTTACTTTACCGATCGTCTGGAACTGGCTGAATATGATAGCCAGGACAAGGCAGTACAAGCGATCGAGGCCAACCTGAAGGCGGGCAAAGGTGGTACGGCTGAAGTTTACCGTATTGATGTTCCAGAACAGAAAGCGACCGTTTTTGGTGTGGCTATGAAGGGGACGCCTGAAGAATGTGCCGGTGACAAGTACATTATGGACAGTATCGACTTCAAGGACACCCGTTCCACTGGACACCTTCCTTATGAAATCGTTGTTAAGGACGGCGTAGCCTATGCCCTGCCTGCCGAGTTCCGTATTGCCATCAGTTTCCCTGATCTGGCAATGGTTGGTAGCAACAGCTTTGCCGGCATCATGTGCGCGCCAGGCGCCATTCAGGCTACTCTGGAAGCAGCAGCCGGTGGCAATAGCTAAAAAAGCAACTACGAGGAGGCTGGCTTCTTCGCAAAGAAGAACATTATAACGGTATTTTCTCTGCCGTCTTCCTCTGCTAAATTAACCTCTTTCAGATTGCCTGAAAGAGGTTTTTTTTTACCCCTCATTTTTCCCCACCCGGCACCGCAAATGTGCGATTCTCTTCCCATTAGAGCCGCTGGAAATGAAATTTTTCTCTGAATCAGGTAAGCTTCGCTACCTTTGATTATGCTTGTGTCCCATTCGGGCGTCAGAGTTATATCTCATTGATAATTAACGAAGTTATTTTGAGGGCAATATGTTTGATACTGATATGAAAATTGCCGGGTTCGACGATGAACTCTGGCAGGCGATGGATAATGAAAAACGCCGGCAGGAGGAGCATATCGAGCTGATTGCCTCTGAAAATTACACTAGTCCTCGGGTGATGGAAGCGCAGGGCTCGGTGCTGACCAATAAATATGCCGAAGGTTATCCTGGCAAACGTTATTATGGTGGCTGTGAATATGTTGATATTGCCGAACAACTGGCCATCGATCGGGTAAAGGAACTGTTTGCCGCTGATTACGCCAACGTCCAGCCTCATTCCGGCTCCCAGGCCAATGCCGCGGTCTATCTGGCACTGCTGCAGCCGGGAGACACCATACTTGGAATGAGTCTGGCGCACGGTGGCCACCTGACCCACGGCGCCAAAGTCAATTTCTCCGGCAAGATTTTTCATGCGATTCAGTATGGACTGGATGAGCAAACTGGCGAGATTGATTATGGCCAGGTTGAAGCGCTGGCGCTGGAACATAAGCCAAAAATGATCATTGCCGGCTTCAGCGCCTACTCACGGGTGGTGGACTGGCAGCGTTTCCGTGATATTGCTGACAAGGTCGGTGCTTACCTGTTTGTCGATATGGCCCATGTGGCCGGTCTGATTGCCGCCGGTGTTTATCCTAGCCCGGTGCCGATCGCCGATGTGACCACCTCGACTACCCACAAGACCCTGCGCGGTCCCCGTGGCGGCATTATCCTGGCCAAAGCGAATCCAGAGATTGAGAAAAAACTTAATTCACAGGTGTTTCCCGGCACTCAGGGTGGCCCGCTGATGCATGTGATTGCCGGCAAAGCGGTAGCTTTCAAGGAAGCCCTGCAACCGGAGTTCAAACAATACCAGCAGCAGGTAGTGACTAATGCCCGGGTGATGGCGGAAGTTTTTATGGAACGGGGCTTTGAAGTTATTTCCGGCGGCACGGATAATCACCTGTTTCTGGTCAGTTTTATCAAACAGGAACTGACCGGTAAGGACGTCGATGCCTGGCTGGGCGCGGCAAACATTACGATTAACAAGAATGCGGTGCCTAACGATCCCCAGTCTCCTTTTGTCACCAGCGGTATTCGCATCGGCACACCGGCGGCCACTACCCGTGGTTTCAAGGACGCGGAGTGCCGCGATCTGGCCAACTGGATGTGTGATGTGATCGATTCACGCGGTGAGCAGGCCGTTATTGATAAGGTGAAAGCGCAGGTGCTGGATGTATGCAAACGGTTGCCGGTATATCAAGGGACGAGTGATAAGTGACGAGTGACGAGGGAAAACCAGAGTTTTAATTTATTATCGGGGGGAGTGTTGAATGTCCGTTGGAGCTTTTGATAACAAATCCTGTTTGACAAACCAACCTCGTCCCTCGTCACTCGTCCCTCGTCACTGAAACGATGCATTGTCCATTCTGCGGCGCTGATGATACTCGGGTGATTGATTCACGCCTGACCGCCGATGGTGCGCAGGTGCGGCGGCGGCGGGAATGCGTGACCTGTGCGGAACGCTTTACCACCTTTGAAACGGCCGAACTGGTGATGCCGCGGGTGGTTAAAAATGATGGTAAGCGTGAACCGTTTGATGATGAGAAACTGCGTGCCGGTATTTTGCGGGCGGTAGAGAAACGGCCGGTGGACATTGAAGCGATCGAAAATGCAGTTAACCGGATCATGAAACGTATGCGCGCTACCGGTGAGCGGGAACTCCCTTCGCCCCAGATCGGGGAATGGGTGATGGACGAGCTGCGCGATCTGGATCAGGTCGCTTATGTGCGCTTTGCTTCCGTGTATCGCAGCTTTGAGGATGTGAGCGCCTTTGCCGAAGAAATTGAGCGCCTGAAACAGGTGCCTTCGCCTGAGGAAAAACGGCAGCAGCAATCCCTGCTGCCGGATGATAAGTGATGGATAGTTTCAGCACAGCCGATCATGAATTTATGGCGCGCGCCCTGCGTCTGGCAAAACGGGGACTGTATACAACGGACCCGAATCCACGTGTAGGTTGTGTCATTGTTAAGGATGGTAAAATTATCGGTGAAGGCTGGCACGAGCGTGCCGGGGAAGCGCACGCTGAAGTCCATGCGCTGAAGGCGGCGGGAAACCAGGCGCAGGGGGCGACTGCGTATGTCACGCTGGAACCCTGCTGTCATCACGGACGTACGCCGCCCTGCAGCGGGGCGCTGGTTAAGGCGAAACTGGCGCGGGTCGTGATTGCGATGCAGGATCCGCATACACGGGTCGATGGCGGCGGTATTGCGCAATTGCGTGAGGCCGGCATTCAGGTGGATACCGGTCTGTTGCAGGCGCAGGCTATGACGCTCAATCCCGGCTTTATCAAGCGCATGCGGCGAGGCCGGCCTTTTGTGCGCTGCAAACTGGGCATGAGCCTGGACGGACGCACGGCTATGGCTTCGGGTGAAAGCAAATGGATCACCTCAGCGGCGGCGCGTGAAGATGTTCAACGTCTGCGCGCGCGCAGTTCAGCTATTGTGACCGGGGTCGGCACGGTACTGGCCGATGATCCTTCTATGACTGTGCGTCTGGATGGGCAGGAACGTCAGCCTCTGCGTGTAGTGGTGGATACCAACCTGAGTATGCCGGAAACGGCAAAAATGCTGTCCCTGCCCGGGCGTAGCCTGGTGATGACCTGCAGCGACGATGACGCCGCAAGACAAAGGTTGCAACAGGCAGGTGCTGAAGTGACGGTCATGCCTTATTGCAGCAACAGTGTCAGTATGGAAGCCGTGCTGGACAGCCTGGCCGAAATGGAGATCAATGAGGTACTGCTGGAAACCGGCGCAACTTTAAGCGGTGCAATGTTAGAGCAGGGGCTGATTGATGAACTGGTAATTTACATGGCCCCGGTTTTGATGGGCGATAGTGCGCGTGGACTGTTCCACCTGCCGGGGCTGGAAAACATGGCGGATAAAATCCAGCTTGAATTCACGGATGTCAGAGCGGTGGGATGTGACTGGCGGATAACGGCTAAGGTACGAGTGGCGAGTGACGAGGAACAAGAGACAAAATGAAACAGAAAACAAACTCAGCGAAGGTTTTCACCTCGTCCCTCGTCCCTCGCCACTCGTCCCTTAATTAACCGGAGGTTAAATTTGTTTACAGGTATTATTGAAGCCATCGGCACAATCGCCGCGATCGAGCCGAAAGGCAATGATGCGCGGATCTTGATTCGCACAGGCAAACTGGATTTGTCCGATGTTAAACTGGGTGACAGCATTGCCGTCAATGGTGTCTGTCTGACCGCGGTAGAATTACCCGGTGAAGGTTTTTGGGCGGACGTGTCTGGCGAGACCCTGACTCGTACCCGCTTTGCCGACATAAAAGAAGGCAGCCGGGTAAATCTGGAAAAAGCCCTGACGCCGACTACCCGTCTGGGTGGGCATCTGGTCAGCGGTCATGTGGATGGTATTGGTGAAATAGTGGAGCGCAGCCCGGCCGGGCGTTCGGTACGCTTTCGGATCAGGGCCGCAGATGAACTGGCGCGTTATATTGCCGAGAAGGGCTCTATCGGTGTCGATGGCATCAGTCTGACAGTGAATGCGGTTGACGGGGCTATCTTTGAATTGAATATTGTTCCGCATACTTTAGTCGAAACTATCATGGATGACTACAAAGCAGGAACACGTGTGAATCTGGAAGTGGACATCATTGCCCGCTATCTTGAACGCCTGTTGCTGGGTGACAGGGCGGCCGAAGCGAGTAGCGGTGGTATTACGGCATCGATGCTGGCGGAACACGGTTTTATGAAATAACCGGGCAGAGCCCGACAATCAAGTGGTATAAGAGACGATAGCAATGAACAGCACAAAAGAAATTATCGAAGACATTCGTCAGGGCAAGATGGTTATCCTGATGGATGACGAGGATCGCGAAAACGAAGGCGATCTGATTATGGCCGCTGATCATGTGTGCGCGGAAGACATTAATTTTATGGCCCGTTATGGTCGTGGGCTGATCTGCATGACTCTGTCGAAAGACCGCTGCGAGCGTTTGCGTCTGCCGCTGATGGTGAATGAAAACAATGAAGCCCATTCCACCAACTTTACGGTTTCCATTGAAGCTGCCGAAGGCGTGACTACCGGCATCTCGGCTGCCGATCGCGCGGTGACTATTCGCCGCGCCGTGGCTGCCGATGCCAAACCTTCCGATTTGGTGCAGCCGGGTCACGTTTTTCCCCTGATGGCGCAGCCCGGTGGCGTGCTGACCCGCGCAGGCCATACGGAAGCCGGTTGTGATCTGGCGCGCCTGGCCGGGCTGGAGCCGGCCTCGGTGATTGTCGAGATTCTCAACGAAGATGGCACTATGGCGCGGCGTCCGGAACTGGAGAAGTTTGCCGCCGAGCATAATCTCAAGATTGGTACTATCGCTGATTTGATTGAATACCGCCTGCTAAATGAAAAAACCATTGAGCATGTTGCGCGCTGTGAGATGCCGACAGAATTTGGCAATTTTCATTTGCATGCCTATCGTAACCTGATTGATGGCCAGGTGCATCTGGCCCTGGTTAAAGGTGAGCTGGAACCGGGCGTGCCAACCCTGGTGCGCGTGCATGTGGAAAACAGCCTCTGTGATATGTTTGGCAGCCAACGACATGATTGCGGCTGGCCCCTGCGCGATGCGCTCAAGCGTATTGCCGATGAAGGCGTTGGTGTTGCCATTATCCTGCGCCTGGCCGATGAATCCGACGCCATCCTTAACCGGATTAAGAATTACAGTTTACAGGATGAAGGCACTGATCTGCCGCGTACTGATGCAGGCGAGGATCTGCGTACTTTCGGTATTGGCGCGCAGATTCTGTCTGATCTGGGTATTACCCATATGCGTGTACTCAGTGCGCCGAAGAAAATGCACGGCCTCTCCGGCTTTGGTCTGGACGTGGTTGATTACGTGCAGGGCTGATTTATATCTTTGGGTGTGATTCCCTGCTGCTTGCAGCGGAAAACTGCAGGATGGGTAGAGCAAAGCGAAACCCATCACTACACTAATTTGTTGGGTTTCGCTTCGCTCTACCCAACCTGTAACTTAATACCTCGCAGCAAGCTGTGAGATGGTTTATTTTTCGGGTGAATAAAATGAAAAACATTAAAACAATAGAAGGCGGTCTGGTTATTAAAGGTACGCGTTTTGGTATTGCGGTTGCGCGATTCAACAGTTTTGTGGTTGAAAGCTTACTGGACGGTGCTATCGACACACTCAATCGCCATGGGGCGGATGAAAAAAATATTGAAATCGTACGTGTACCCGGTGCTTTCGAACTGCCGCTGGTCGTGCAGCGGATGGCGGCCAGCGGTAACTACGATGCGATTATTGCACTGGGTGCGGTGATCCGCGGCGGCACGCCGCATTTTGAATATGTTGCCGGTGAATGTGTCAAGGGGCTTGCCCAGGTAATGATGCAAAAAGATATCCCGGTCGCCTTTGGCGTATTGACTGTGGATACGATTGAGCAGGCGATTGAACGTGCCGGCACCAAGGCAGGCAACAAGGGCGTGGAAGCAACGATTTCAGTGGTCGAAATGGTCAACCTGCTGAACCAGATCAATTGATTACCCGTTATATATGCCAGTATATATGCCAGTGCAGGAAATTAAATAAAACATTATGAAGTTAAGCAGTCGTACGCAAGCGCGTCGTTTGGCCATGCAGGGTATTTATGAATGGCAAATGTCGAGTAATAATATCGGTGAAATTGAAACCCGGCTATTGATCGATAAAAAGGCGAAAAACATTGATCTCAAACTTTTTCGTGAATTGCTGCACAATGTGCCAAAAGAAACGGATCAACTGGATGACTTTATCGCTGAATATATTGATCGGCCAATGGACGAAATTGATCCGGTTGAATCAGCTATCCTGCGACTGGGCGCCTACGAGCTGGCGAAGCGACCTGACGTACCTTATCGAGTCGTAATTAATGAAGCTGTGGAACTGGCTAAAACCTTTGGCGCTGAAGCCGGCCATAAGTATGTAAATGGTGTGATGGATAAACTGGCGGCCAAACTGCGTAAGCCGGAAGTCGCGGCGAATTCAAAGAATAAACCCTGATTACGAATGGCGCATGGGGTAGAAAGCTTATTTTTTATTCCGACATTCCAGCATGGTTTTAGCCAGAACCTGGTTAATCTTCATTTATATAAGATTTGTATTAAACGCAGAGGTGCAGAGAAAAGTTATTAATAATTGAGATTATACAATCTCTGCGTCTTCGCGCCTCTGCGTTCTCTGCGTTAATTATCCATGTGTATGGATGAACTCCAGTTATCATATCGTCTGAGTTCCGGCTAAGGCCGAGCCGGAATAACCAGGAGACAGCTATGCCGGATTCCGAGTTCGAGATCATCAACCGATATTTTGCCCGCAAGGCATTTGCGAGCAAGAATATTATTCTTGGCATCGGTGACGATGCAGCTGTTCTTTCTACCCCTGCGGACAAACAACTGGTCGTTTCCATCGACACCCTGATCAGCGGGGTGCACTTCCCGGCACAGACCTCAGCTGCTGATGTTGCCTGGAAAGCCCTGGCCGTCAACCTTAGTGATCTGGCGGCAATGGGCGCCGAGCCAGCCTGGTTTACGCTCGCGCTGAGCCTGCCTGAAGTCGATCATGACTGGCTGGCCGCTTTCAGCGAGAGCCTTGCTGCGATTTCTTCTGCTTATCATATTCCTTTAGTGGGCGGCGACACGACCCGTGCTGCGCTCAGTATTACGATTCAGGTGGCCGGACATGTGCAGTCGGACAGGGCGCTATTGCGATCCGGAGCCAAACCGGGTGATCAGATCTTTGTTAGCGGAAATATTGGAGATGCTGCACTCGGGTTATATGCTTTGCAACAGGAGCTTGAGAGAACCGACGATATAATTTATTTGCTTGAGCGTCTGAATCGACCGCAGCCGCGTGTCGAAGCAGGACAGAGACTAACTGATATAGCCAGCGCCTGCATTGATGTCTCGGATGGCCTGTTTGCTGATCTTTCACATATTCTCAGGGCCAGCGGTGTGGGCGCGCGTTTGCGACTGGATCATATTCCGCTCTCTGAGGCGGCAAAGCATTTTCTGTCTGAGAAGCCACAATTATTGCCGACGATTTACAATCGTGGTGATGATTATGAACTGTGTTTCTGTGTGTCGAAAGAAAACTGTGCACAACTTGATGCTGTTGAGAAACGTCTTGACTGCAGACTAACCCATATCGGTGAAATCGTGGCAGGTCATGAATTACAGGTGTTCGATAGAGAGGGCAAAGTGCTTGACCTCAGCGATGACAGCTACGATCATTTTGCAGAAAAAGTATGAGAAAAACACCGCCTCGTCCCTCGTTGTTACTATTACGCAACCCCGTACATTTTCTGAGCCTGGGTTTTGGCAGCGGCCTGTTTCCCATCGCCCCCGGTACGGCAGGCACACTGGTTGCTGTTCCTGTTTATTTTTTACTGGCGGGACTGGATATATATACTTATCTGGGGGTGACGCTGTTGATGTTTGGCATTGGGATCTACCTGTGTGGTGAGACTTCGCATGCGCTGGGCGTAGAAGATCATCCAGCGATTGTCTGGGATGAGATTGTTGGTTACATTATTACCATGATAGCGGTGCCGGTAAAACTGGAATGGATAGTGGCCGGGTTCCTGTTATTTCGACTGTTCGATATTCTCAAGCCGTGGCCGATTCGAGTACTGGATCGCAGTATCAAGGGGGGAATGGGGATTATGCTGGATGATGTGCTGGCCGGTATATTTGCTGCGCTGGTGCTGCATTTTCTCCTGATCCCCTTTGTTACTGGAGCGTGATAATTTTGATTGATCGATATCTTCTTCTTTTGTTTTGTGTTTTTCTAAGCCCGCCCGCCGTTGCAGGTGAGGTTGAAATTGTCAAAGCTGCACTGGAACGTTATAGCGGCCAGTGGACTGTGCGGGTGACGCTGAAACATGATGACAGAGGCTGGAAACATTATGCCGATGCCTGGCGCATCGTGGATGAAAAAGGCGAGCTTATAGCAACGCGCACCCTGCACCACCCGCATGACAAAGAGCAACCTTTTACCCGCAATCTGTCAGGCGTGAATATACCTGCCAGCACTTCAGTTGTTTTCATTGAAGCGCATGATAAGAAACATGGCTGGAGCCCGGATCGCCTGCGTATTGATTTAAGAAAAAACAGGGGACCACGCTATACTGTAAACAGCGCCGATTGAATTATCTCGGGGCAGGAAAATGTGGATGAATTTTCCAGCTTCATAATTTAACGCAGAGGACGCAAAGGCGCAGAGACGCGGAGTTTTATAAGGAACTCTTATTTGTCATTCCGGACGGAGCACAGCGTAGTTCCGGAATCTGGTAATTTGAGTAATTTTTTTGTCTGGATACCGGCATGCGCTGGTATGAGGAAGCCTCTCTTGAACTGGGACTAAAAAATACTCCGCGTCTCTGCGCCTCCGCGTCCTCTGCGTTTGTACAAAAAATTTAGCAAATAGCCGTCTCGGGAGTCATCATGCCAGTTAAGGAAATCGTGTTAAGCCTGATCTTGCTATTGCCACTGCTATCAGCAACGAGCATAGCGGCTGTTGATGATAATACTGGAACTATCATTGTGTTGGGGCTATTCAAGGATCGAGCGGTCATTCGCATTGGCGATCAGCAGCGCATACTGCGTGTGGGGGAGAAAAGTCCTGAAGGCGTGAAATTGATCGAGGCGGACAGTGAAAAGGCCGTGCTGGAATTCAATGGAAAAAGAGAGACCTATTTTCTTGGCCGGCATGTCAGCAGTCATTTTAAGAAGGCCGAGATAAAAGGTGAGGCGAATATTTGGCCGGTGAACGGTATGTACATGGTCGGGGGTGCGATCAATGGTCATCCGGTAAAATTTATGGTGGATACCGGTGCGAGCTGGATCTCTATGAACAGCCGGCATGCCAGGCGTATCGGCCTGGATTACCGGGTCTCCGGCAAGCGCAGCGCGGTATCAACTGCAAGTGGTGTTGCGCAGGTTTTTGTCGTCAATCTTGATCGCGTCAAAGTGGGGGACATCGAACTGTATCACGTGGAGGCCGCGGTGCTGGAAGGCAATTCGCCCACCGAGATATTGCTGGGCATGTCGTTCCTGGACCGGGTCGAGATTCAGCGTAAGGGTCAGATGATGACTTTGAAGAAGAAGTGGTGATTGCAGCCAAAGTGACGAGGAACGAGTGACAAGGAAAAACGTGGAACAGGCTTATACTCTGCTCGTCACTCGTCACTCGTCACTCGTCACTCGTCACTCGTCACTCGTCACTCGTCACTTTGTTTTTTCAATCAACGCATACGCCGAATGATTATGAATGGATTCGAAGTTTTCTGACTCCACTACATAGGCGCTGATGCGATCATCGGCATTCAGGCGTGCGGCGACATCGCGTACGGCGTCTTCGACAAATTTGGGATTGTCATAGGCGCGTTCGGTGACCATTTTTTCATCCGGGCGTTTGAGCAGGCCATAGAGTTCGCAGGATGCTTCCTGTTCGATGAGTTCAACCAGTTCTTCCAGCCAGACGAAATCATTAACCTGCGCGGTGATGGTGACATGCGATCGCTGGTTGTGTGCGCCGCGGTCTGATATTTTTTTGGAACAGGGGCAGAGGCTGGTGACGGGCACTACCACTTTGATAGTCATTATATGCTTACCATTGTGGATTTCGCCGATGAAGCTGACGTCGTAATCCATCAGGCTTTGTACACCCGAGACCGGTGCAGTCTTGTTGATGAAATAAGGGAATGACATTTCAATATGGCCGGATTCGGCTTCCAGCCGTTCAGTCATTTCACTCATCATTTCCTTGAAGGACTGGACCGAGATTTCCCGTTCGTGATTGTTCAGGATCTCGACGAAACGGGACATGTGGGTGCCCTTGAAGTTGTGCGGCAGATTCACATACATATTGAAGTTGGCAATGGTGTGCTGCTCGCCGCCGCTGCGATCGAGAATCCGAACCGGGTGGCGGATATCCTTGATGCCGACCTTGTTGATCGGAATATGGCGCGTGTCTTTACGGTTCTGGACGTCTTCAATCGGTTTTGTTGCCTGGCTCATGCCATTATTCCTCGGTATAGGTGACGCAGGCGCGCTCGGTTTCCCACAGGGTCACGCTCGCTACGCGGATCACTTCAGTATTTAACATGCTGGACAGCTCACGGTACAGCCAGGCCGCGATGTTTTCTGCAGTCGGGTTCTGCTGATCAAACGGTGGCAGTTCGTTCAGGTTCCGGTGATCCAGGCGGTCGACCAGTTTGCTGGTTGCCTGCTTGATCAGTTTGAAATCCAGACCCATGCCAATGTTATCCAGCCTGCTTGCGCTAACCTGCACTTCCACTTTCCAGTTATGACCGTGCACCTGACTGCAGGGGCCGTCGTATCCGCGAAGGTGATGGGCGGCGGCAAAATCCGTGAGGATTTTCATTTGGTAGCGAGCGGACATGATTATACTTGACTAAAAAACTAGGACTTTAAGCGACTGTGGAGTGTTTTGCAAGTGGGTGAGCTTCAATAAAGTTTTCGATGGCGCGGATTATACCATTACTGGAGAGATTTGCCTCAGCCAAAAGCTCCTCACGGCTGCCTTGTTCCAGGAATATATCGGGTAGTCCCATGTTGAGTACGGCAACCGGGCGCTGCTGGGCCATCAGACATTCATTCACCGCACTGCCGGCGCCGCCCATGATGGCGTTATCCTCGATGGTGACCAGTAGATCGTGGCTATCGGCCAGTTCCTGCACCAGTGAGCTATCCAGGGGCTTGATGAAACGCATATTGGCAACGCTGGCGCCAAGCTGTTCGGCAGCCAGTAGCGCATCGGTAAGCGGGGTGCCAAATACCAGCAGGGCGATGCGCCTGCCCTTGCGCACGATTTCTCCTTTGCCCAGCGGCAGGGCGGTCATTTTTTGTTCGGTTTGCACGCCGGGGCCTTTGCCGCGAGGGTAGCGTACGGCGGCCGGGCCGTCGAGTTGAAAACCGGTATAGAGCATTTGCCGGCACTCGTTTTCATCGGCCGGGGCCATGATGGTCATGTTGGGAATGGTGCGCAGGTAGCTCAGATCAAAACTGCCTGCATGAGTTGGGCCATCGGGGCCGACTACCCCGGCGCGGTCAATGGCGAACAGTACCGGCAGGTTTTGCAGCGCCACATCGTGGATCAGCTGATCATAGGCGCGTTGCAGAAAAGTAGAATAAATGGCAACCACGGGCTTGAGTCCGTCACAGGCCATACCGGCAGCCAGGGTGACCGCATGCTGTTCGGCGATGCCGACATCAAAGTAGCGACGTGGAAACTGTTTGGAGAAATCCACCAGTCCGGAGCCTTCACGCATAGCCGGGGTGATGCCCACCAGTCGATCGTCCTGTCTGGCCATATCGCAGAGCCAGTCGCTGAAAACCCGGGTATAGGTGGGTGAGCTGCCGGGTTTCTGCTCCAGATCGCCGGAATCCGGATCGAACTGTCCCACGCCGTGGTAGGCGCAGGGATTGTCCTCGGCCGGCTGGTAGCCCTTGCCCTTGGTGGTGACCACATGCAGGAACTGCGGTCCTTTCAGATGTTTCAGGTTTTTAAGGGTTTTGACCAGGGTATCGAGATCATGGCCATCGATGGGGCCGATGTAGTTGAAGCCCAGTTCTTCGAACAGGGTGCCCGGTACGACCATGCCTTTCATGTGTTCTTCGGCGCGGCGCGCCAGTTCCCAAACTGAGGGCATGGCGCCCAGTACTTTCTTGCTGCCTTCGCGCATGGTGGAATACAGCCGCCCGGATAGCATGCGCGCCAGATGATTGGACAGCCCCCCCACATTGGGCGAAATCGACATATCGTTGTCGTTCAGCACCACCAGCAGGTTGGCGTCCAGATCACCGGCGTGATTCAGGGCTTCAAAGGCCATGCCGGCAGTCAGTGCGCCATCACCGATAACCGCAATGGCGCGGCGTGGACTGCCGCTTCTGGCAGCGGCCAGCGCCATACCCAATGCTGCGCTGATGGAAGTGCTGGAGTGGCCCACGCCAAAGGCGTCATATTCGCTTTCATTGCGATTGGGGAAGCCGCAAAGGCCATTTTTGACTCGCAGATCGGACATTCGCTCACGGCGGCCGGTCAGTATTTTGTGCGGATAGCTTTGATGGCCCACGTCCCAGACCAGCCGATCATCCGGGGTGTTGTAGACATAGTGCAGGGCAATGGTCAGCTCTACCGTGCCCAGCCCCGCGGCCAGATGACCACCAGTCTCACTCACTGAATGGATCAGGAACTGGCGTAATTCAGCGCTCAGGGCCTTCAGCTCCGGCAGCCCCAGTTTGCGCAGGCTGGTTGGATCGTCAATTTGATTCAGGAGCGGGAAGTCGGTGGGTTCGGGCATGGATTACGGGTATCAGTGACTACTTAAATAGATTCGGTCGATCTTCGTCTTATTGAGTCTAACTTGCAAGTGAATCAGTGATTTTCGTGTCAGAAAAACGTAGATTCCGTTCCGGTTTTTTTCCTTCAGGACGTGATCGGAGCGAAGCGCAGGAAGTACCGAATGTGACCAGAACCTTGCGAAGCAAGATGTGGGAACCTGTGATGAAGCCCGAAGGGATTCTACGGGAAAAAAACTCGCCCAGCGAGGTTCTACGATCTATTCGCGGGCGAGCCCGCTCCTACCGGTTTTCGCCGCAGGCGGACGGGGTATTCAATCGTAGGAGCGAGCTTGCTCGCGAAAGCGGGTTGGGTGAACCTCAGACTATTCGCGGGTGAGTCCGCCCCTGCCGGCTTTCGCCGCAGGCAGGGGGGGGGTTGTTTATTTGCCAGGCGCAAAGCGCATGCGGGTGTTTGACGCCTGTGTTGTCCGATGTTACCTTGCCAATAGTTTTCAGGTATCCCCGGGATTTTTGTCCGGGGGATGAAACGGGAAGCCGGTGCGTGCACAAAAGTGTAAACAAACCCGGCGCTGCCCCCGCAACGGTAAACGAGTTAAGGTCTGCAAACTGCCACTGTGTGTTGACACGGGAAGGCGCAGATCAGGAAATTTTCCACTCGTGAGCCCGGAGACCGGCCTGGAAATATGTTTTGGCGTCTGCGGAGGGCGGTATGCCAGAAGGGAAATGTTCAGCCCCCCTTCCTGTTTATCTTCCGCGCATGTTTTAACAAGCATTCTATGTTGTGCGCCTGAAGGCGCACCTACAACAGGTCACACGCTTAAGAATTAACCTGTGAATACATATAATTCAATCTGCCGAGGAAAATAAACATGAATTCATCTGCTATAGCTGCCGGCCACGCTGCCCGCACTTCCCGTTTGCCTGCCGCTATCGGCGCTCTCATGCTGGGGTTGGTTATCCTGTTTGGCGTCGGTTTCGCCCAGGGTCAGGGCGATGTCTTTCATAACGCCGCCCACGATACCCGCCATACGATGGTTTTTCCCTGCCACTGACATCGAGACCGGCAGGAGAAAAGACCATGTTTCGTTCCCTTATGATAGCCGCCCTGCTGGCTGGCGCGGCGGCGGGCTTGTTGCTTACCGGTATTCAGCAGTGGCAGGTTACACCGATTATTCTTGCGGCGGAAAAATTTGAAGCCGCGACGACGGAGGTTCCGGCGCATGAACATACGGGCCATTCTCATGAGCACGGCGATGCCGGCTGGAGTCCCGCCGATGGGGTTGAGCGGATGCTGTTTACCCTGCTTTCCAATGTGCTCGCGGGTATCGGCTTTGCGCTGATTATCGCGGCTGGTATGGGCGCCCGGGGACACAGCGGCTGGTTCAAAGGTCTCGGTTGGGGACTGGCCGGTTACGCGGTTTTCTTTGTTGCGCCCTCGCTGGGTTTGCATCCAAAAGTTCCCGGCACAGCCGGTGCGGCGCTGGCTGAACAACAGTTATGGTGGATATCCACGGTGGCGGCATCGGCAGCAGGCCTTGCGCTACTGGTGTTCGGCCACAGCCTGTTGCTTAGATGCATTGCCGTTATCCTGCTTGTTATGCCCCACCTGTTCGGTGCCCCCCTTCCTGAACAGGCCGGCAGCCTTGTTCCTCAGCAGTTGAGTCATGATTTTATTCTGGCAACGATAGTTGTAAACGGTATTTTCTGGCTGATCCTCGGTCTGCTGAGCGGCCGTTTTCTACAGCAGTTTTTGCAGCCAGTAGACGGGCTTCCGAATTCATGAAAGAAATATCAGATGCATCTTTGGCAGAGGTACGACATCGCAAACGTATGCAGCGTAAAAAAGAAGTGGTGGATGCGGGTATCGCCCGAGCAACCCAGGCGCGAGGTGTGATTGTTCTGCATACCGGCAATGGCAAGGGCAAGAGCAGCGCAGCCTTCGGCATGGTGGCGCGGGCCCTGGGGCATGAGCTGCGGGTCGCCGTGATTCAGTTCAGCAAGGCCAGCAATAGCACCGGGGAAGAAGCGTTTTTTCGCAGGCAGTCCGGGCTTGCCTATCATGTGATGGGTGAAGGATTTACCTGGGAGACACAGGATCGCGAACGGGATCGCCATGCGGCCGCTGCCGCCTGGGACAGGGCCTGTGAGTATCTGGCCGATCCTGCCTATGATTTGGTCGTGCTAGATGAACTCAACATCGTACTCAAACATCAGTACCTGCCGATCGAGTCTGTGATTGAAACACTTCGGCAACGGCCTGGCATGCAGCATATCATTATTACCGGCCGCGCCGCCCGCCCGGAATTGATTGAGTTAGCCGATACCGTGACGGACATGCATGAAGTCAAACATGCGTATAAAGTGGGTGTGCGTGCGCAAAAGGGCATCGAGTTATGAGTCGAGTTCATTGCCCGGCGTTGTTGATCAGCGCACCGGCTTCCGGGCAGGGCAAAACGACGATCACTGCTGCGCTGGCGCGTTTTTATCGGCAGCAGGGGAAAAATGTCCGAGTTTTCAAAACCGGGCCTGATTTTCTCGACCCCATGATTCTGGAACAGGCTTCGGGCCAGCCTGTCTATCAACTTGATCTCTGGATGTGCGGCGAACAACATTGTCGGCAGCTCCTATACAAAGCAGCCTCTGAGTCCGATCTTATTTTGATAGAAGGCGTGATGGGGCTGTTTGACGGCGCGCCTTCCAGTGCTGATCTGGCCGGGCTGTTTGGCATTCCGGTGTTAGCGGTTATCGATGCCACAGCGATGGCGCAGACCTTTGGCGCGCTGGCTCACGGGCTGGCAACGTATCGAGCAGGGCTTCCGTTTGCCGGGGTGATCGCTAATCGCGTTGCCAGCCCCGGTCATGTGGATATGCTAAAAGAGAGTTTGCCCAAAAGCGTACCCTGTCCTGGCGTACTGAATCGGGATAGCGACTTTGAACTGCCTTCCCGCCATCTTGGCCTGGTTCAGGCCGAGGAAATTGCCGATCTTGACAGTCGAATTGAGCGGGTGAGACAGGCGCTGGTAGACAATGGTTTCGATTATGAACCCGGGCCTGTCAGTTTTGAGCGGCCGGAATCGAGTGTTACTGATATTGATCTCAAGGGGATCAGGATTGCCGTGGCGCAGGATTCCGCCTTTGCCTTTGTCTATCGCGCCAACCTCGAACTGCTGCAGGAAATGGGTGCTGAGTTACATTTTTTCTCGCCCCTCAAAGACAGGTCCTTGCCGCAGGCCGATAGTCTTTATCTGCCCGGTGGTTATCCCGAGCTTTATCTTCAGCAGCTGGCGCAAAACAACAGCATGCACAATGCCATTCGTGCGCATCATGCCGAGGGGAAACCGACGGTAGCGGAATGTGGCGGCATGTTGTACCTGCTTGAGTCGTTGACCGATAAAGCGGGGCAACGCGCCGATATGGTAGGTCTGCTACCGGGCCATGCGCAGATGCAGAAACGCCTGGCCAATCTTGGTCTGCACAGCGTTGAATTACCCGAAGGCGGACTGCGCGGTCATACCTTTCATCATTCAAGACTCGAAACCGAGCTTGATCCTGTGAGCGTATCGAAGAGTTCGCGCAAACGGGGGCGCGGCGAAGCCGTCTATCGTCAACAGCGGTTACATGCTTCCTATCTGCATATGTATTTTCCCTCCAACCCTGAAGCTGCCGCGAGCCTGTTTCGGCCATGACAGAATCCAGTAATAAAGTCTGGTTCGTGGGCGCCGGTCCGGGTGATCCGGAATTAATGACAGTCAGGGGCCAGAAGTTAATCAGCCAGGCCGATGCGATTCTGTTTGCCGGTTCACTGGTGTCGGAGGCGGCGATGCGCTGGGCAAAACCGGGTTGCGAGATTCAGGATTCCAAAGGCATGGATCTGGATGCAATAAACGGCTGGCTGATTGAACGCGCACGTCAGTTTCCGACCGTGGTTAGATTACAGACGGGCGATCCGGGTCTTTACGGCGCGCTGATTGAAATGGTGCAGGCGCTGGATAAAGAAAGTATCGAAATCGGCGTGGTGCCGGGCGTGTCTTCCGCCATGGCGTCCGCTGCGGCCGGCGTTGAAAGCCTGACCCTGCCGGAGATCACCCAGACAGTCATTCTTACTCGCATGCAGGGCCGCACGCCTATGCCTGAAGGGGAATCGCTGGCCGAACTGGCGCAACACCACTGCACCCTGTGTTTATTCCTCTCGATCACACTGCTGAAAAAAGTACAAAGCGAATTATATGCCGCAGGCTGGAATGAAGATGCGCCGGTGCTGGTGGTGTACAAGGCCAGCTGGCCGGGGGAAGAAAAAATTATTCGCGGCACGCTGGCCGATATCCGCGAGAAATGCCGAGCCGAAAAAATAAATGCGCAGGCCATGATCATCATCAGCCCGACGTTGGGTGCGCGTCACTGGTCGGAACTTAAAAAATCAAAGCTTTATGACAAAACGTTCAGTCATCGTTTTCGTAAAGCAGTAACAATAGATGAGGTTCTACCTTGAACAGTATTACTCTGGATAGCACGGTTTTGTTAGTCGGTCACGGTTCACGTAACAGTGAAGGCAATCGTGAAATTGAATGTTTCGCATCCAGCTGGCGTGAGCAGAACCCGGACTGGCATATCGAAACCTGTTTCATCGAATTTGCTGATGTGCTGCTGGATGCCGGTCTGGATAATGCCGCCCGGCATGCTGCGGATAACAGCGGCAGGGTTATTATCGCACCTCTTATTCTCAATGCTGCGGGTCACGTGAAAATAGAAATTCCGCAATTTATACAACAGGCGCGGCTGCGCCATCCCGGAATTGAATTTCTCTATGCCCGTCATCTTGGCGCCGATGACGCCATCCTGATGGTTCTAAAACGCGAACTCGGCAAAGTCATGCGCACGCTGGATATGCCTGATCCTAAAACAACCGGGGTTATTTTGCTCGGGCGGGGTTCTTCGGATCGTGTTGCTAACGGTGAAGTTGCAAAAATGGCGCGCTGGTTATATGAAGAAAGCGATCATGAAATCATTGATATCGCCTTTACCGGCATTACCTGGCCGCGGCTGGAACGAGTGCTGCAACAGCAGGTCGCCCTGGGTATAACCCAGGTTGCCATCCTGCCTTATTATTTGTTTACCGGCACACTGATTGAGCGCATCAAACGTCAGGTCGCACGACTTCAATCCCAGCATCCCCAACTGGCGATTAAATGCGGCAGTTATTTCGGTTTTGAAAAGGAGATTTATGCCCTGCTCAATAGCCGTGTCCTGCAGGCTGCAGGCAGGACGGATGAAGTCGAATCAAACATGATGGAATGTGACGGCTGCCGGTATAAAGAAGACGTTCTTTATGAGCCTGGGCATGAACATCACCACCATCATCATTCCCATACAGAAGCATCTGACAAGGTGACAGCATGAGTAACGTGATTACAGAACAACTGACCCAGGCAGGCAAGAAAATTGAGCACGATTCCTTTGCCATCGTTGACAGGGAAGCAGGCGAGCATGATTACAGCGAAGCGCAATGGCAGATCGTTCGGCGCATGATTCACGCCACGGCGGACTTTGAGTTTAACGGCCTGACCCGCTTTCATCCCGATGCGGTTGGCGCAGGCCTGAATGCAATTTGTCAGGGCGTGGGCATTGTCGCGGATGTGGAAATGATCTGCGTCGGACTTTCAAAACCACGCCTGAATCACTTTGGTGTCAGCACCCATCACTTTATTGCCGACGAGGATGTAATCGAACAGGCAAAGCGTGAGAACAGCACCCGCGCGGTCCAGGCTATGCGCAAGGCGCAGCGGCTGGGTTTACTCGAAGGTGGTATCGTCGCCGTAGGCAATGCACCCACAGCCCTGCTTGAGCTTATACGCATGACTCAGGAAGAAGCTGTGCGGCCGGCGCTGCTTATCGGCATGCCGGTAGGCTTTGTTTCAGCCGCGGAATCAAAGCAGGCGCTGGGCGAGCTGAATGATGTCCCCTGGATCATCAGCGATGGCCGCAAGGGCGGATCGACATTGGTGGTTGCGGCCATTCATGCGCTGCTGGCGTTGACCGAAGCGGCGCATAAGTAGAACCTTTTAAAGATATTGATTATTAACGCAGAGAACGCAAAGGCGCTGAGACACAGAGATTTTATAATATTTATTTTTAAATTTTGTTGTATCTCCGCGCCTCTGCATTTGATCTCTATGGGTTAAATTCCCCGCTGCGTCTGCTTGCGGTGGGGTTGTTTATTAACGCAGAGAATGCAAAGGTGCTGAGACGCAGAGGTTATATGATATTTTTTTTAAATTTTACTGTATCTCCGCGCCTCCGCGCCTCTGCGTTCTCTGCGTTTAACAGACAACATTGTGCATGAGGGCTTATAAATAATGAAAATTACCGAACAGGAACGCGATGCCGTTTACAAAACAATCTATAACCGTCGCGATACTCGTGCAGAGTTTAAGCCCGATCCTGTCCCTGACGATGTGTTGAACCGTATTCTCTATGCCGCTCACCATGCGCCCAGCGTGGGCTTTATGCAGCCCTGGGATTTTATTGTCGTTCGGGACAGGAAAGTAAAACAATCGATCAAAGACGGCTTTGAGCTTGCTCATCGTGAGGCGGCGGAAATGTTTGAGGGTGAGCGACGGGAAAAATATCGTTCCTTCAAACTCGAAGGTATTATGGAAGCGCCGCTTGGGATCTGTGTTACCTGCGATCGCAGTCGAACCGGTGATGTGGTTATTGGTCGCACTGCTAACCCGGAAATGGACCTGTACAGCTCGGTTTGCGCGGTTCAGAACTTATGGCTGGCGGCGCGTGCGGAAAATCTCGGCCTTGGCTGGGTCAGTATTATTCATCATGATGCATTAAGAGAGATCCTGGGCATTCCGGAACATATCGTTCCGGTTGCTTATCTGTGTATCGGTTATGTCAGCCATTTCCACGAAAAGCCCGAGCTTGAAAAAGCGGGCTGGTTGCCGCGCATGTCGGTTGAATCGCTTATTCATTATGATCAGTGGTCCAAACCCTCTTCCGTATGAAGCCTGTTCGTAAAAAAAAGAAAAAAGGAACACGCAAGGGATTTACCACGGGTGCCTGTTCGGCGGCCGCCGCTCGGGCCGCAACCCTGGGGCTGGTGCATGGGGTGGTGCCTGAGGAAGTAGAGTGTATTCTTCCCAATGAGCAGCAGGTGCGTTTTACTGTAAGCGAACCATTTTGTGAGAATGGCCATGCGCATGCGGTGGTGATCAAGGATGCCGGTGATGATCCCGATTGCACCGACAGGGCGCGCTTAACCGCCGATGTGCGTGCCTTGCCGGAGCATCCTGATGAGATTCGAATTCTGGGAGGGCAGGGCGTAGGCCGCGTTACCATGCAGGGGCTGGGGCTGGAAGTCGGTGGCCCGGCGATTAATAAATCGCCGCGTAAAAATATAGAAAAAAATGTGCGTCAGGCGGCGGGTGGTTTGCTCAAAACAAGCGGACTCGAGGTCACCATCTCGGTGCCGGGTGGTGAGAAAATGGCAAAGAAGACGCTCAATCCGCGCCTGGGCATACTCGACGGCATTTCTATTCTGGGCACCACCGGCATCGTCCATCCTTATTCTACCGCTGCATTTCGAGACAGTGTGATCCAGGGCATTCAGATTGCTGCAGCCCAGGGACAGGATACCGTGGTCCTGACCACGGGTGGGCGTACGGAAAAATTTGTTATGCGGGAACTGCCAAATCTGGCCCCCGCCTGTTTTGTACAGATGGGCGACTTCCTCAAGTATGCGATTGATACCGTTGTGAACGAGGGGATCCAGCACATTATTTTCGGCGGCATGGTCGGCAAGCTAACCAAGATCGCCCAGGGGGAAACCATTACCCACGCCAATCGCAATGCGGTGAATACGGATCTGCTGGCTGAACTCGTTGCTGGCATTGGTGCGCCGGAGGAAGTCTGTGAGGAAATTCGCGCCGGACAGACAGCTCGTTATGCCAGCGAACGCATGCAGGAGTTGGGGCTGTTGCAGGAGTTCTACCAGGCGCTGGGCGAAAGGGTGATTGAGACGCTGGGCAGGCGTTATCCCGGGAAGTTCGACATCCGGATTTTGATCTGTGACTTTGAAGGGAACTGGCAGGCCGAGATAAACGGGAGACAGCGGCATGACTGAAGCCTGTCTGATAATAGGCGTACTGGATGATGGCGAACAAAGTCTTAGCGTTGCCGCCCGGGACAGCATTCGTCAGGCTGATGTTGTCATTGGCGGCCTGCGCACCCTGTCGTTATTTAAAAACGTATTTAATAAAAAAGCGGTAACGCATGATTTAACCGGTTCTTTGAGCAAAGTGCCGGAGTGGATTAACGCGGCGCAGGAAAAAGGGCGGTCGGTTGTGGTGCTGGCTACGGGCGATCCCCTTTGTCACGGCATTGGCCGTTATCTGATTAAAAAACTGGGACAGGAATGTTGCACGATCGTGCCTAATCTTTCCATGCTGCAACTGGCCTGTGCGCGTCTGGGCCTGGCCTGGCAGGGACTCGAAATTTATTCCGTGCATAGTCGTGATGCCGGTGAATGGGAAACGGGTGCAGGATCTGAACATGGTTTTTATCCTTTATTAGAGGCTGTGTGCAAACATGATTTGATCGCGGTATTTACCAGCCCGGAAAACACGCCGGATCGCATCGCCCGCATGTTGCTGCGCGAAGGACTGGGCGATGATTTTGTCATTTCCGTCGCTGAATGCCTGTTGCGTGAGAACGAGCGCATCATAAAAGATATTCCTGTCGCGGAGGCCGCTGAGCAAAGTTTCGTTGATCCCAACATGGTGATCCTGCAACGTCAGACGGCACAGGTAGAGAACGTGTTGTTTGGTCGTGCGGATAATACTTTTTCTCAGCGTAAGCCAGACAAGGGTTTGATCACAAAACTTGAAGTGCGCGCGGTATCACTGGCGCGTATGCAACTGCGTTCCGACAGCATCGTCTGGGATATTGGTGCGGGGTCCGGTTCGGTGGGTCTGGAAGCCGCGCGCCTGTGTTCGAATGGTTATGTCTATGCAATAGAAAAAAATGCGCAGGACGTTGCGATTGTAAAAGAAAACAGGCAGCGTATGGCGATTTTCAATCACCGCATCGTGCATGACAAAGCACCGGCAAAACTTGATGACTGGCCCGACCCCGATGCGATTTTCATCGGTGGTTCCGGTGGTGAACTGGCCGACCTGATTCAAGTATGTTTATCCCGACTGCGATCATCCGGCTGGCTGGTGATGAATTTTGTTACTCTGGAAAACCTTGCCGAGGCAACGCGAATACTCAAACAAACAGCGGCCAACTGGGATGTGACGCAACTGCAGGCCAGCCGCAGTCAGCCCATTTTGCATATGCAGCGTATGCAGGCGGAGAACCCGGTCTGGATCGTCTGCGCACAGAAAACAGATCAGGAGAATAAATATGAGTAACAAGCCGATCGGCGTGTTATATGGCGTATCTCTGGGACCCGGCGATCCGGATTTGATTACCCGCCACGCCTGGTCGCTGCTACAGCGAAGCGATACGGTCTGGACTTATCCTGTGCGCAGTAAAAAAAGTGACAGCTATGCGCTGGATATTGTTCTGCGCGCCGGCCTGTCACTGCCGGCGGCACATCAGGCGCTGGTTTTTCCCATGACCCACGACCAGGAAAAACTGGCGAAATACTGGTTGCAGGCGGCTGAGCTTATTCTGGCCAGATTGCAGGCCGGAGAGGATGTGCTGTTTCTGGTGGAAGGAGATGCGTCCACCTATTCGACCTTTGGCCATCTGGCGCGGACGCTGCTTTCTCTGGATGCGCGTATTCAGGTTGAAACGCTTGCCGGGGTCTGTTCATTTAATGCCGCTGCCGCGCGCCTGCAAACATCACTGGCCGATACCGATGACACCATTGCGATTATCCCGGCCAGCTATGGTGTTACGGTCATTGATGAATTACTCAGGCAGTTTGATACGCTGGTGTTGCTCAAGGTCAAACCGCTGATGGATGAAATTATCGATTTACTGTCGCAGCGTAATCTTGTTCAGCACAGTCAGTTCATCGAAAAAGCCGGGACCCCGGATGAACACATTGTGAAGGATATCTCGACCTTAAAGGGAACGACAGTTAACTACCTGTCTCTGTTGCTGGTGAAAAATCCGCATCGCGAACGGGGGAAGCCTGTTCGCGGTTGCCGCAGCAGGGCCGAGCATGAAAAGACAGGGATCCCGGCATGACGGAAAGAGTGCGTATCGCAATGCTGGCGATTACCAAACATGCCGCCGGACAGGTGAGGGCGGCCGGACTGAAAATGCCTGAAGCCGATATTATTGTTTCCGAAAAGTTTGCGCATGTTATGCAGGGGCTGTCGAATAAAGTAATTGTCAGCAGCGGCCCGTTGCGGCCACAGATGGGCGGCATTTTTTCCAGTTACGATCAGCTTGCTTTTTTTGTTTCGATTGGTGCAGTAGTGCGCCTGATTGCGCCGCACCTCAAGTCCAAGGAAGAAGATCCGGGCGTGGTGGCAGTGGATGACATGGCACGTTTTGTTGTTCCAATACTTTCCGGTCATCTGGGCGGCGCCAATGCTTTTGCCGAACAACTGGCGGGAATACTCGGGGCGACGGCGGTGCTGACTACGGCCTCTGATGCCGGTAACACGCTTGCAGTCGATATTCTGGGTCGTGAGCTGGGCTGGAAGCTGGAAGCGCCGAAGATCAATGTTACCCGTGTTTCAGCGGATGTCGTCAATGAAGAGGCCGTCGCGCTGGTGCAGGAATGCGGCAGTAAAGACTGGTGGAGGCGAACAACGCCAATCCCGAAAAATATACATTTGTTTGATGATTTTAAACAGGTTGATCTTGAGCGCTATAAATCCGTGTTGTGGATTACGCAGCGTGATGTCCCCGATGAACTCTGGCAACAACTGCATGAGCGTCTGGTGGTCTACCGCCCGCCGGAAGGACAGGCGAATGACCGGATTTGAAAAAATCATTCTTGGCATCGGGTGTGATCGCAATACGGTTTTACAAACGCTGGAAACGGCGGTGGATCTGGCGTTGAAAGAAATACAGCAAACCCATGCCGCAGTCACGGCGATGGCGACCATCGACAAAAAAAATGATGAGCTTGCATTGCTGGCGCTGTCTCGTAAACGAAACTGGCCGTTGTGGTTTTACCCGGCTGAACAACTGGCGCAGGTCGAGGTGCCCAATCCGTCGGAAGTGGTGCGCAAATACATGGGCACACCGGCAGTGTCCGAGGCGGCGGCCATGCTTGCGGCCAACACGGGGGTTGATGATCTGTTGCTGGAAAAATTCAAATACCGAGGTGAAGACAATAAAAATGCCACGGTATCGATAGTGAGGTTACGATAATGAGTAAAGGAAAAATTTTCCTGGTCGGTTTCGGTCCGGGTTCTGAATTACATATGAGCGTGCGAGCACTGCAGGCCATCGAAGAATCGGATGTGGTGATTGGTTATTCGACCTACATTCGACTGGTAAAGAACCTGCTCGATGGCAAGCAAGTTGTGCGTAAGGGCATGACTGAAGAAATCGATCGTTGCATTCAGGCTTACGAGCATGCACAGCAGGGAAAAACAGTCGCATTGATTTCATCCGGTGACATTGGTGTTTATGGCATGGCCGGGCCGACTTATGAGGTGCTGCTGCAATCAGGCTGGACGCCGGATAGTGATATCGAAGTGGAAATTGTTCCCGGTACGACAGCGTTGTCCGCTTCCGCCTCATTGGTAGGCGCGCCGTTGACCCATGATTTCTGTTCAATCTCACTCTCTGATTTATTGACGCCCTGGCCGGTGATCGCCAAACGCCTGGATGCGGCCGGGCGCAGTGATTTTGTCATCGCTCTGTATAACCCCAAAAGCGGCCGCCGCACAGAGCAAATTGCAGAGGCACAACGGATTTTATTACAGTACCGCAAAGCGGATACCCCTGTTGCCATTGTCAAGTCCGCCTATCGCAATCTGCAGGACATCCAGATGGTGCGCCTGGATGAAATGAAGGACTGTAATATCGGTATGTTGACGACTGTACTCATCGGCAACAGCAGCACCTTCATGCAGGAAGGCCTGATGATCACGCCGCGCGGTTATCGGAATAAATATGACGGCATCACGGGCGAGACACTGGACGGTGAAAAACGCGGTCGTTCTCTTGGTATGGGACTGGATGGCTGGAAGGCCTGTGTGCGCCAACACCTGCGCAACAACCCCGGGGATAGCCTGCAGACCGTTACTCGTCATTTTGATACCGAGCCGGGTGAGGTTCTGTCAGCTATTGCCGAGGCCTCTGAGAACGATTACGCCGGTGATTTTTCCGCCCTGATGGCAATGCGCGAAAGCCTGACAGGCATTATGCAGGCGCTGCAGCAGTGGGGGCTGTTACGCGCGGTTGTGCGCAGTGAGGCGGGTGCGGTCAGTGAACTGTTCATGCATGCCGGTGATCTTGAACTGTCAGAGGAGAAGCTGAAAATAGAAAACGAACATTTTCATCTACATGTTGACTGCTCCAGTATAGCGAATGTCTGGCTGCTGCGCTGCGCTGAAGACATGCGCGGAATCTATTTTACCGACAGCTTAAATCGAATCGTATTCAACCTCTCCCTGTTGCGCAAGGACGGTGTATTTGATACGCATGCCCAGGAGAAGTTTGAGTGGTTATGGCGGGAATTAAGCTATAGCGAAGATGAAGACCTGGCGGTGAATGAATAATCCGGGATACAACAAGGTGTACAGATTTATATGACAACACTGTTGCTCACACTCGTTGCCGCCCTGCTGCTGGATCGCCTGCTGGGGGAACCGCGTCGCTGGCATCCGCTGGTGGGTTTCGGTCGTCTGGTGACATGGCTGGAGAGCGACCTTAATGCCTGCCATGCAGGTTCGCCTTCAGGCGAACCTGTGCGGCTAAAGCCGCACCTACAATATAACTTTGCAGCAAGCAGTGGGGCGTTGTGTTGGGATAGATTAAAACAAAGATTGCGAGGCCTTATAAGTGTTGTGCTATTGACACTGCCTTTTACCGGTCTGCTTTTATATATTTATCAGTGGCAAACGATAGCAATTGTTGTAAATGTTCTTGTTCTTTATCTTGCCATCGGCGCACGCAGTCTCGTCGAACATGCTTATCAGGTGCGTGATGCTCTGCGAGAAAAAAATATGGATCTTGCTCGCACTCGCACCGGTTATCTGGTAAGCCGGGATACGGAGCATATGAAGCCTCAGGACATGGCCCGTGCAACTATTGAGTCAACCCTTGAAAATGGCAGTGATGCACTGTTTGCACCGATGTTCTGGTTTTTGATCGCCGGTGCGCCCGGCGTTTTGTTTTATCGGCTGGTCAATACCCTGGATGCCATGTGGGGCTATAAGACGCCGCGTTATCGTCATTTCGGCTGGGCGGCAGCGCGGCTGGACGATGTGCTGAATTTCATACCCGCTCGGCTGACCGCATTGAGTTATGCCTGTACGGGTAAGTTTGTCAGCGCCATACAATGCTGGCTTAAGCAGGCCGATAAATGTGCCAGCCCCAATGCCGGGCCGGTGATGGCGGCGGGGGCGGGCGCGCTGGCCTTACAACTGGGTGGCCCGGCCAGTTATCATGGCCAGATGCAGCATCGTCCGCAGCTGGGCGCGGGCTCGCTTCCCGAAGCAGAAGATATCGATCAGGCCGTGAATTTACTCCGGCGCAGTCTCTGGCTGTGGTTGGTGTTGCTGGCGCTCATCTGGGGAGGAATCCAGTTTGCTTGAACACGGTGGAAAGTTACGTCATGCCGCGCAACGTTATGGCATTCCTCTGCAACGGTGGATCGATCTTTCCACCGGCCTGAATCCGCAGGCCTGGCCGGTTGCCGATATTCCCGCAGCCGCCTGGCAACGTCTGCCAGAAGATGAAGACGGTCTGATCGAAATCGCTCAGGAATATTATGCGGCTGCCAACTGCCTGCCCGTTGCCGGTTCACAGGCGGCTATCCAGACGCTGCCACAGTTGTACGCGGTAAATAGAACCAAACTTCGTGTTGGTATGCTTTCCCCCGCTTATGCCGAACATGCCTATGCCTGGCGACGTGCCGGGTTTGATGTTATCGCACTGGCTGCCGATGAAATTGAAGCGCAGGTGATGCAACTTGATCTGCTGCTGCTTGTGAATCCCAATAATCCCACCGGACATCTGTTTGAACCGGCGCAACTGTTACGCTGGTATCAGCAATTGGCTCTACGAGGCGGCAGCCTGATCGTGGATGAAGCCTTTATGGATCCAACGCCGGAAAAATCCCTGGTGACTTACACCGATCAGAAAGGACTTGTTGTACTGCGATCACTGGGTAAATTTTTCGGTCTGGCCGGGGCACGGGTGGGCTTTGTTTTTGCCGCGCCGGATTTCCTGGATCTTCTTGCGGATCTTCTCGGCCCCTGGCCGATCAGCGGGCCTTCGCGCATTATTGCCAGTGCCGC
This sequence comes from Gammaproteobacteria bacterium, assembly GCA_030148325.1. GTDB lineage: Bacteria > Pseudomonadota > Gammaproteobacteria > UBA6429 > Thiohalophilaceae > JAADGZ01. Next base: position 32,017 of record JASBTR010000135.1, read on the forward strand.
CCTGGAGGATCGGGACTGGCACGCACGCACTCGTAAGAGGCTGGAGCAACAGAGTCAGCGCCTTGCCCGTTTGCTGACAGATACAGGATTGCCGGCAACGGCGGGAACGGCCCTGTTTCAATGGGTTGAAACCGCGCATGCTGCATCCATTCATCAGCAACTTGCTCGACAGGCTGTTCTTACGCGCCTGTTTACTCAACCTTCCAGCCTGCGCTTTGGTCTGCCTGCGGATGAACAACAGTGGCAGCGTCTTGAGATGGCATTAAGCGAACTGGATTACCTGAATGAAAGTCCAGGTGCCCTGTGTGAAGTGGCAGGCCGATGAGTATTCTAATGATTCAGGGAACGACTTCAGATGCGGGTAAAAGCATGCTGGTCACCGCACTGTGCCGGAGCCTGGCGCGTCGGGGGATCAGCGTTGCGCCCTTCAAACCGCAGAACATGGCGCTTAATTCTGCAGTGACGATCGATGGTGGTGAAATTGGCCGCGCCCAGGCCCTGCAGGCGCAGGCAGCGGGTATCCAGCCGCATACAGATATGAACCCGGTGCTGCTTAAACCCAGTTCCGATACCGGCGCGCAGATCATTATTCACGGTCACGCGGTTGGCAATATGGATGCACGCGCTTATCACTGCTACAAGTCCACCGCGCGTGAGGCGGTGATTGAATCCTGTCAACGTCTGCAACAGCAGTATGATGTGGTGCTGGTGGAAGGTGCGGGCAGTCCGGCCGAGATCAATCTGCGTGAAAATGATATCGCCAATATGGGGTTTGCGCAGATGGTAAATTGTCCGGTGTTGCTGGTTGCGGATATCAATCGCGGCGGTGTGTTTGCGCACCTGGTTGGAACCCTGGCCTTACTGAGTGAAGCGGAACAGGCGCGGGTAAAAGGCCTGGTGATTAATCGTTTTCGTGGTGATCTTGCATTGCTGCAATCCGGCATTGACTGGCTGGAAGAGAAAACGGCCAGGCCGGTAACCGGGGTTCTGCCTTTCCTGCCCGATCTGCATCTGGAGGGTGAGGATAGTCTCGCGCGCAGCGATGGCAGGGCGGCAGTGGATGCGCCCCTGAACGTGGTTGTCCCGGCCCTGCCACGCCTGAGTAATCATACGGATTTTGATCCCCTGCGCCTGCATCCCCAGGTCAATCTGCGTTTTATCAATCGCGGTGAAGCGATCCCGGCGGCGGATCTCGTGATTCTCCCGGGCAGCAAAAGTGTCTGCGCCGATCTGAGCTGGTTGCGCGAACAGGGCTGGGAAGAATTTATCCAGCGGCATTTACGTTACGGCGGCAAACTTCTGGGTATTTGTGGTGGCTTCCAGATGTTGGGACAGTCAATCCACGATCCCGAAGGGATTGAGGGCAGCGGCGATGACTGTCGGGCTTTGGGGCTTCTGGATATGACAACAAAGCTTATTGCCGGCAAACAGTTGCGTAATGTGCAGGGACACCTGTCACTGGATGGCTCTGTTGTTCACGGTTATGAAATACACAGTGGCATCAGCAGCGGCGCTGCGCTTGAAAATCCTGCGATTGATTTGAATGGAAAAACTGATGGTGCGCTGTCGATGGATGCTCAGGTTATGGGAACGTATCTGCACGGTCTTTTTGAATCGACACCGGCCTGCAATGCCCTGCTTGGCTGGGCCGGGCTTAAAAACATCAAAACAGCGGATTATTCACAACGTTGCAAGGACGATATTGATCGTATTACAGATGCCGTCGAACAGCATCTTGATATGGCGGCGATCGATTCCTTGCTGGGTCTGGAGACATGTGCGGAGACGGGCACATGAAAGAACTTATTCTCGGTGGTGTACGTTCCGGCAAAAGCCGACTGGCCGAGCAGCATGCGCTTGCGTCAGGACTCGAGGTGTTTTATATCGCTACGGCCACGATGGGGGATGATGAAATGCGGCAACGTATTGCCCATCATCGTCAGCAGCGTCCGTCAACATGGCAATTGATTGAGGAACCGCTGAAGCTGACAACCGTTCTGCAACAACATGCTGCCGAGGATCGTTGTCTGCTGGTCGATTGCCTGACCCTGTGGCTGACCAATTTATTATTATCTGATGAGGAGCTCATGCTGGCACGTGAACGTGATGCGTTAATTGAACAACTGCCGGATTTACCCGGCCATATTATCCTGGTGAGTAATGAAACCGGCATGGGCATTGTTCCCGAAGCGGAACTTGCCCGTCGCTTCGGCGATGAAGCCGGGAGGTTGCATCAGAATCTGGCAAAAATTTCTGACCGCGTAATTTTAACCGTTGCCGGTCTCCCACATGTATTAAAAGGAAAACTATGATGAATGCTGAATGGCTCAACGTACCGAGCACCCCACTGAATAAACCGGCGGCCGCCGATGCCGAAGCGCGACAGATGCAGTTGACCAAGCCGCCGGGGGCTCTGGGTCAACTGG
>JASBTR010000136.1 GCA_030148325.1 Gammaproteobacteria bacterium
TTTATAGCAGGTTAACGGCATAATGAAAAAAGCAAACTTTGTAGAAATTGAAGGCCGTAGTGCAGGTTATCTCGCCTTGCTTGGCTTCCTGGGTATTTTCATACTCGCCGCACTTGGTTCATCCTATTACATGGAACACCATGGTCACCATGTCACCGGTATGACTAACCAGATTGTCTGGGGCATGCCGCATGTGTTTGCGGTATTCCTGATTGTTGCAGCATCCGGGGCCTTGAATATTGCTTCTATTTCATCAGTATTTCACAAAACCGCCTACAAACCGCTGGCGCGTCTTTCCGGGCTGCTGGCTCTCGCGTTGCTGGTGGGTGGTTTAATGGTTCTGGTCCTCGATCTGGGTCGACCCGATCGGCTTATCATTGCCATGACCTATTATAACTTCAAGTCGATTTTTGCCTGGAACATGATCCTGTATAACGGCTTCTTCCTGATCGTCGGTGTTTATATCTGGACCATGATGCAGCGCAGCCTCAACCCTTACAGCAAATATGCAGGCTTTGCTGCCTTCATCTGGCGTCTTTCACTAACAACAGGTACCGGATCTATCTTTGGCTTTCTGGTCGCTCGCCAGGCCTATGACGCTGCTATCATGGCGCCGATGTTTGTTGTCATGTCCTTTTCTTTCGGTCTGGCGATATTCCTGCTGGTGCTACTGGCCTCCTGTAACTGGACCGGCAGACCGTTAGGTGATGTTATTTTTATGAAACTGAAAAACCTGCTCGGCGTGTTTGTCGCAGGGGTGCTTTACTTTGTAATTGTTCAGCATCTAACCAACCTCTATGCAGCAGAGCACAGCGGTGTTGAGGCCTTTATCCTGATGAACGGCGGTATTTATACGAAACTGTTCTGGATTGGTCAGATTCTGCTTGGCAGCCTGGTTCCACTTGCCCTCCTCTACCACCCGGTCTGGGGCAAATCCAGAACGCTGGTAGGACTGGCCGCAGCGTTGATTATCCTTGGCGGCATAGCACAGATGTACGTCATCATCATCGGTGGACAGGCTTACCCACTGGTGCTGTTCCCAGGTATGGAAGTCGAAAGCAGCTTCTTCGATGGCATCGTCAATCACTATGCGCCGACCTTGCCGGAAGTCATGCTGGGTCTGGGTGGCATAGCAACAGCCATTATCACGGTTGCCCTGGCTGTCAAGGTGCTACGCTTCCTGCCCGAAAGTCTGGCTGATGAGGTGGTTGATCCTCACCACAAGTAAAACATTGTCTGCTGCGGGATGCAGCAGAAGATGAAATGACGGGGGGACCAGCGTTGCTGTGTCCCCTTTTTTCATTATTAAACTACCCCGCAAGCAGGCGGGGTATTGATTGTAGGTTGGGCTGAGTGAAACGAAGCCCAACAGAGCCTCATTCGATATTCTGTTGGGTGACCGAAGGAAGTGCCTGTGGTGCTTCATTTTATTCAGCCCAACCTGCCGTTTCGCTGCAAGCAGCGAGAAATTAAACCCTCAGAGATTAAAGCTTGATGGGTAAAGCTCTTGATATAGGAGGAGCGAAACCCATCATTTGCTCTAAACTGTAGTATTTCCTATGTTGAATAATAGACTGCTCATTTCTGCTGCACACAAATCCTCAGGCAAAACAACCCTGAGTGTCGGGCTGTGCGCCGCCTTTAGATCACAGGGCAAAACTGTCCAGTCATTTAAAAAAGGCCCTGACTATATTGATCCCATGTGGTTGAGCCGCGCCTGTGGACACGACTGCCACAACCTGGATTTTTACACCATGCAGCATGATGAAATACTGGCAACCCTGGATCACTATTCAAAGGGCGCCGATCTTTCTATCATTGAAGGCAACAAGGGCCTCTACGACGGCCTCGATATCGAGGGCAGCAACAGCAATGCTGCTCTGGCCCAGCTGACACGAACACCGGTTATTCTGGTGATCAATGTGCAGGGTGTCACCCGCGGTATAGCACCGCTGATTCTGGGTTATCAGAATTTTGAACCGGACATCAATATTGCAGGCGTCATTCTCAATCAGATCCGCGGCAGTCGCCACGAAAGCAAACTGCGCGCGGTGATTGAGCATTACACAGATGTGCCGGTCGTCGGTGCGGTTTACCACAACCCGGAACTGCAGATTAACGAGCGGCATCTGGGCCTGATCCCGAGTAATGAAACCCGGGAGGCCGACAGCAAGATTGCACAAATTGGCAATCTTATTGCAAAACAGGTGGATATGGAGAGACTGGCGCAAATTGCTGCAACAGCACCCGAACTACCGGCATATCAGTTTACGCGCAGTTCACCCCCGGATGACGGAGCCAGGGTGCGCATTGCCGTCGCCCGTGATGCTGCATTTGGCTTTTATTATCCAGAAGACTTTGAAGCACTGGAAGCAGCCGGGGCAAAGCTTGTTTTCTTCGACAGCTTACAGGATACATGCCTGCCTGACTGTGACGCCCTGTTTATCGGCGGCGGATTTCCTGAAGCCAATATGCAGGCGCTTTCAGACAATCGGGCTTTGCGAAAAAACATTTACAATGCGATCGAAAATGGCATGCCGGCCTATGCGGAATGTGGCGGCCTGATGTACCTGAGTCGCTGCATCCAGTGGCATAATCAACGCCATGAAATGGTCGGTGTGATTCCTGCCGACACCCGGATGTATGAGACACCACAGGGACGAGGTTATATACAGCTGACAGAAACAGAAAAACACCTCTGGCCGATGACAGCTGAAGCCGAAAAACCACACATCATTCCCGGCCATGAGTTTCATTATTCCGCGCTGGAAAACACAGAGGCGCTGAATTTTGCCTACAGGGTCGTACGCGGAACCGGCATTGACGGTCAGCACGATGGTATTATTTACAAAAACCTGCTGGCCAGCTACGCACATTTGCGTGATACCTCAGCTAACCACTGGGCGCAACGGTTTGTAGCCTTTATACGCAATAGCGTATCATCCAGCAGATGATAAAGTGACAGAATGGCAAGGAGAACATAGCATGATGACCATTACCCCAGATGCGGCAGAGCAGATTAAGGCATCAGCCCGCCAGCAACAGATTGAAGATATGCCGTTACGAATTGCGGCCAAAAAAGCAGAGGATGGCAGTATTGAATACGCCATGGGTTTTGCTGATCAGCTAAGCGCCGAAGACATCAAATTTACGAGTGAAGGTGTGGAGATTGTCCTGGCACCCGGCAGCGCCCTGCTGCTTAAAGATACCGTCATGGACTATGTGGAGATTGAGCCGGGACAGCACAATTTCATTTTTTTGAACCCCAACGATCCACATCATGTTAAACCCGAATAGTTAATATACAATTAGTTACATGCTATTTTTAATGTAATTTATCAACTGAACACGTATTCAAAATATCTGTCTATGTAACTAAATTCTACGTTCGTGGACACATACCATATAATGCAGGTATTCATACCGCTTTAGTGAGTAACGTTTTGTCATCCAGCTTGTCAGAAAAATTATCTATGGTTCATGATTCCAGCGCCATAGACAGTACAAACTCCGGACATACTCGGACGTCAGTGCCGTCCAGTCTTTCACACCTGAAGCTGGAAACCGGTATTCTGTTGTTTTTCGTTGTCTGCCTGCTGCTAACAGGTCTGCTTGGACATCGGCTTGACACAGGCCTGTTCACGCTATTGTTTGTTTCACTTGGCGCACTCAGCAGCGCGCTACTTATTCACCTTTACCTGCAACTGAACAAACCGCTCAATCAGTCTTTATTATCAGTGAATGACTGGTCAGCCAACATTCTTGCCGGCAATCTGAAGGTGCGTATGCCACGCCTGCCCCTGAGCGAGGAAAACCCGATTGAAAATTCGCTGAGGAAAAATATCAATCGCATTGGTGAAAAACTGGAAAACCTGACTCACAATATGAATGAGCTGGTTGCACAGCATGTCGAGGATATTGAACAGAAAGATCACACGCTTGAAATCGTCTATGATGTTGCCGCCAGCATCAACAGTTCCCGTGACCTTGATGAACTCCTGACCCGCTTTCTGAATACACTTACCAATGTTGTCAATGCCCGTGCTGCCGTCGTTCGGCTAATAACGGATGATGGTCAGATGCGGCTGGTTTCCAGCCTGGGACTGGATGAGGAACTGATGAAGAAGGAACAGCTACTGCCTTCCGAACAATGTCTCTGTGGTAACGCCTATCGCGAAGACGAGGTGTATTATCAGAAAATCAGCAATTGCGACAAAATTATCGGCCGCGCATTTTTTGACAGCGATGACATCGGTATGATTGCCGTGCCCCTGCAATACCGTGACAAGACCCTCGGGGTCTATAACCTGTTTGTCGAAAACAGTGAACTGCCCAACCCGGAAGACATGACGATTCTGCTGACCAATATTGGCCGGCATCTGGGCATGGCAATTGACAAGGCGCGTTCGGACAACGAATCCAAACGCCTTTCTATTATGGAAGAACGCACCCGCCTCGCACATGAGCTGCATGACTCACTGGCGCAGACCCTGGCCAGCCTGCGTTTTCAGGTGCGCGTACTGGATGAAACCCTGCGCCGGGGACAGGAACCGGAAATCTGGTTCGAGCTGGAAAAAATCGAGAACAACCTTGACGAAGCCTACGCTGAACTACGTGAACTGATTACCCACTTCCGTGCGCCGATCGACAAACGCGGGCTGATCCCGGCGGTGGAACATCTGGTCGAACGCTTCCGCAACCAGTGTGAGATCTCCATTTTCCTGCAAACAGACTGGAATGTATTGCAGCTTCCCGCCAGCATCGAAATGCAGGCCCTGCGTATCATCCAGGAATCCCTGAACAACATCCGTAAACACAGCCAGGCGCACACGGTGCGCGTTTTCATGCGCAGCGATACGCAGGGTGATTGCAGCATCCTGATTGAAGATGACGGCGTAGGTATGAATATTAGCCCCAGCTCTGATCGCACCTCAGCGGATCACCTGGGTCTGAGCATTATGCAGGAACGCGCCAAGCGTATCGGCGGCACTGTTCAGTTTGAAAGTGAGCCTGGTGAAGGTACGCGCATCCTGCTGCATTTTCATTATCCGGAACTTCCAGCGGCGGAAATTTCAGCTATTAACATACAGGCACCGGTAAAACACTGATGATAAATTTACGTGTTCTTCTAATTGATGATCATACCCTGTTCCGGGTCGGGCTCGAAGCACTGCTCGAAAGCCGAGGCATTGAAGTTGTCGCCTCGGTTGGTTCAGGTCAGGAATGCCTGCGTCTGGTTGAAGAATTGAACCCGGATATTATTCTGCTCGACATGCGCATGCCGGGTATCGATGGTCTGGGGGTACTCAAACTTTTACGACAAAATGAGCTTGCACTGCCTATCGTCATGCTGACCACCAGCACCGAAGAAAGTGACCTGCTCGAGTCGCTGCGTGAAGGCGCACAGGGCTACCTGTTAAAAGACATGGAGCCGGATGAGCTGGTGCTGGCTCTGCGCGATATTGTCAGCGGAAAAACCGTGGTCGCACCGGATCTTGCTCCAATTCTGGCGCGTGCGGTGCAGGGCAACGTGAGCGAGAAAAAAGAACCGGCGAGCACACCCTTCTCTGATCTAACGCCACGAGAAACCGAAATTCTGGGACTGCTGGCGGAAGGTCAAAGCAACAAGGCCATTGCCCGCAACCTGGGCATTTCCGATGGCACCGTTAAGTTACATGTCAAAGCTATTCTGCGAAAACTGGAAGTCCACTCCCGTGTAGAGGCTGCCGTGATGGCGGTTGAATACGGCATGTCAAAAAATTCTGCAACACACTAACCGTTTCCTGAAGGTACATATGAAAACGTTTGCTCAGCTGGTAGCCGAGAGCGCCAGAAATGTCGATGAAATTTTTCCCTGGGATCTGGAAGATAGACTGGATAACCCGCCCCTGCTGCTTGATATTCGCGAACCCTATGAATTTGACACCATGCATGTCAAAAGCTCACTCAATGTGCCACGTGGCATTCTTGAGAATGCCTGCGAATATGATTTTGAGGAGACCGTACCTGAACTGGTAGAAGCACGCGAACTGGAAATCGTGGTTATCTGCCGTTCCGGCAACCGCAGTATCTTTGCCGCTGAGGTAATGCAGAAGATGGGCTATAAAAATGTAGTCTCGCTCAAGACCGGTCTACGCGGCTGGGTCGATTACGAGCTGCCACTGGTTGACGCCAATGAGCAGGAAGTGGATGAAGACACCGCCGACGAGTATTTTACGCCCAAACTGCGTCCGGAGCAGATGAGTCCTAACCCGGCATAGCTGGAATCAAATGTAGGTTGGGCTGAGCAACAGCGAAGCCCAACAAGCATTTATGATGTTGGGCTTCATAACACTATTCAGCCCAATCTACCTGTTTTTTTCAATAGTAAGAATAAACGTCTTAGCTTTCGTAGGTATAGATAATACGATCCCTGCGCCGACCTTTCGGTGGCGTCTGTTGCACGATCACGCCTTTGAGAGCGCTTTGTTCGACTTCCTGGCGTTCATGCATATAGGCTTCATTCAGGGGCTGAATAAAATAACGTTCTTCTTCAATTACAAGTTGCCGCAATACCAGACCACCTTCGATCAAGGCCAGCACATAGACCCGATCCCGAATTACGGCATCCTGATCGATAACCACGATCGCACCGTCCCTGAATTCCGGTTCCATGCTATCGCCGATAACCTGCAGGGCAATCAGTTCGCTCGCGGCGCAACTGCCCTGCGCCAGCTGGGCTTCAATTTGTGCTTTTATATCTGAGTCAGCCATATTTAATCATCGCTTAATGTGTTGCTAATATTATACGCCGCTGCTGCAAAGACAACCAGCCTGCTGAATACCGACATTAACCCTGCAAATCAGAGGTTTGTTCTTCCTGCTGCAGAGCCCACATCTGTGCATAGCGACTGTCTTTTGCCAGCAGCCCGCTATGCGTGCCTCGTTCAACGATACGTCCCTGTTCCATTACCAGGATTTCATCGGCGTCAACAATAGTGGAAAGACGGTGAGCAATAACCAGGGTGGAATGCTGCTGTGACAACTCGCCGAGAGACTGGGTGATCGCCTGTTCCGAACGTGAGTCCAGTGACGAGGTGGCTTCATCGAAAATCAGGATGGGTGGGTTTTTAAGGATTACGCGGGCAATCGCTACCCGTTGTTTTTCCCCACCCGACAGTTTCAGGCCCCGCTCACCGACTATCGTGTCATAGCCATTGGGTAATTCTTCGATCAGTTCATGGATATGCGCCAGCTTTGCGGCCTGGATAATTTCTTCTCGGCTGGCTTCCGGCCGGGCATAGGAGAGGTTGTAATAGATCGATTCATTGAACAATACCGTATCCTGCGGCACGATACCGATGGCGCGACGCAGGCTGTCCTGAGTCACTTTATCAATCGCCTGGCCGTCAATCAGAATACGTCCTGAATCCACATCGTAGAAACGAAACAGCAGCCTTGCCAGAGTAGACTTGCCTGCGCCCGAGGGACCGACCACGGCTACCTTTTCGCCCGGACGAATGGTGAAGCTGACCGCGTGCAATATTTTTCGGTCCGGTTGATAGGAAAAACTGATCTGCTCGAAACGTACTTCACCGGCCTTGATCTGCAACGGCCTGGCATGGGCTTCATCTTTTACTTCAACCTCTTTATCCAGTAATAACATCACCTGCTGCATATCCGCCAACGTGTGTTTGAGCATGCGATAGATAATGCCGAGAAACCCCAATGGGATGAACAGTTGCAGCATCAGGGTATTGACCAGCACCAGATCGCCTAATGTCAGTTCACCGTTCACTACACCCTGCCCGGCCGAGATCATAATCAGCGTCAGGCCTACAGCGATGATCGTACCCTGCCCAAAGTTCAGCAGCGACATGGAAGTCTGGCTTTTAACCGCCGACTGTTCCCATTCATCCAGCGTCTCGTTGTATCGTTGCAATTCATAGGCTTCATTATTGAAATATTTGACGGTTTCATAATTCAGCAAACCATCCACCGCCTGACCACTGGCTCTGGAGTCCAGCGCATTCATACTGTGGCGATAGTGCATACGCCAGTTGGTGACCGAAAAAGTGAAACCAATATAGACGAACACGGTAGCAAAGGTGATAACCGTAAAATGCACTTCGTATTGATGCAGCAGAATAAAGGCGACCATGATAAATTCGGCCATGGTCGGCAGGATATTGAAAACCATGTAGTTAAGAATTGAGCTAACGCTCATAGCGCCGCGTTCGATGTCGCGGCTGATATTGCCGGTGCGCCGCTCAAGATGAAAACGCAGCGACAGGTTGTACAGATGTTTCAGCACCTGATGCGAGAGCCGATGCATGGCGCCATAGCGCACTCGAGCAAACACCGCGTCTCGCAACTCGTTAAACAGGGAACTCGACAGGCGCAGAGCACCATAGGCAAGAAACAGGACAATCGGCAAAACCAGGCCGTCCTGCCCGGTCAGACTGGTATGGCTGCTATCCAGTGCGTCAACAATTTCCTTGAATACCAGCGGCACACCGACCGTTGCCAGCTTGGCCAGAATCAATGCTAGCAGGGCAAACAGCACCCGCCCTTTATAAGCCCAGATATAGGGCAGCATCCGCTTCAGGTTCTGCAGGTCCTGACGATGCGCTTCCGGTGCGCGAGTATAAAGTAGATGTCTCATGAATTTTGCTATCTGCAGAAAAAAAACTGATACTATCACATACCTCGCACAACTCTGGAACCGGGCAGAAATGCCCTTTCTATTTAGTTAGTTTCCATCCATAAATATGGATAATTAACGCAGAGAACACAGAGACGCTAAGGCGCAGAGAATGTATAATTTTGACGTAACTACTTACCCCCAAGATTGCAGAACAGTGGCTATTCGTCATTCCCGCATGGGGTCAGCGGGAATCCAGTGGTTTTACAAACATGGATTCCGGCTAGAACCATGCCGGAATGACGGCCGTCTGGGGGTATGAGCAG
>JASBTR010000137.1 GCA_030148325.1 Gammaproteobacteria bacterium
TTAGGCTGATTTTGAGGAAATTTTAGTCCTGACAAGGCATTTTTTACGTATCAATGCACTCCATTGATAGTAAAAAATAACGCAGGCAGGGCTAAAATTAGCCAAAATCAGACAATAGATGAAAGATCAACAGACCCTAATCAGGATAGAGAAAAAAATTTATGGAAGCAGTTGGTATCAGAAAACGTTTGCTGGGGGCTATCACCCGCTGGCTGAATCAGGAATCCAGTCCTGATTACAGCCTCGCACCCCTCTCCAGTTTTGAACGCCTGTGTTATGAAATTCGTCCCGGTGATGTCATCCTGGTCGAAGGCCGCAGTCGTGTCTCGGAAGTCATCAAGCTCATCACTCAGAGTCCCTGGACCCATTCCGCCCTTTATATTGGCCGCCTCTACGAACTCGAGGACAGGCCCCTGCAGAACAGGCTGGTTAGCGAACATCGGCTCGAAATGGACAAGCCCTACATCATCGAGGCCCTGCTCGGTGAAGGCACGGTGATTTATCCACTGGAAAAATACAGCAAGGAGCATCTGCGTATCTGTCGTCCCAAGGGGCTGTCGCCCGAGGATACCCGCAATGTTGTTCGCTACGCTATCGACAAACTTGGCAACGATTATGATATTCGCCATTTGCTGGATCTGGCGCGCTTCATGTTGCCCTACAGTTTCATTCCCCGGCGGTGGCGTTCCAGTCTGTTCTCGCACAATGCCGGCATGCAGACCCGAACGGTATGTTCCACTATGATCGGCGAAGCCTTTCAATCCGTGCGTTTTCCCGTCCTGCCCTTTGCCGAGAAAACGCCGGACAACAAGATCCATCTGTACCAGCGCAATCCACGTCTGTTGACGCCACGGGATTTTGATTTTTCTCCCTATTTCGATATTGTTAAATACCCTTTCTTCAATCTTGATGATCTATCGCTCTACCGTCATCTGCCCTGGGCCAGTTCGGATCTGTACTGCAACAACCCGGATGACTGTTACACCACCCTGCCGACGATTGCCGATGCCACGGACAGTGCAGGGAACTCATCTGACAAATCCCGCTCAGACACTATAGCGGCGGCGACATCTGTTAATCCACAGGGAGAAAGCTCATGAACCAGCATGTCGAACAGCAACGTAACTGGCGTCTGCGCTGGATTTCCGAACCGCTGTTAAAACTATTCCGCCGGATTACGCCTCGCATGTCGCAGACTGAACGCGAGGCGCTGGATGCCGGTTCAGTCTGGTGGGACGGTGAACTGTTCAGCGGCAGGCCAAAATGGAAAAAACTTCGCCAGCTGCCCGCACCGCACCTGAGCGCTGAGGAACAGGCCTTTCTCGACGGTCCGGTCGATGAACTCTGCGCCATGCTCGATGACTGGGAGATCACCGCCGAGCGGGAAGATCTGCCACCTGAAGCCTGGGAGTTTATTAAAAAGAACGGTTTCTTCAGCCTGATTATTCCTAAATCTTACGGCGGGCTTGACTATTCCGCCCTCGCCCATTCCGCCACTGTCATGAAAATTTCCACCCGCAGTATTACTGCTGCGGTCACGGTAATGGTGCCCAACTCATTGGGCCCGGCCAAGCTGTTACTAGAATACGGCACCGAAGAACAAAAAAACTATTATCTGCCGCGCCTGGCTGCCGGTGAAGAAGTCCCCTGCTTCGCGCTCACCAGTCCCCACGCCGGCAGTGACGCCGGTGCCATACCTGATTACGGTATTGTCTGTCGGCAGGATTTTCAGGGCCAGGAAGACGTGCTTGGCATGCGCCTGACCTGGGAAAAACGCTATATCACATTAGGTCCCGTCGCCAGCCTGCTGGGACTGGCGTTCAAACTCTACGATCCCGATCAGCTGCTGGGAGAAGAAAAGGATCTCGGCATCACCCTGGCGCTAATCCCCACGGATACCGAGGGTGTAAACATTGGCCGTCGCCACAACCCGCTCAACATCCCCTTCATGACCGGGCCTAACAGCGGCGAGAATGTGTTTGTACCGCTGGACTGGATCATCGGTGGTCAGGCGCGTATCGGTCAGGGCTGGCGCATGCTGATGGAATGTCTGGCTGACGGCCGCGGCATTTCCCTGCCGGCGCTGAGCACAGGGGCGGGCAAGCTGGCTGTGCGCGGTATTGGCGCTTATGCACGTGTTCGCACCCAGTTCAAACTCCCCATCGGCCGTTTTGAAGGGGTGGAAGAAGCGCTGGCGCGCATCGGCGCTTACACGTACATAATGGACGCAACCCGCACCCTCACCGCCACCGCGCTGGATCGCGGTGAAAAACCCTCGGTGATCTCGGCCATCGTTAAATACCACCTGACCGAGCGTATGCGTAAGGTCATTAACGACGCCATGGACATCCTCGGTGGCGCCGGCATATGCCTGGGCCCGCGCAATATCATCGGCCGCGCTTACCAGGGCATACCCATCAGCATCACGGTCGAAGGTGCCAACATTCTCACTCGCAGCATGATCATCTTCGGTCAGGGTGCTATTCGCAGTCATCCCTATGTATTTAAGGAAATGGAAGCCATTGGTGAAGAAGATCCGGATCTGTCTCTGGAGAAATTCGATCGCGCCCTGTTTGGCCACATACGCTTTGTGATGATAAACAGTCTGCGCACACTGTTTCATGCGTTGACCAGTTCCCTGTTCATTTTCGTTCAGGGTCCCGGCCCGACCCGACGCTACTACCAGCACCTTACTCGCATGAGCGCGGCCTTCGCCCTGCTCACCGATGCCGCCCTGATGACACTCGGCGGTGCACTGAAACGCAAGGAAGCACTCTCGGCTCGACTCGGCGATGTGCTCAGCCACCTGTATCTGGCCTCCGCCGTGCTCAAGCGCTTCGAAGATCAGGGCAATCCCAAATCAGATTTACCTCTATTGCACTGGGCCTGTCAGCATTCCCTCTCAGAAATCCAGAATGCGATTGATGGCCTGTTGCATAACTTCCCCAACCGCCCGGTTGCCTTTTTACTGCGCTGGATGATCTTCCCGTTGGGGCGGCATTTCTCTCCCCCTTCAGACAAAATCGGCCACCGGATTGCCGAGCAGCTACTGATTCCCTCGAACTCGCGCGATCGTCTCACCGATGGTATTTTCCTTCCCAAAGCTGAGCATGAGACCATTGCCCGGCTGGAAGATGCGCTGGCCAAAGTCATCCGCGCCGATCATGCTGAACGTAAACTGCGTCAGGGCCTGCGTGACTACAAAGTGGATTATCACGGTCTTGAAGGTATGCTTGAAGCCGGGCTTGAACAGGCTATTATCACCGAACAGGATGCCGAGCTGATTCGTGAAGCCGATGCCGCACGTACGGATGTCATCAAGGTGGATGATTTTCCAAACAAGCCCGCTAAATAACAGGACAGGAAACCGACATGGCCGAAACTGACAACAACAGTAGTAACATTGAAACTGGCACAAAGAAAAAAACGGTTCGCCGCAAGCGCAGCACAAATAATGGACGTGCCGTGTACATTGTCGATGGCAGCCGTACGCCGCAACTAAAAGCGCGCAACAAACCCGGCCCGTTTCGTGCCGCCGAACTGGCTATCGGCTGTGGTCGTCCGTTGCTGGCGCGCCAGCCATTCGAGCCAGATGCTTTCGATGAAGTCATCATGGGCTGCGTCATGCCCGGTCCTGATGAGGTCAATATCGGCCGGGTTATCGGCCTGCGCCTGGGCTGTGGTAAACAGGTTCCCGGCTGGACCGTACAGCGCAACTGCGCCTCAGGCATGCAGGCGTTGGATTGCGCCGCCCGAAACATCCGCAGCGGTCAGGCTGATCTGGTGCTGGCCGGCGGTGTGGAAGCCATGAGCCATGCGCCGGTGCTGCTGGGTACGGCCATGGTCACCTGGCTGGGCGCCTGGGCGACGGCCAAAACTCTGTCCATGCGGCTGAAAACGCTGGGCCAGCTGCGTCCGGCATATTTCAAACCCGTTATCGGCCTGTTGCATGGCCTGACCGATCCGGTCGTCGGTCTGTCCATGGGCCAGACGGCCGAAAATCTGGCTTATCGTTTCAATATCAGCCGCGAAGAAATGGACACTTATGCCGTGCGCAGTCACCAGCGTCTGGCGGAAGCGGTTGAACAGGGCTACCTGTCTGAAATCGAAACACTCTATGACACCCGCGGCAAGGTCTATCGTCATGATGACGGCCTGCGCGCCGACTCGTCGGTTGAAAAACTGGCCAAACTGCGCCCGGTCTTCGACCGGCCTTTCGGCGCGGTGACCGCCGGCAACAGCGCCCAGGTCACCGATGGTGCGGCAATGCTGGTTCTGGCCAGTGAAACCGCGGTAAAAAAACATGGCTTAACGGTGCGGGGGGAAATCAGGGACTGCCACTGGGCGGGACTGGAACCCGCACAGATGGGACTGGGGCCGGTGCATGCGATCACGCCGATGTTGAAGAAAAAGCGCCTGAAACTCGAAGACATCGACTACTGGGAGATCAACGAAGCTTTTGCCGCCCAGGTCATTGCCTGTCTGCGCGCCTGGGAAGACAGGGATTACTGCCGGAAAGAGCTGGGCCTGAAAACGCCCTTTGGCAGTATCGATCAGGAACGTCTTAATATCGACGGCGGCGGTGTCAGCCTGGGTCATCCGGTTGGCGCCAGCGGTGCACGCATCGTCCTGCACCTGCTCTCGGTGCTGGAACGCAAACAGGCGAAACACGGCGTGGCGTCTCTGTGCATCGGTGGCGGCCAGGGCGGCGCTATGTTGATCGAACGGGCTTGATTGAAAGGGCTTAACAATGGATACAGGCATGACGGATAAAACCTACAAACACTGGCAGCTTGAACAGGACGAAGAAAACTTTGTCTGGCTACATCTGGACAAGGCGGACAGTTCCACCAATACCCTTTCCGAAGCGGTGCTGATGGAACTGGAAGACGCGCTCAACTATCTGCATCGCCAGCCGCCCCGCGGACTGGTGATTCGCTCGGCCAAGGAAAACGGCTTCATCGCCGGCGCTGATATCGGCGAGTTCACTCATTTTGAATCTCAGCACGCGGCGCTGGAAGCCATTCAGCGCGGGCATCGTATTTTCAACCTGCTTGAAAGCCTCAATTGTCCCACTATTGCCCTGATTCATGGCTACTGCCTCGGTGGCGGCATGGAGATGGCGCTGGCCTGTCGCTATCGCATCGCCGAGGACAGCCCCGAAACCCGTCTCGGCCTGCCCGAAGTGCGCCTCGGTATTCACCCCGGCTTCGGTGGCACAGTGCGGGCGCTGAAGGCCGCCGGCCCTCTCACCGCACTGAACATTATGCTTACCGGTCGCAGCTTCTCAGCACGGGCGGCGAAAAAAATGCGTCTGGTGCATTATGCTGTGCCCAGACGCCACCTGCTCAATGCCGCACGCAGTATTTTGCGCAAACCGCCGAAACAGACACCGCTGCCCTGGTGGCTGAAGTTGCTGAACCACCGCCTGCTGCGACCCTGGATTGCAAAGTACATGGTCAAAACGGTCGCCAAAAAAGCTGCGCGGGCGCACTACCCGGCTCCCTATGCGCTGATCGATCTCTGGCAGCACTATGCCGATGATCGTGAACAGATGCTGCGTGAAGAAGCGGCCTCGGTAGCCAGTCTGCTGGTTGGTAAAACCGCCCAGAACCTGATCCGGGTCTTTGGCCTGCAGGAAACGCTGAAAGGCCTGGGACGGAAACTGGATGGCAAACCGAAATACGTGCATGTCATCGGCGGCGGCGTCATGGGCGGTGACATTGCCGCCTGGTGTGCGCTGCAGGGTTACCAGGTCAGCATTCAGGATCGTGAGCATGAAACCCTGGGCCGAGTTATCCAGCGTGCCTTCGATCTTTATAAAAAACGCCTGAAAAAACCCCGCCTGATTTCCACCACCCTGGACAGACTGATGCCGGATCTGCCCGGCCATGCACTGGCGCGTGCTGATGTGGTGATCGAAGCCATTTTTGAAGACGTAGAGGTCAAGCGTGAACTATTCCGTGCGATTGAACCGCAGATGAAAGCCGATGCCCTGCTTTGCACCAATACATCCAGCATCCCGTTGGAAGCGCTGGCCGAGGCGCTGAAAAAGCCGGAGCGACTGGTAGGTCTGCACTTTTTCAACCCGGTCGCCAAAATGCCATTGATTGAAATTGTGCGCGGCAAAAGCAGCAGTGAGGAAAACGTGCAGCGCGCCAGCGCCTTCGCCAAATCCATCAGCCGTCTGCCCCTGCCGGTGACCAGCAGCCCCGGTTTTCTGGTTAACCGCGTACTCATGCCTTACCTGATTGAAGCTGTGATCCTGGCCGAAGAAGGCGTGCCGCTGAAAGTCATCGATGACGAAGCGGTTGAGTTCGGTATGCCCATGGGACCGATTGAGCTGGCCGACACGGTTGGCCTGGATATCTGCCTGAAAGTCGCCGACATTCTTTCACAGAATATGGACATCAGCGTGCCTGAAAAGCTCAGGACGCTGGTTGAGCGCAGCCAGTTGGGCAAGAAGACCGGCCAGGGTTTTTATGCCTTCAAGAAAGGTAAACCGGTCAAGACAGCCCCGGACAAAGACTACATCCCGCCCGCTGACCTTCAGGAGCGCCTGATCCTGCGCATGGTCAACGAAGTGATCGCCTGCCTGCGTGACGGTGTAGTGGATAATGCCGATCTGGCCGATGCCGGCATTATCTTCGGCACCGGTTTCGCGCCTTTCCGCGGCGGTCCCATGCACTATCTGCAGGATCGCGGCACACAGCAGGTCTATAAAATGCTGGAACAGTTACAACAACGCTATGGTCAGCGCTTCACCCCCGATAGCGGCTGGCAGCAATGGCTTGAACAGGAAGCGGACAATGGCTAAGTTACAACAGAGCATCATTTCACCCAAAACTGTTGGCAACCTGCACAATCTGCTGCTGGAGCGGGTGAATCTTACCCCCGATGCCCTCGCCTATCGCTGTTTCAATATAGAGGAAAACCAGTGGGGCGATCTTAGCTGGCGTCAGGTAGCCGACGAAGTCGCCCGCTGGAAAGCGGCACTGGCCGCCGAAGGCCTGCAGAGCGGGGAGCGAGTCGCGGTAATGGCGCGTAACTGTCCCAAATGGATCATGTTCGAACAGGCAGCCCTGTCCCTGCAACTGGTGCTGGTGCCACTGTACGCCAATGACCGCCCCGACAATATCGGCTATATCATGCAGAACGCCGGGGTCAAACTCATCCTGATCGAAAACGAGGAACACTGGCTGTGTCTGGGTGATGCCTACAACAGTATGCAGGAAGTGCAGCGCATTATCACCCTGACGCCTGTCGCCGGCGCCCACGACACGCGCCTGAAAAATGTTAGCGAATGGCTACCCTCAAAGGGTGTGGCGCTGGAAAGACTGGATGTACCAGATGATACGCTGGCCTCGATCGTCTATACCTCGGGCACCACCGGCAACCCCAAGGGAGTCATGCTCAGTCACGCCAATATTCTCTGGAATGCCGACAGCGCCCAGCGCTGCGATCATTTCTATACCAACGATATGTTCCTCTCCTTCCTGCCCCTGTCGCACATGTTCGAGCGTACCGCAGGCTATTACATGCCCATGCTGGTAGGCGCCAGCGTGTCCTTTTCCCGTTCTATCGAGCAGCTTGCCGAAGACATGCTGATCATTCGGCCCACCATTCTGGTGACGGTGCCACGTATCTTTGAGCGGGTCTATAACAAGATCCAACTGCAACTGGCCGAAAAACCCGCCTTTGCCCGCAAACTATTTGAAAAAACCGTGACGGTGGGCTGGCAGCGGTTCCTGATTTCCCAGGGCCGGGCCAGGTGGTCCGGCTCACAGCTGCTATGGCCGCTGCTGGATGCCCTGGTGGCGAAAAAGATCCGCGCCAAACTGGGTGGACGGCTGCGCCTTGCCGTCAGCGGCGGCGCGCCTTTGTCCAACGACATTGCCCGTACCTTTATCGGACTTGGCATCACTATCAGTCAGGGCTATGGCATGACCGAACTCAGTCCGGTGGTTTCCACCAACCGCCTGGATGACAATGATCCGTTTAGCGTCGGTCAACCGCTGCCGGAAGTGGAAGTTCGCATCGGTGATGATGGTGAGCTGCTGGTGCGCAGTCCCGGTGTGATGTTGGGCTATTACAAAAATGAAGCCGCCACCCGTGAAGTTATTGATGAGGAAGGCTGGTTGCATACCGGGGATGTCGCTGAAATCCGCGAAGGACATATCTATATCACCGGCCGCCTCAAGGACATCATCGTACTTTCCAACGGAGAAAAAATTCCACCCGCCGACATGGAGCTGACCATCAGCACGGACCCCCTGTTCGAGCAGGTCATGATCATCGGCGAAGGCCGCCCTTTCCTTTCCGCCATTGTTGTTCTGAATAAGGACAAATGGGTGCAACTGGCAACCAGCCTTTCCCTTAATCCTGATGATGAACACAGTCTTGATGACGAAAATATACATAAGGTGTTGCTGGAACGCATCGCCGCGAAACTTATCTCTTTCCCCGGCTATGCCAAACTCTACGCTATCAAAGCCACACTGGAGTCCTGGACTGTTGAAAATGGCCTGATTACGCCCACCATGAAAATAAAGCGTCAGCGCGTGGAAGATCGCTATCAGGATGCTATTGCCGCATTCTATGCAGGGCATTAGACAATAGTGGCTGGTGCAGGATAGCGGTTTTATCCTGTATCTACCTGATAATAGCCGACAATAGCGCTTCAAATTAAAGAACTATTCTAATTCGCCGATGAAGAACAGGAGTCAGTATATCCCGACTGACAGGTTCAAGTACGCGTGGAATAGACTTGCTTACATATAAATTTCTGAACTCCCTCCGCGGCCGTTATCTTGCGACGGTCGGCGTTCTTACGCTTGTCATTCTCAGTAGCGCCGGAACCGCCCAGTTCTATCTCTCCCGCACCGAAGCCCAAAGCCTGATTAACATCAGGATTCGCAATGAGGTCATTGAATACAGTAGCCGGATCCGTAATGCTATCCGACAGGCTGAGGATTTACAGAACGCCTTTATGCTGACTCCGCAACAAAAATATCAGCAGACACTTAACCGTTATTTCGACACCGCTCAGGATAATGCCTCCGCACTGGAAAAAACATCCTGGGTTCATAGTATGAAGCTTGAAAAGGAGATAAAACAACTGCACACCAACATCAGCCTGCTAAAGCAGGTATCTGATGAGCTGGCCGGGATACGCAGCCGGGTTGAACGCCTGTTTCCGGCAACCACTGTTCTGCGCAAGGTCATGCTGGTTAACAACCAGAACTTCTATACTGCCGCAAGCCTGGGGTTGAATGAAATCAACGCTACCGACATGAATCCGGCCCAACGTGAAATCCATGAACTGTTCGAGGCCTGTCAACACGAATGGGTACGCATGATCAGCCATTTCCGCCGTAACCTGTTACTGCTTACGGGCAGCTTTGGTGACTCAAAATCTCAGCTCCAGACGCTTGCAAATGATATCAAAACACAATACAACCATGTCCGGCATTTGCTGGAGATGCTGGACGAAAAGGAACAGCAGGGACAGCTTGGGTTACAGGGCAGCCAGTCGCTCATCGAAATGAAACGCACCTCGAGTAACTGGTGGACAGCCTATGAAAATATGAAACTCGCACATGAATCCGGCGAATGGCGCGCAGATATCCCTTTTATAAAAAACACCATCAGACCGCTGTATGACAAAATCTGGCATCAGCTGCTGTTGCTCGATCAACATCTCGAGCACTCATTTTCAGCGGATCTCCACAACCTGACTCGGGTTGCCAAAACAAGTACTTACGCACTCTGGGGGCTGGTTGCACTGCTTTTGCTGGCAATTCTTGCCGGTTATCACATTCTGCAGCGTAAAATCCTGCAACCTGTCAGCACCGTTACCCGTGCGCTCAGATCAGAAATATGGAAAAAAAATGCCGGTATTAAGAATCTGCCATCAGCAGAGCTGGATGAAACTCGCAACCTGATCCAGGCATTTACCGAGACCTCGCAGAAAATTCGTGACCGCCAGAGTCAACTGGAATACCAGGCCACCCATGATGCCCTGACCAGTCTGCCCAACCGGATCCAGCTTATCAATCACATTAAAAAAGAAATCATCCGCGTTAGTTCACGAAAATTATCTATTGCGATGCTGTTGCTGGATCTGGATCGTTTCAAGGAAATCAACGACACCCTGGGCCATCAGCTGGGTGACCGGGTTCTGCAGGAAGTGTCAGGACGCCTTCTTTCCTGTCTGCGACAAACCGATTTTGTCGCTCGTCTTGGAGGGGATGAATTTGCCCTGCTGCTGTCCGGTATTACGCTTAAGTATGCTGAAGAAGTCGCGCAGCGAATTACACGAAGTCTGCAGGAACCTCTGAACATTGACAGTTTTCAGTTGCACATTGGTGGAAGCATTGGTATTGCCCTTTGTCCTCTGCACGGTGAAGACCCTGATACCCTGATTCGTTGCGCCGATGTCGCCATGTATGAAAGCAAGCGACGATCATGTGGTTATGTAATCTATAATCCGGAGCGTGATCCCAATAGCGTCAATCGCCTCACCCTGGTCAGTGATTTCCATGACGCGCTCGAACAGAACAAACTCAGCCTGCATTACCAGCCCAAGCTCGACGTTAAATCAGGCCGGGTCATCGGCGCTGAAGCCCTGTTGCGCTGGGAACATCCTGAACATGGTTTTATCCCGCCGGTTGAACTCATCCCGCTGGCCGAACAGACCGGCATGATAAACGATCTGACACGCTGGGTGCTGAGAACCGCCATGCATCAATGCGCCAACTGGGTTCAGAAGGGATATCAATTCAGTATTGCAGTGAACCTGTCAACATGGGATTTGCAGGATTCCCGGCTGGCCGGCTACATAAAGAAGCTGTTTAAAGACTGTAATACCGGCCCGCAACATCTGCTGCTGGAAATTACCGAAAGCGCGATGATGGCTGATCCTGAGCGTGCCATTGAAACCATGAACCAGCTTGCTGATATGGGTATTCAACTGGCTGTGGATGACTTCGGCACCGGCTTTTCATCTCTGGCCTATCTGAAAAAACTGCCTATTCATGAATTGAAAATCGACAAATCCTTCGTCATCGATATGTGCAGGAACGATCATGATGCGGTGCTTGTGCGCTCGACCATTGACCTGTCTCACAACCTTGGACTAAGCGTAGTCGCAGAAGGGGTGGAGGATCAGGAGATATGGGATCTGCTGGAAATTCTACGCTGTGACAAATTGCAGGGCTATTTTATAGCCAGACCCATGCCGGCTGAGATGTTTGAAGACTGGATGCTAAACTGGAAAGTCTGCCCCGGCCTGAGCCGCTACAGAAACCAATTGTAGATTGCCTTCTACCTCCGGCAACAAGCTATGGGGTATTAAATCGCAGGAACGAGCTTGCTCGCGAAAGCGGTTGCCTGAACCTCAAACCATTCGCGGGCAAGCCCGCTCCTACCGGTTTTCAACGCAAGCTGCGGGGAATTAAACCCATAGAGAATTAGATAGCAGTGGCTAAAATTCAAACACCGTCACCATCAATTGAAAATACAGCAGGCTCCTGGACTTGGGCAAAAACTTGGGGATAAACGCAGCATTCAGGGCCAGATAGTCATTGCCTACAGAAATAAAGGGGCCGGCTACCGGAAACGGCTTATTATCCTTGTAGTCATAACGGGTCATGAGCACGCCGGCCAGGCCGAAATCCACATACAGGCGCCCCCAGTCCGGTGACAGGGGAATGCGGTACTTGCCGCCGCCAGCCAGGTAATTGGAATCCTGGTTGTTGCTGTCCCTGAACGTTCCCCCCGCGATAAAGGGAATCCAGCCGTCAATCTGATCAAAATCATATTCCAGTCCGGGTCCCAGATTTGTCTCATTATATTTTTTGCTGCGATCGAAATGATAGGAAATACCATTGAAAGCAAAATATAACTTGTCCGCCAGTAATACACCGGGAAAAAGCAGACACACAAATATTATTGAAATACGCATAACATACCCTTGTAATTTTAAGAATTTATACAAGGGATATATCGACTGTCTGGAATGCGACTAAAGTAAATTCTCAGTATTCCAATACCTCGATCACAAATATTTAACCGGCATCAACCTGCATGAGCCAGGATGTACAAATTGTACCATTTCATACCTTTGATGGCCGTCCAGTTATCCTCATGTTACTACTTGAATTCCGGAATTTTTGAGGCCAGATACCAGCGTTCCTCATCTTTGTCATAAATCCATTTCTGCGCATCTGTAATCGTGCGCACAACGACACTGGCGTCTTTTGTATATTTGATTTCCACTACCTGATCGACGCCTTCTTTCGTTTTCGTTCGGCTCAGTAGACGATAGCCATTGACCTGGATCTTTTTCAGTCTTTCATAGCGTTCGGCGGAAAATTCATCCGGTTCCTTGAGAAAATCGTTTGCTTTCTCCAGATCTCCCCAGCGAATTACCTGTTCATAGGCGCGCATGGTGTTTTCAAAACTGCGGGTCTTTTTATTGTCACCCGCACAACCACTCAATAGTAGAAAAAATCCCAGCAGCAAAATAAATGTACATTTTTTCATTACGTCTGTTTCCTCTTGTTATTCCATCCAGGCCACCATACCTCTTTGCAGTATAAATATAATCAGGCTTAAGCCAAAGCAATACGTTATAATTTTGATGGGTTTCACTTCGTTCTACGTTCTACCCATCCTACCCCTGGTTATTGCACGCTGTAGGATGGGTAGAACGTAGAACGAAGTGAAACCCATCAATTGTAATCAAATCATGCTCATACTGAATTCGTCGATATGACATATAAAAAGACCCTTACTCTCGCACTGGTTCAACACGCCTGCAGCCGGGATTATCCGTACAATCTGGAGCGCAGCCTCGACGGTATCCGTGAAGCGGCGGCCAGGGGCGCACAATTAGTCCTGCTGCAGGAATTACACAGCTCACATTATTTCTGCCAGCAGGAACAGTCTTCCTACTTTGATCTGGCGGAATCCATTCCCGGCCCGACCAGTAACAGGCTGGCCACACTCGCGCAGGAGCTGGAAATCGTGATTGTCGCCTCCCTGTTCGAAAAACGCGCCGCCGGGCTTTATCATAATACCGCCGTAGTGCTTGAACGCGATGGTTCTATTGCCGGTATCTATCGCAAGATGCACATACCGGATGATCCCGGCTATTATGAAAAATTCTACTTTACCCCCGGCGATACGGGTTTCCTGCCGATCCAGACCTCGCTAGGCAAACTGGGCATACTGATTTGCTGGGATCAATGGTTCCCCGAGGCCGCCCGTCTGATGAGTCTTGCCGGCGCGGATATACTACTCTACCCCACCGCTATTGGCTGGGACAAACAGGATGAGACTGCAGAGCAGCAACACCAGTATTCAGCCTGGCGCACTATTCAACAAGCCCATGCGATTGCCAACGGTATTCCAGTGGCCGCCTGCAATCGCTGCGGTATTGAAACGGCTGATGACGGCAAGGGGCAGATCCATTTCTGGGGTTCCAGCTTTGTCGCCGGACCACAGGGAGAGTTGCTGGCCAAAGCGCCGACTGACGATGCCGCCGTACTGCTTGTCGAACTTGATCTATCCCGCAGTGAAACGGTGCGCCGCAACTGGCCCTGTCTGCGCGACCGGCGTATCGATGCCTATGCCGATCTCAGTCTGCGCTATCGTGATCAGATAAAAACCGGCCGAGACTAAAAAGGATACCACCCACGAATGTCTGCCGAAGACGAACAGAAACGCATGGGCAAGTACATGATCATCGGTATGTGGGTGCTGCTGGTGGCGCTGCTGACCCTGATTTTCAACAATATCCTCGAACGTCAGTATAATCCGAATCAGAAACTTGCTTCGCAGCAGGGCGCCGGCGGTGCGGAGGTCAGGCTGAAGCGCAACAAATACGGTCATTATGTAGCCAGTGGCCTGATCAACGGCCAACCGGTCGTCTTTATGCTCGATACTGGCGCTACGGATGTCGCCGTGCCCGCACAGGTTGCCGACAGGCTGGGGCTAAAACGCGGACGAAAACGAATCTACCAGACCGCCAAAGGACCCGCTACTGCTTATGCCACCATACTCGAACAGATCAGCCTGGGAGACATTCAGGTACATAATGTGCGCGCGTCCATCAACCCGCACATGCGCAGTGAAGAAGTACTGCTGGGTATGAGTTTCCTCAAGCAACTTGAGTTCAGCCAGCGAGGCGATACCCTGACACTGCGTCAATATTAACCAGAATCGAAAAAAACAGCGGGTTCTTACCAAATTAGTCACGCGTTCCTTGCTTTTTTTTATAATTCGCTAAAACTTCGGTGGCAACCGGCCGATAAAGACATAAATCTGACATAACTGAAAACACAGGGAACAAACCCATGAAACAACACCATTTATCCATTGCATTGCTCGCAGGACTTTCACTTTTTGTTGCATCGTTTTCCGCTCAGGCTGACTTCGTCGGCCTGCAAATTGGCGGCGGTGGCTGGAACCACGATCCCAGTGGTGACTTCCGCTATAAAAGCGGCAGCAGTACCATCTCAGCCGATCTTGATACTGATTTGCATATAACGGATAAAACAGAAGGCTACTTCTATATTACGCTTGAACACCCTGTTCCGTTATTACCCAATATCCGTCTGATGTCCACCAGGCTTGAAAATAGCGGCAGTGGTCTGCTTAGTCAGTCAATTGTCTTCAATGGTATTACCTATACCGCCAGTGAGAATGTCCGCAGCACACTCAACCTGAACCAGACCGACGTCACCCTCTACTGGGAACTACTGGACAATGTGGTCTCCTTCGATTTTGGCCTGAACTTCAAGAACATCGATGGTGAGGCCGTACTCGTCGGAGACGTTACCGGCACCACCAGTGGCACATTTTCACAAATCATTCCCATGGGCTACCTCATGCTGGGCGTCTCTCCCATGGAAGGTCTGCTCATCAGCGCCGAAACCAGTGTCGTGAAATACAGTGGCAGCACTATCAGCGACTTTAGCGCCAAAATTTCCTACACCACGGATTATTTGCTGGGTGTGGAAGCCGGTTACCGTAAGCAGGTCTATAAA
>JASBTR010000148.1 GCA_030148325.1 Gammaproteobacteria bacterium
ATTAGTCAAAGGAACAACCTGAACCGCCAAGACGCAAAGGACGCCAGGAATTGTTTGGCTAAAACTTGGCGTCCTTTGCGTCTTGGCGGTTAATATTAATCACAGCAAGCTGTGGGGAATTAAACCCGTAGAGATTAATCCTGTAAATAACTGTAACCGGACATACCCGACAACAGCGCATCCAGGCAGTCCTGTTTTTCCTGCGCCGGTAAATCGGCGGCCGCTATTTTAGCACGATAGTTCTGCTCCAGCTCGTCCGGATCAAAATGCACGTAGCGCAGTAGATCATCGACCCTGTCGCCACGGCAGGGCTGCTCCAGTTGGTAAGCTTTGTCAGTCAGCCTGACATGCACCGAATCGGTGTCGCCGAACAGGTTGTGCATATCACCGAGAATCTCCTGGTAGGCGCCAACCAGAAAGATACCCAGCAGGTAAGGCTCACCGGCTTTCCATTCATGCAGGGACAGGCTGGCTTCGATATCTTCACCTTCTACGTAATGATCGATACGACCGTCCGAATCACAGGTGATGTCTTCAATCACACCACGACAGCAGGGCATCTCCTGCAAACGGTGCAGGGGCATGACAGGAAAGATCTGGCCGATACCCCAGGCATCGGGAATCGACTGGAACAGGGAAAAATTGCAGAAATACTTGTCCGCCAGTTTTTCATTAAGCGCATCCAGTACTTCGCGGTGGCTGCGCTGCGCCGGACTGAGGCGCGCACGAATATTCCGACAGCAGGAAAAATACAGGGCCTCGGCAGTGGCGCGCTGAGCCAGATCCAGCATGCCGTGGGTATACAGGGTCTGCGCTTCACCCAGCCAGTAACGTACATCGTGCCAGGCCTCGATAGCGGCATGACTGTTAATTTCATCTTCGGCCAATAAGCGGTGTAGCTGCCCGAGTTCCTGCAGTGCCACCGGTGCATCACTTTTGGGCAACTCGAGAACCTCATCCGCCGACGTCTGCTCGACATTGATAGTATTGGTTACCAGTATGGCGTGGTGCGCGCTCATGGCGCGACCCGATTCGGTCATGATCTGTGGGTGCGGCAAGTCCTGTTGCTCGCAGACTTCCTTCAGCGCGTGCACGATATGACGGGCATAGCTGTCGAGGCTGTAATTCATGGAACAGGCGCGGCGGGAATGGCTACCCTCATAATCCACCCCAAGACCACCCCCGACATCAATGCAGTCAATCACCGCACCCAGACTGTGCAGCTCAGCATAGTAACGCGCACATTCCTGCATGCCGCGCTGAATGTCACGGATATTCGCCAGTTGCGAACCCAGATGAAAGTGCAGCATCTGTAGCCAGGCCAGACTGCCTGCTTCGCGCAGCCGCGCCAGCATTGCCAGCACCTGGGCAGCAGACAGGCCGAACTTGGATTTTTCTCCGCCGGTGTTCTGCCACTTGCCTTCGCCAATGGAAGCCAGACGCACGCGCACACCCAGGCGCGGCTGAACATCCAGCGCAGCGGCTTCTTCCAGCACCAGCTCCAGCTCGGAGGGTTTTTCGATCACCAGATAGATGTGGTGACCCAGCTTCTGCCCGATCAGCGCCAGGCGGATGTATTCCCGATCCTTGTAGCCGTTGCAGACGATAGTCTGATCGGCCTGCGCTGAAATACCCAGCACCCCCATCAGCTCAGACTTACTGCCGGCCTCCAGCCCCACCTTCTCATTACCGGCCAGCAGTTCATTGATCACGCTATGCTGCTGGTTAACCTTGATCGGATACACGGCCGTATAGCCACCGCGATAGGCCTCAGACTCTATCGCGGAGAAAAAAGCCTGACAAAGACTGTGCACCCGGTGCTGCAGAATATCGCTGAAGCGTAACAACAACGGCAGGCGATGGCCTTCAGCCAGCGCCGCCTGCACCACCTCATAGATATCAATGGCCCGTTGCGGCTCCTGAGTCGGACAGACCTGCAGATGACCCTGTGCATTGATGTCAAAATAACCCGCGCCCCAGTTATCCACGTTATAGAGGGCCTGTGATTTTTTGATAGTCCAGTTTTTCATCGCGATTTGGGGT
Organism: Gammaproteobacteria bacterium; assembly: GCA_030148325.1. GTDB lineage: Bacteria > Pseudomonadota > Gammaproteobacteria > UBA6429 > Thiohalophilaceae > JAADGZ01. The sequence goes on from JASBTR010000148.1 coordinate 2,044, forward strand.
CAGAGTAAAAGTGGAAACCGAATAGTAACATGCGTATAGTTTTTACTCTGACCCCAAATAGCTGGAAATTTCATGTCGTTTGATACAACAAACTGGTTCACCGAAGCCATAGACGAAACCGGTACGGCCTTTTCGCTTAAACTGAAATCCAGACTTCACGAGGAACAGACGCCGTATCAGAAAATCGAGATTTTCGACACCGAAACCTTTGGCAAATTGATGGTGATCGATGGCTGCACCATGGTCTCGAGCCGGGACAATTTTCTCTACCACGAAATGATGACGCATCCCGCTCTGTATACCCATCCGTCACCACGACGGGTATTGATCATTGGTGGCGGTGACTGCGGCACCCTGCATGAGGTGTTGAAACATCCCGAAGTAAAACAGGCGCAGCAGGTGGATATCGACGAGCGCGTCACTCGCCTGTCAGAAAAATATTTTCCCGAACTGTGCGCGTCGAATCGGGATCCCCGCGCCGAACTGCATTTCACCGATGGCATTAAATGGGTACGTGAGGCCGCTGATGACAGCCTGGATGTGATTATTGTCGACAGTACCGATCCCGTCGGTCCCGGTGAAGTGCTGTTTAGCGAGGAGTTTTATCGTCACTGTCGCCGCGCTCTCGGCGAGCATGGCATTCTGGTGCAGCAAAGTGAATCACCCCTGCTACACCAGGACATTCTGCGCAATATGTATCAGCGCATGCAGGCCGCAGGCTTCGCTCAGCAGGCCACGCTAAATTTCCCGCAACCCATTTATCCCTCAGGCTGGTGGAGCGCCACGCTGGCAGGTAATACGGAACTTCGCAGCTTTCGGGAACAGGATGCCGCGCAGAAAGCGTTTAGCTGCGACTACTACAATGCAGAGATTCACAAAGGTGCGCTGGCGGTGCCGGAGTTTATGAAAAAAGCCGATACGATATAAAAGCTGCAAGGGAAAAGATTCCGCGTAAGGACAAAAATCGCGGCCGCGGTATTGATTGATGGGTTTCGCTTCGCTCTACCCATCCTACGAGTGGTTTAAAAAAGGGTGGCGCCCGCGGTTTTGATTGATGGTTTTCGCTTCGCTCTACCCATCCTACGAGCGGTTTAAAAAAGGGTAGGATGGGTAGAGCGAAGCGAAACCCGTCATAACAAACATGATGAAATTAACCGAGCGAGGTTCTACTGTGCCGGCAACTCGCCACTGTTCTAATCACACCATTTGCTAATCTGGTTTCTTAAATTAGCCTCGGCCTGGTTGCGCTGGGCATCGGAATAATAGACTCGCTCGCCTTTTTCATTCAAATCATAAAGCACAGATGCACGTTCGTAGTTTTTGAGTCTGTCTCGCGCCCGCATGCAATTGCGCCGATTTCGTGCTTCGTCATGTTCTTTTTTTGCCCTGGCTTGCTTGCGCAAGTTGCGCTCTTCATCAAACGCGCGCAGCAGATTGTCTCGCTTTTGCCTGCGTTGCGCCGGACTCACTGGCGTTGCCTGCGGCGTGTGTTTTGGCAAATGAATTTCCTTTGCCGCGCGTTTTTTATCCGGTGCTTTTTCACTGTAATGCACCTGTCCATTGTCATCCACCCACTTATAGATTTCAGCCTGCGCCATCGGCAGGCTAACCATCAACAACAGACTAAAATAAAATAATCTTTTTTTCATCATCACATCCCTGATTTAGACATAGCTAAAACACCTCCACAAACACAAATAATTAACGCAGAGAACATGAAATGCCCGTAGTTTGGGTACAAAAGCGCAGAGATTGTATGATTTCGATTATTCACCTGAACTCGGGATAAGCCCTGTACGACAAAATAAAGGCAGAAAAATTACAGATAACGCCATTCTCGTCTCAACGTCAGGTTTATCATTAACTTTTTTCTCTGCGTCTCTGCGTCTCTGCGCCTTTGCGTTCTCTGCGTTTAATACAAACTTTTATGGACGATATGTGTTCATTTTACCCCGGAACCCGAGAGCCGATAAAGACTCAGGCGCTGACGCGCATCGAACAGGCGACGCGCACCCAGCCAGGTGGCAATCACGGTAGCGAAGCCGGTACCGGCCGCGATCATGAACATGATCAGGATCTGGTACTTGACCGCTTCCAGCGGCGGCGTACCGGAAAGGATCTGACCGGTCATCATGCCCGGCAAACTAACAATGCCGGCTGCCGCCATGGCGTTGATGATGGGCAACATGCCGGTGCGCAGGCTGTCACGGCTGATATCACGAATCGCATCGTGCCATTCCTGGCCCAAACTTAAGCGCGTTTCTATCACCGCACGCTGCTGCCAGGCGCTGGAGGTCAGCCTGTCCAGTGCCAGCGCTACGCCGTTCATGGTATTGCCCAGCATCATGCCTAACAGCGGAATGGAATACTGCGGCAGATACCAGGGTTCGGTGCCAATCACCACCAGCAGGGCAAATATGGCGGTGGCAAAGGAGGAAACAAACATGGACAGGCTGCCCAGACCATACCCCCACCAGCCGCTGAACGGTCGTTTCTGGCGCCGCATGACTTCCCGCCCAGCCACGGCCAGCATGACAAACGCCATCAGGCTGATCCAGAGCAGGTTGCTGCTGGCGAACAGGCTTTTTAAAACCAGCCCTATCAATAAAAGCTGTACCGTGGTTCTCGCGGCTGAGATTAAAATCTGCCGTTCCAGTTGCAGGCGCATGACGAAAGACAGCAGCGCCAGCAGCAATACCAGCAGGGCCGCCAGCCCCAGATCCAGCATGCTCAGATGAATTACGCTCATGCCGCCACCTGTAACTGTTTATGCGCCAGCCGCAACCGGCGATCCGCCACCCGCGCGAGCTGGGCCGGATCATGGCTCACCCAGAGCACCGGACAGGCCATTTGTTCACGATATATTTTGATCAGAGACTCAAGCCGAGCCACGCTTTCCGGGTCCAGACTGGCGGTGGGTTCATCCAGCAATAACACCTGTGGCTGATTAGCGAGCAGACGCAACAGCGCCAGACGCTGCTTCTCACCGGAAGAGCAACGCGACACCTGCCAGTCGAATACCGTTTCATCGAATCCCAGCGCAGCCACCTTGTCCATCTCACGAACCGGGAAGTGATCACCAACTTTGTCCGACCACCAGTGGCTCTCCGGCAACAACAGGCCCACCCGGCGTCGCCACTGCGCAGGATTGATGTTCCTGCAGTCCTCACCATCGAGCGTTACCGTTCCACTGTGTGGAATCAGATCGGCAATCGCACGCAAAAGTAATGACTTACCTTCACCCGAGGGCCCGCTCAAACCGACACACTCACCGGCCTGCAGGGTAAAACTGGCAGGCTGGATATCCAGCACCGCCAGATCAATAACGTTTAATGTGCTCATCGGGACAGAGTACAAGAACAGGGCAGAATTTCAACGCAAAGGCGCAAAGACGCAGAGAACACAAAGAATTTTGCTGACCCTTGCGCAGGAGCCATGGAAATCGGGAAAAAATTTGAAATTCCATTGCGTCCTTTGCGCCTTTGCGTTAAAAAACTTGCAAAAAAAACGGGCGCATAAAGCGCCCGTTCTTCATGGTTTCGACTGTACTGCTTATTTGCCGGAACCATGCGCACCGGTGAATTCCGGATAAGCTTCCATACCACACTCGGCCAGATCCACACCTTCGAACTCTTCTTCTTCACTGACGCGAAGGCCCATCACAGCCTTGATGATCATCCAGGTTATGAAGCTGGCGCCAAAGACCCAGATAAGAATCGTCAGCAGACCGACGATCTGACCACCAAAGGTCGTACCGTCATTGGTCAGCGGTACGGCCAGCAGGCCCCACATGCCGACCACACCGTGGACGGAAATCGCACCGACCGGATCATCGATTTTCATGCGATCCAGGGTAATGATGGAGAAGACCACGATCACACCACCAATCGCACCGATAATGGTCGCCATCAGCGGAGTCGGTGTGGAAGGTTCAGCCGTGATCGCTACCAGACCCGCCAGGGCGCCGTTTAAGGCCATGGTCAGATCCGCCTTGCCAAACAGCATACGGGCAACAATCAGTGCGGCAATCACACCACCGGCTGCAGCCGCATTGGTATTCAGGAACACCATGGCAACAGAATTGGCGTTAGCGATATCGCCCAGTTTCAGAACCGAACCACCGTTGAAACCGAACCAGCCCATCCACAGAATGAACGTGCCCAGAGTCGCGAGCGGCAGGTTGGCACCGGGAATGGCGTTGATCTGACCATTTTCACCGTATTTACCTTTGCGCGGACCTAACAGAATAACACCGGCAAGGGCTGCCGATGCACCGGCCAGATGCACGATGCCGGAACCGGCAAAGTCGGAGAAGCCAAAGTCATCACCCAGGCTGAACATGCCAAAGACCGAACCGCCACCCCAGGTCCAGTTGCCTTCCATGGGATAAATGAAGGCAGTCATGACCACGGCAAAAGCGAGAAACGCCCACAGCTTCATGCGTTCAGCCACAGCGCCTGAGACGATGGACATGGCGGTCGCCACGAACACGACCTGGAAGAAAAAGTCCGAGGCGCCGGCATAAACCGAATCACCATCAAAACCGTTTTCAGCGGAAGCGGCCAGCGCATCCTTGACCAGGGTTTCACCACCATCGATGCCGGCAAGGAAAATACCGCCGCCGTACATGATTTCATAACCTATGATCAGATAAGCAGTACTGGCAATCGCATACAGCACCACGTTCTTGGTCAGGATTTCAGTTGTATTTTTAGCGCGGACAAGGCCCGCTTCGAGCATGGCGAAACCTGCCGCCATCCACATAACCAGGGCGCCCATTACCAGAAAGTAAAAGGTGTCCATGGCGTACTGCAGTTGAAAAATTTGATTTTCCATTTTTAACTCCCCCAGACTTACAAGGCTTCTTCGCCAGATTCACCGGTACGAATACGCACCGCCTGTTCAATAGCGAAGACAAAGATCTTGCCGTCGCCGATTTTGCCGGAATTGGTCGCCTTGGATATACCTTCAATAACCTGATCAACCAGATCATCTTTGACCACCGCTTCGATTTTGACTTTCGGCAAAAAGTCCACGACATACTCTGCTCCACGGTACAACTCGGTATGTCCTTTCTGACGCCCGAACCCCTT
>JASBTR010000150.1 GCA_030148325.1 Gammaproteobacteria bacterium
ATTAGTCAAAGGAACAACCTGAACCGCCAAGACGCAAAGGACGCCAGGAATTGTTTGGCTAAAACTTGGCGTCCTTTGCGTCTTGGCGGTTAATATTAATCACAGCAAGCTGTGGGGAATTAAACCCGTAGAGATTAATCCGACAACTTACCCCGCCTCGTGCAACTGCCAACTCACTCACAGTTTTGCCCCTGAGCCGACCATTTATCCGGTATTTGGGCGCTCTGGTCGGATAGCCACTGAATCCTGCCGCCGGATAGCCTATAAATTACCATATGAAAAATTCTCGCGGACTAACCCTGATCGAGCTAATGGTCACCCTTGCGGTGTTTGCAATTGTAACGACGCTGGCGTTCCCCGGTTTCAGGCTTTACCAGCAGAACAGCAACCGCGTCACCCAGATCAACGATCTGGTTGCAACTTTCAATATGGCGCGTAGTGAGGCGGTCAAACGCAATCTGCCCGTCATCGTCTGTGCCAGCGCCGATCAGGTCAACTGTAGCAACAGCGCCGACTGGACAACGGGCTGGATCACCGTCATCGATGACAATCTCAATGGCGTCACTGAGGTAACCGATAATGACGGTCAACAAAGCGGGGGAGAAGCGGCATACTACGTCCATGGCCGCCTGTCCGGCGCCAACCTTGTCCTGGCTGATTTAGGCGGCGCCACCCAGATTATTTTTGCAGCCAATGGCACCAGTGTCCCTGCCGCCACCTTCATGCGCTGCGATGATCGCCGCAACACAGATGCAGCCGCTATTCGCAACAACCACGCCCGTGCCATTATTCTAACGACATCCGGGCGCACTCGTCTGTCACGAGACAGTGATAATAACGGTATCCAGGAAGACGCCGCTAACGTTGACCTCAATTGCCCGTAATAGTTTTAGATAACCTGCTTAAAAGTGAATTGAAGAATGTTTGATTTTAATCCCGGAATTTATAATTCAGTAAGCATACACAAAAGCATGCAGGGCATGACTCTGGTTGAGGTCATGGTCGCACTGGTCATACTCTCGGTCGGCCTGCTGGGGCTGGCAGGTCTGCAAATTCATGGTCTGCGAGGAACCTCCGGTTCCAATTCACGGGTGCAGGCGGTTTTCATTATTAATGATATGGCTGAACGAATGCATGCCAATACAACGGAGGTGAATACAAACTTAAGCTATGCGAATGTTGCTTTAAACGCCAACGCCTGCGGTAACGCACCGACCAACTGTAATACCGGCGCCTGCGCGACAGCGCAACTGATGGCACATGACAATTTTGAAATCTGCCAGTCCATGGCCGCCAACCTGCCCCCCGGCGCAACCATGACCATAACCTGCGATGCCGCTGCCCCCTGCGTCCCTGATCCTGATCTTCCATCTACACATACACTGGCCCTGAGCTGGAATGATATACGTGACGCCAGTCTTGGAAACGTAGCGGCACAAACTGTAACACTGAATATACTGCCATGATGAATATGAAACATTCACAACAACGCGGTCTGACCCTGATTGAACTCATGGTCTCACTGGTCATCAGCCTGCTTATTATGGCAGGGCTGTTCACTGTTTATCAGTCTAACCAGCGTGGCAACCGACTTAATGACGGTCTGATGCGAGCCCAGGAAAACGGCCGCTTTGCGGTTGATTTTCTTACCCGTGATATCCGCATAGCGGCCTACCCCTTTAACGATCCCAATCCCAACGTCACAGCCAAGCCTGAATTTCAGAATTTTCTATTCAGCGGCGGTGCAGATAATGTTGCCGTTGCCAACAACCCTAATCCCAGTGATATCCTGTCCCTGCGCCATGGCTGGGGTGGCGCAACCACTGCAGACTGCAACGGCGCTATACCCGGTAATGTTGATCCGGCAGCCCTGAACCAGGGGGGTATAACCTGGGCCCCCGATGGAACGACAACATGGAACCAGTATGATATTCGCGATACCGGTCGCACCAATAACCGTGGCCTTCCTATTTTCGCGCTGTTCTGTAACGGCAATGAACTGGTCGAAGGAATTGAAAACATGCAGGTGCTCTACGGCGTTGATACTGACGTTCCTTTCAACACACGCGACTTCGTCGCCAACCAGTACGTTTCCTTCAATAGCATACCTGACCTTGATGGTGACGGTGTAACGGACTGGTCCAGAATTGTCAGCCTGCGTATTGCCCTGCTTGCCAGCAGTGTCGACGAGAGAGCTTCCGCCCCCAGCCCCCGAACATTCAGTCTGCTGGACTTCAATATCGGTTCCTATGATGGCAACAGCGCCATGCCGACTGACCAGAAAATACGCCGGGTCTATACCACGACCGTACTCATTCGCAACAACATGGCTCAGTAAGATAAAACCAGGCAGATGATTACAATGATACTATCCAGACCCCACACTCTAACCGGCATAAAAAGACAGCGAGGTATTGTACTGGTTGTCGCTCTGCTAATCCTCGTGGTCATGACTGTGCTGGGCGTCAGCATGCTCAGCTCCGCCTCTCTGGGAGAACGCATGGCCAGTAATCTACAGGGCCAAAACGTCACTTTCCAGGCCGCAGAATCCTGCATCCGCACCGCGCTCCTGTTTGCAAACAAAAACCTGCGCGATGCCGCCATCAACAACACGAATCCTGGCAATGTCGCCAATGCCGCGCTCAATTGTGCGTTTGATAATAATACTGTCACTGCCCAGGTTCTTTATACCACCCCCCTCAACGCTAATCAGCGCCAGGGGGTTATCCAGTCCTATAGTCTGGGGACATTCTCAGGCTACGTACTAACCCTGACTGGCTCCTCGACTCTCGCCTCGGGCGCCAGCAGCACCCTCCAGGCAGTAGGCAAACAACCTGCGCCGGCGCCATAAGGGCCTCATCAAGATAGAGTTGTTATTTAAACTCCCAGACACAAGCCGGAGAAATACCATGAAAAAGATCATCAGCACTGTTTTCTATCTCACCCTGCTTATGCTTGCGCTGACAGGCCGGGCTGAAATCACTACGGTTGAGGACGCCATCGAAGCTGAGAATATACGTATTAACATTGATGCCTCACTGAATGGTTACGTCACTGGACAGGAATGTCCCACCTGCCCGAAGATCAAATTGAAGATTGACAGGACAAGTCAGGCAATCAGGCAGGGCAAAAGCATACATCTTCACCAGGCAACCCAGCTCAACGGAAAGTTTGCCACCCTTTTCTTTAATCCCAAAACAAAACTGGTGACGCGAATAGTCTGGTAATCCATATTATTCACTTATCGAATTTAGTAATTTTTTAGTAATATTTCAGTGAGGTGCGTCATGCGTACTACAAGCAAAAAATTAATCCTGTCCCTGGCTTCGGCTCTTTACGTTCTCATAAGTGGCGCCCCACTGTACGCAGATGACACCGAAATATTCACTGGCCTGAACCCCAACACTGTCAGCGCCCAGCCCAATATCCTGTTTATCATTGATACCTCGGGGAGTATGGGTAGCACTGTCGGGCTGGATAAAGATGTATACCACCCTGCCACCACCTATACGGGTGACTGCGTTGCTACCCGTTATTACTGGAGCAATAACGGCAATGTGCCTGACTGTAGCACGACTAACCAGTATATCAGCACCAGCCAGTTTAAATGTGACGATGCCAGCTCGGCACTCGGTGCAAGCGGATCCGGTTATTATAACGGGCGTCTGGCACGCTACCTCAACGCCGCTACCGACGACTACTGGACCAAGCTGGTGGATAACACCACCGAAGATGTGGAATGCGCCGCCGACTATGGCAAGCATGGTGATGGCGTTGATACCACAAAGCTCTACCCGGCTATTCAATCCAACAATGGCCCGTGGAGAATAAACAGCACCAATGCCATCAAATGGGCTTCAACGGGTGATGCCTATACGATTTACACCGCCAATTACATAAACTACCTCAATACGCCCGGTGTGCACACCCATCTGAGCCGCCTGCAGGTCGTTCAGCATGTACTCAATAATGTGATCGATAGCACCCCCAGCATCAATGCCGCGATGATGCGTTTTGACAACAAATCCCGATCTGCCAATATCGGCGGCTATTTCGTCGAACCCATGCAGGAAATCGACAGCACCACCCGTGCCGGCTTCAAGAGCAGCGTCGATAACCTGACCGCAGGCGGCTGGACACCACTGGCCGAGACGCTTTATGAAGCCCTGCTTTATTACCAGGGCAAGCCCGTATATTTTGGTGATGATACCGATCCCGGCACCAATGTGACCAGCGTGCTGAAACCCGGAAACGCTGCAGAGTACCAGAGCCCGATAGAATTTCAGTGCCAGAAAAACTTTGTCGTGCTGCTGACCGATGGCGCCCCGACCTATGACAATAGCGCCGACCAGCTGATTGACCAACTACCTAACTTTAACTCCCTGACAGGAGGCTGCGGTTACAGTGCAAACGACTGTCTGGATGAAGTCGCACAGTATCTGTACCAGACCGATCAAAGCAATTTGGAGGGCGAGCAGAATGTTGTGACCTATACCATCGGCTTTGCCACCAATCAGCAGCTTCTCCTGGACACCGCACGCAAGGGCGGTAGCAGTGGCGGTAACGTAGACCCCAGTGTCGGCTACTTTACCGCAGACAATGTTGCCAACCTGACCAGTGCCTTTAACTCAATTATCACTGAAATTAATCGTGTAAATACGACCTTTGTTTCTCCCGCTGTATCAGTTAATGCCTTTAATCGCCTGACGCACCGTGACGAACTGTATTTCGCCCTGTTTCTGCCAACCGAACGTTATCGCTGGCCCGGTAATCTGAAAAAATATAAACTGGCGCGCTCAATAAGCGGCGATCCCGAATCCGATCTCATTATCGTCGATGCCGTTACCACGGTCCAAAGTGCCGTAGATTCCGCCACCGGCTTTTTCAGGGACAGTGCCAGAAGCTTCTGGAGCAATGTTGTTGACGGCCCGGATGTCAAGAAAGGGGGAGCTGCTGAAAAGCTGCCTGCGGCAAACCGTCGCGTCTACACCTTTACCGGTGCTGATAGCAGCATAACGCCTCCACAGACCGGAGCAATATCGCTGAATAATACAGACCACAAATTACATGAAGACAATACGACGGCGCTAACCAAGACGCTGCTGGGAATACCCGCTGCCACCGATGCCGAGCGCACAGCCCTGATCCAGTGGGCGCGCGGTGTCGATGTGCTGGATGAGGATAGCGACACATTAACCACAGACTACCGCAATGATACTGCAAATAATGAATTATATTATGCGATGGGCGATCCCCTGCACAGCGAACCGCAACTGGTCAATTATAAAGGAACAAGCGATGCCGATGCCGACATCACTATCTATATGACCACCAATGAAGGCTATCTACATGCTATCGATGCCGACACTGGCGCAGAAGAGTTTGCCTTTATGCCCAAGGATTTGCTGCCTAACCTGACTGTACTCAAGGACAACTCGACCACGGCAAGCCGCACCTATGGTCTGGATGGACCGATGACGGTCTGGCACAACGATCTGAACAACGATCTGATGGTGCTGAATGCTGATGATACGCCACAGACCGGTGAGCATGTTTACCTGTACTTTGGCATGCGCCGGGGCGGCAGGAATTACTATGCGATGGATGTCACCAATCGCAGCAGCCCCAAACTGAAATGGGTTATCCAGGGCGGCGTCACTACTGGTTTTGAGGAGCTGGGACAAACATGGTCAAAAATGATCCATGCCAAAATCAAACTTAATGGTGTGGATAAAGACGTCCTGATCTTCGGTGGCGGCTATGATACCAATGTAGATAGTGTCACTGACCCCGCTGATGATACTGTAGGTCGCGCAATTTTCATGGTCGATGCAGATACCGGTGAACGTCTATGGTGGGCCAGTATCACCGGTTCCGGCGCCGATCTGGAACTGGCCGATATGAAAAACAGCATTGCCGCAAATCTGACCGTCTTTGACAGCACCGGTGACGGCTATGCCGATCGTATCTATGCCGCCGATCTGGCTGCGCGCATCTGGCGTTTCGATATCAACACGGAAGGCAATACGGGTGCAGGCAATCTCGTAGAAGGTGGCATGATTGCCAACCTCAACGGCACGGCGGTCAATGATGCAACGCCTGCAAATAATCGCCACTTCTATTATGAACCGGATGTGTCCTATGTGCGCCAGGGTAGTCTGGAGTATCTCACTATCGCCATTGGTTCTGGCTATCGCGCTCACCCGCTGGACACCGTTATTCAGGATCGTTTCTATGTGATTCGGGATACCAACGTCCGAGGCCCGGAAAGGGATACTAATGGCAATGCTGTCTATACCACCATTACGGAAAATGATCTCTATGATACAACGGGCAATATCATCGGTGAGGGTACCCAGACCCAGATTGATGCTGCCCGCGTAGCCCTGAATACCAATAACGGCTGGTTTATCAAACTCAATGAACCTGACGGCTCCTTTATCGGTGAGAAAATCATAGGTAAGTCCATTACCTTTAATGGCATTCTGATTTTCTCAAGCTTCACCCCGATTAGCACTCAGGTCAACAGCTGTACCGGAAACGGGGCTTCCTCCTCCTGGGCTATCAACCTGCTCGATGGTCAGCCGGTATTTAACTTTGATACCAGCAGTGATAGTCTAACCCGCAGTGATCGCAAGGGCGTCCTGAATTTACAGGGCCTGCCTCCAAGCCCGACCATCCTTTTCCCAAGTGATGGAGGCGCTGTTACGACCTTCTTCGGTACTGTGCAGATGAAAGCCGATCTTCTTTCACCTAATTACTTTTCAATAGACTACTGGAATATCAGGTAGAGTAAGCTGGGCCGGTGCAGGAATACCTGCATCGGCTGTTTTCTACAACATAACAAAATGGATACGAATGAAAACACGCAGAGCCAACATTAAGGGCTTCACCCTGATTGAAGTCATGATCGCACTTGTGATTGTTGCTATCCTGGTCGCGGTCACTCTTCCGATTTTTCAGAATTATGAACTAAAAAATCGCCGTTCTCAGGCGGTAAACTGGTTAAGCCAACTGCGCCTGGAAATGGAACGTTGTGCTTCCAACAATAACGGCAATTATATCGGTTGTAATGGCGGCGGCGCGAATTTACCATTAGCCCTGGTTAACCCGCTTATCCAGCAACAATACAGCAATCTCCATTACGGAGTTGCAATTACTATCAATACAATCAACGGTGTAGTAGGTGCGGGTTACACGCTGACCGCAACAGAACTTATTGCAGGTAGTGATCCTGATTGCCGGACACTTAGCATTGATAATCTGGGCAACAAAACTTATACCGGCGGAAGTCCTAATACTGCGCGTTGTTGGGGTTCCAACTAAATAAAAGTTCCAAATACCCGATCAGCTGTTTGAAAACACCTATTGTAGGTACGCCTTCAGGCGTACATGTACGGCTAAAGCCGTACCTACAGGCTATACCAGGCATCATAGGTGTACGGGCATTCGGAACTTTTATTTAGGAAAGAAAGCACTCAAGTGCAGAGTGGGCACGTTTTTTGTGCCTACATGATAATTTTCTTCCCCATATTCTTCACAACAATTTCTGTCCTGCGCCGCCCAAATTCTACAGAGCACGCACACTTTATGATGTTCTGCGTGGGCACAAAAATCGTGCCCACCCTACGGGGCTGCTATTTTTTTAAATCCGACGGCAGGGAAAAAACAACATTTTCTTTACTTCCCAGGTCCTGAACAACATCCTTTACTCCCCATTCCTTTAGCCGCGCAAGCACATTGTTAACCAGGATCTCCGGCGCGGACGCACCGGCACTCAAACCAATTGATGTTTTTCCAACCAGCCATTCTCGCCTGATCTCACTTTCATTATCGATCAGGTAGGCAGGAACATTCAGGCGCTCGGCCACTTCTCGCAAACGGTTTGAATTGGAACTGTTCGGTGAACCTACTATCAGCACCACGTCACACTGAGAGGCCAGTTGCTTGACGGCATCCTGACGATTCTGAGTGGCATAGCAAATATCATTTTTCTTTGGCCCGCTGATGTCCGGAAAGCGTTCACGCAAGCGATTAATAATTTCAGCGGTGTCATCCATGGACAGGGTAGTCTGGGTGACATAGGCCAGACGTTCAGGATTACTTATTTCAAGCCCATTAACATCGGCAACTGTTTCCACCAGGTAAATCCGCCCACCGCCGGTGCTGTCAAACTGACCCATGGTACCTTCGACTTCAGGATGGCCCGCATGGCCGATCAGGATGCATTCATACCCAGCCTTGCTGTAACGCGCCACTTCCAGATGAACTTTTGTCACCAGGGGGCAGGTCGCATCGAAAATTCTCAGACCCCGTTGCCGTGCTTCTTCATAGACGGATTTTGGCACCCCGTGGGCGCTAAATATTACCGTTGCAGCATCAGGTACTTCATTTAATTCATTAACAAAGATCGCACCTTTTTTATTCAGGCACTCAACCACATAGCTGTTATGCACCACCTCATGACGGACATAGATCGGCGGTTCAAACAATTCCAGTGTTCGTTCGACGATTTCGATTGCTCGATCAACCCCGGCACAGAAGCCGCGCGGATTCGCCAGGGTGACTTTTATGTTATCAGTGACTGAATTCATTCAGATCCCGCATGGGCACAAAACCGTGCCCAGCCTAGTTTAGATTTATTCTCCTGACGCTCAGGATTTCCACATCAAAAATAATTTCACGGCCGGCCAGTGGATGGTTAAAATCGACAAGCACAGTATCCGCTTTCAGATCCCTGATTGTGCCGGGTATTTCCTCACCGGAAGGCGTGCTGAAACCGATAATCAGCCCCACCTGCAGTTCGATATCATCGGCAAATTCACTGCGCGGCATTTCATGGAAGTTGGTTTCATCCGGAAAACCAAAGGCATCGCGTGGATCAATCGTGACACACTGGCGTTCCCCTGCTTTCATGCCATACAGGGTCTGTTCCAGTCCTTCGATCAGGCTGCCATCACCGATATACAGACGCATGGGTTCGTTTTCTTCCGTCGCATCCACGACCGTGCCATCGGTCAGGCTCAGGGTAAAATTAAGCAGGACTTCACAGTTCTCACCTACACACAGGGATTCAATTTTTGACATCGTATTCAGGTTTAATCTTGAGGTTTATCTTCGGTATGGGAAGCCGCTTTGTTGCGCAGGGTATCCAGTATCAGCAGGACAACACCCACCGTGATAGCAGAATCGGCAATATTAAACGCCGGCCAGTACCAGCGATCATAATAGATCTGGATAAAATCCACCACATGGCCCAGCAACAGGCGATCGATAACATTACCCAGGGCCCCGCCCAGCACCAGCGACAGGGCCGCAGCATGAAGATGCTGACCCGTATCAAGCCGGCGAATCCAGGTAAATATTACGCTGCTGATAACAAGGGCAACGACGGTAAAAAACCAACGCTGCCAGCCGCCGGCCTCGCTTAAAAAACTGAAAGCCGCACCGGTGTTATACATCAGGGTCAGATTAAACATAGGCATCACGGCGACCGGCTGAAACATCTCCAGCATCTGCGTGGCCATGTATTTGCTGACCTGATCCAGCACAATGACCAGCACGGATAACCACAACCATTTCAGCATGATAGTAACGAGGGACGAGGGACGAGGGACGAGGGCCATTTATTTACGAGCAATAAAGGCACAACAAGGACAATATCCTCGCCACTCGTCCCTCGCCACTCGTCCCTTTTCTTATGCATACAACCGTTGCTCACCATCACCTTCAATGTTTTCTACGCAACGCCCGCACAACTGGGGGTGTCTTTCGTTGCTGCCCACATCCGCACGATGATGCCAGCAACGTACACATTTGCTCTCGCTGGAAGGTGTTACCGCCACCCAGATTTCATCGTTGCTGGTCAGCGTATAATGCACCGCATCATCAACTGGATTTTCATACAGGGCGATATCAGCCATTGAGGTAATAAAAACAAACCGCAACTCGTCTTCAAGTGCGGCAAGCACATCATAAATTTCCCGGCCACAATATACCTTAACATCAGCAGCCAGCCCGGAACCGATCGCGCCGGCAACCCGCAGCTTTTCCAGTTCCTTGTTGACTGCATCCCGAACTTCTATGACTTTCTGCCAGTAAGCCATGGCCTGTTCTTCTTCGGACTCCGTTGCATACATGGCCGGCAACTCATACCAGGTATTCAGGAGTACGGATTCATTGCGATAACCCGGCATTACCTGCCAGATGTCTTCCGCAGTAAAACTGAGAATCGGCGCCAGCCAGCGTACC
Organism: Gammaproteobacteria bacterium; assembly: GCA_030148325.1. Taxonomy (GTDB): domain Bacteria; phylum Pseudomonadota; class Gammaproteobacteria; order UBA6429; family Thiohalophilaceae; genus JAADGZ01. The sequence goes on from JASBTR010000150.1 coordinate 10,252, forward strand.
AGTGATTCAATAATATGGTACATCGCCGTTTGCGCCGAGCGCCGGGCGATGCTGTCGGCCTGGGTGGTGTACTGCCGATCCTTGGTGATATCAAGATAGAAACTACCCAGCTCAACGGCACAGAAATTATGTATCAACTGGTAGATAGTATGAAATTCATACTCAGCATAGGCTGCCGTGATCTGCTGCTGCAAACGATTAGTCTGCGCCACCGCCCACTTGTCCAGCGACAACATTCTGTCAGCCGCGAGCATATCATTGGCCGGATCAAAACCGTTAAGATTCGACAACAGATAACGTGCCGTGTTGCGAATACGCCGATAGGCATCAGATGTGCGCTTGAGAATTTCATCCGAAACCGTCATCTCGCCGCGATAATCCGTCGAGGCCACCCACAGACGAATAATGTCCGCGCCCAGGTTCTTGATCACTTTCTGCGGTGCAACCACGTTGCCTCTGGACTTGGACATCTTCTGTCCCCTGGAATCGACCGTAAAGCCATGCGTCAATACTGATTTGTAGGGTGCGACACCTTCCATCGCCACTGACGTCATCAGCGAAGACTGAAACCAGCCACGATGCTGATCCGAGCCTTCAAGATATAAATCAGCGACCGGGTAACTGCTAAAACCTTCACGCTGATTCAGGACGGCGAAATGCGTCACACCAGAATCAAACCAGACATCCAGGGTATCGATCACCTTTTCATACTCATCCGCCTCATCGCCCAGTATCTCTTTCGCCTGCAGAGAGAACCAGGCATCGATGCCTTTCTCTTCAATCTGTTTAGCTACCGTTTCAATCAACTCGGCGGAACGGGGGTGCAACTTGCTACTTTCTTTATGAATAAACAGGGTGATGGGTACCCCCCAGGTACGCTGGCGCGAGATACACCAGTCCGGCCGGCCTTCTACCATCGCGCGAATCCGCGCCTGGCCCCAGTCAGGAATCCAGCGAACCGCTTCAATGGCCTTCAACGCTGCATCACGCAAACCATTCTGCTCCATGCTGATAAACCACTGCGGTGTAGCGCGGAAAATGATCGGCGTCTTGTGGCGCCAGCAATGCGGATAGCTGTGGCTAATAGCCTGCTCATGCACCAGCATGTTCTTTGCCTTCAGCACCTCGATCACCGAGTCATTGGCCTTGAATACATGCTGGCCTTCGAACAGTGGCGTACCCTTGACAAAGGTGCCGGCGCTGCTGACCGGGTTATCAATTTTCAATTTGTATTTTGCGCCGACCGCATAATCGTCCTGGCCATGGCCTGGCGCGGTATGCACCGCACCCGTACCGGCTTCCAGCGTCACATGCTCACCGAGGATCACTGGCACCTGACGATCATAAAACGGGTGCGCCAGTTTCAGGCCTTCGAGATCCTCGCCGCGACAATAGGCAATCACCCGATATTTATCCACATCATAACGACCCATGACATCCTTAAGCATGTCACTGGCAATGATCAGACGCTCCGGCACATGATCGCCCACACCGTCGCACTGCACCACGGAATACTCAAGCGTCGGGTTCAACGCAACCGCCTGATTCGCAGGCAGGGTCCAGGGTGTTGTGGTCCAGATAACAACGGATATCGGCCCCGTCCCTTCATGGCCTTCCACATGATGACAGCGCGCCATTAATGCTTCTTCATCCAGTACTGTGAAACGCACATCGATAGCAGGAGACGTTTTAGATTCATATTCGACTTCCGCCTCAGCCAGCGCCGAACCACAATCTACACACCAGTGCACCGGCTTGGCGCCCTTGTGCAGATGACCTTTATCGATGATCCGGCCCAACGCGCGTACGATGTTGGCCTCGAACTTGAAATCCATGGTCAGGTAGGGATTGTCCCAGTCACCGATAACCCCAAGACGAATAAAATCCTGACGCTGGCCGTCAACCTGTTTACGCGCATACTTACGACAGGCCTCGCGGAATTCAGCCGCCGTGACCTTAACCCCCGCCTTGCCAATTTTTTTCTCCACCTGCAATTCAATCGGCAAACCGTGACAGTCCCAGCCGGGGATATAGGGCGCATCGAAGCCACTCAGTGTGCGGGACTTGATAATAATGTCTTTCAGGATCTTGTTAACCGCATGGCCGATATGAATATCGCCATTGGCATAGGGCGGGCCGTCATGTAGCACGAACAGCGGCCGCTGCTGCTGCTTGCTCAGTTGCCGCAACTTGCCGTAGATATCGATATCCTGCCAGTGTTTCAGAAAAGCCGGCTCACGTTTGGCCAGATTGCCGCGCATGGGGAAATCTGTCTGCGGAAGATTAAGAGTGTCTTTATAGTCAGTCACGATTTGTATTTCTTTTCCAGAGTGGTTCCATTTACAAATAATAAAATCAGTTGCAGGTTGGGCTGAGTGCAACGAAGCCCAACCTGGCTTGCTTAATTGATGGGTTTCGCTTTGCTCTACCCATCCTACCCACTTTAACCATCTGTAGGTTGGGTAGAGCAAAGCGAAACCCATCAATTCCGGTTATGC
>JASBTR010000156.1 GCA_030148325.1 Gammaproteobacteria bacterium
GCAATTACCGTTCATCCTGAGCCTGTCGAAGGACAAGCAGATTAAACACTCTATTCACAGTATTTCCACGCTCATGGTTCGACAAGCTCACCACGAACGTGGAAATTCACAAGTGATCTGGTATTTGGAACAGCTATTTAACCGATGTGCTGTTTGATCAATTTGTCCCCCTCAACGCTATTCAATTGTTTCGATCACGCCATAAGTTAATTTGATCCATCAAAATACGCAAAGGATTGGCTATGGATGTCACCATTTTTAGCGGTAGCACAGACAATTAACCCTGTCATTCATAGTGGGATCTTGCCCTGATTTATATATAGTGAATTGCAATTGTGCTAAATTACAAATATAGTTCAGAAAGTTTTGCAATTTTATCTGACATTTAATGTCAAATATTTTATAAGTGCTATTGAATAACACGGGGCTTTTGTGACGGATATTAATACAGATCTGCCTTGGTTTGATAATCCTCCGCTTACAGAAGTGGCAATTTCTGTCCAATTTGAGTCTATACATGGGCTACAAGCGCCACAAATTGGTTTGCTATGGTCTAAATTTAGGAAAAAGTACCCGATAACAGAACAGCACGAACTAATTAATCCCGTACTAGAGAAGTTTGATCATCCGCCCAGCTCCAAAATTCAGGTGGAAATTTCCCAAGTAACACCAACTCCACGCTGTTGGTTTCTCAACAATAATGGTACAGAGCTAATTCAAGTTCAATCAGACCGTTTTATACATAATTGGCGAAAAATCGATCAAGGCAATGATTATCCACGGTATGGCTATATCCGATCTGAATTTTCAAATGAACTTAAAAAATTTTGCCAATTCTTGGAAGAAGAAAAATTGGGTGAGTTAAAACCTATTCAGTGTGAGATTAGTTATGTGAATCATATTGTCTCAGATGATATATGGCATAAACATAGTGATCTTGGAAAAATATTTCCAAGTTGGAATACATGTTATTCGGATGATTTTCTTTGGGATTTAGAGAATGTTCGATTAGCAACACAGCATGTTTTTTTAAATGAACATGGTGAACCATGGGGACGATTACATATTTCATTTAATCCAGCCTTTAGAAAAGAAGATGGAAGTCCCATGTATGTAATGTCATTGGTTGCTCGCGGGCGACCTAAAACTGAAGATATGGATGGTGTGTTCGAGTTTTTAGATCATGGTAGGGAACTGATAGTGAAATCTTTTGCATCAGTAACTTCTAAAGATATGCACAAAAATATATGGAGAAGATGTGATGGGATTAGAGAATAATTTAACATTGGCGCAGCCAAATTGTGATGATTATCTTCACGGGTTAAGTGATGGAGAGTTTTATTATTCTTCTAAGGGTGGAGCAACACTAGAGGAGCGTGATTCTCATCAACATGCATGGTTTACACCGTACCACCATGGTTGCCCTGTCCCTGAGGTAACAACGATAAGGATAACAAGTACAACTTTATTACCTGCTTGGTTTTCTGAAGTGATATCTCGATGTAACCATTTGCTGTCATTGTCAGAGAATTGGGATACTTATGGGGCAAAAAAAATTAATATTAATACGGTGGTAGATATGGTTGATATTTTGTCAGAGATAATGAGCTTAGATATGCCAATGCCCTCAGTTGTTCCTACAAATACTGGAAATGTACAATTAGAGTGGCATGCAAGGGGTATTGATTTGGAAATAGAAGTCGCCCCAAATAAGTATGTTGAAGTTTTTTTTGAAGATCAAAATAAGGTTTTAGATTCGTGGGAGGGTGAATTTAAGTTTGATCCGTTAAATATACCGGAACATTTAAATAGGGCAATTGAAGAACTCAACAGACGTACTGCGTAACTATAATTTTGTCGATGTCTTATCAGGATGATAAATCAATTGCTGACAATGAAGCTTTATGGAGAAGAATTCCTCAAGATCAGGTGGTACAAGATGATAGTGGATGTTGGCGACCCTCTACAAAGGCGTTCCAAAATTCATCTGAGGGATACCATAAATCAATAATGGAACCGCTTGGGTACACTCATGAACCAGGAATGTCAGCAGACATAGCCTCTGAGACAACAGTAGAAAACATGCTAAATGGAAATCCAGCTTGTTTTCTCGTTGAGTTCACGGCAGGTTTTGTCAGAGAGCAAAATCAAGTGGTAATTAGAGCGGCACTACCCGATGATCCAGCGCATGTAGATGTAATGGGCAAAAAGACAAAAGGTATTAAGAATCAATTTGTAAAAAACTGCAAATGGGTAAAATCACCGGGTTAAGAAGATTGCAAAGTACAAGGAAGCATAGGATAAGGGTTTGATATTTTTATATCAGATTTATGTTAATGGTAAGTACACTAAGAGGAGAATTTGCAGTTATCCAGATATTATGTTCCATTACACTTGTGCTCTGGTAATGGCAAGAAAATATTTATCTGAATGTAATGCGAGAGTTTTGTTGGTGTATTTAGACTTACATGTTATATAGGTCAATCGTTTAATTGTCATCTAATCACAGTAGTGTCCGGTTAACTGAAAATTCACCATTTTCTCGTTCGTAGCCTCTTGTTTTGTATAGGCGCGGTTTTCAGGCACAAGTTGAAATCGACACCACCTTGGGATGCTCAAAAAGCTCTATATTTAAATGTTTTGCGTAACTTTCGTCCAAATTTAACCGGACACTACTGATCTAATCATTACATTTACTAAGATTTGTTTTGAAGGCAAGAAGCAAATCTGCTCCATTTTGGCATTACCTGAACCTCGTTTGACAGGGCTTACCACGAACGGCGGAATTAACTAGCATTTTCTTAATAAATTTCCGGCTCACCTTCGGGGCGATGGCGAAAACGGTTGTATCCCCACCAGTATTGTTCTGGCCGTCGCAGAATGATTTTTCCCATGTCACGGTTCATGCAGGCCGCACCGGTTGCCACATCCTCGTCATACAGGCACTCACTGGCTTTTTCGATATGCAGGTGATAGCCACGACCGAAAGCCAGGCGTTCGGCGGTGATGATAAAGGTGGCCGCATGGGTGCGGCTGGCGAGGCGGGTGGCAAATACCGGGGTATTGGCGGCAATACCGAAAAAAGGTACGTAGACGCCGGCGCCGGCGCCCGGATTTTGATCCGGTAGAACGCCGATGGATTTATTCTCGCGCAGGCCCTTGAGCAGCAGGCTCAGGCCTTTACGGGTTGAGGGTACGAGCTGAGCGCCAAATCGTTCACGCCCCCTGCGGATAATGTCATCGAGTTCTTTATTTTTTTGCGGCCGGTACATGAGCACCATGGGAAAGTGATGCGAGCAAAACTGTCCGATCATTTCCCAGTTGCCCAGGTGTGGGGCGATAAAAATCACCCCCCTGCCCTTTTTCATGGCCTGTTTTACAGCCTCCAGCCCCTCAACCTTGCGTATCAGCTGCAGCACCCTGTCAGGTTTTCCCAGCCACAGCCGAGGGGATTCGAGCAGGGTCTTGGCGGTTTCAATCAGGCTGCGCATCCAGATCCACTGCCGCTGCAGGACGGACAGATGTGGCAGACAGATGCGGACATTGATGCGTGCGCAATGACGCTGCCTGTTGGGGATCAGGATCAGCAGCAGACCCAACGGCCAGGCGATAAGGTGCACAACAGACAGTGGAACGCGGGAGAGGATTTTCAAAACGGGCAGGATCATTATTATGTCCGGTTTATTCCGCGTCAGTTTTCGACAGCAACGGCTTCATCGCCGTAAGCAGACTTTTGAACAACGTCCTGTTATGTAGCTCTTCCCTTGACAGTAGTTGTTTCATGTGTTCGCGCTCGGTGGGCATGCCAAAACAGGCCGGGCAACTGTCGGCGATGATGGGTAACTGAACCGCTTCGGCAAAGGCGCGAGTCTGGCGTTCGCGCACATAGATCATCGGCCGGATGATGCGAATATCGCCTTCACGGTTTTGATAGCTGGCTTTCATGGTGCGCAGCTGGCCGCCGCGAAAGGCGGACATAAGGAAACTCTCGGCCAGATCATCCAGGTGCTGACCCAGCGCCAGTACGTTGTAACCTTCTCGCCGCAGGCTGCGGTACATGATGCCGCGTTTCATGCGTGAACAGAATGAACAGAACGAATCATTTTTCAGCTGGCTTTCGGCCTGTTCGGCAATGGGCTGGGATTCATAAAAACAGGGAATATCCAGATCAGCCAGATAGTTTTTTAGACGTTCGGGGTTAAAGCCCTCGATTTGAGGATCAACGGTGAGTGCAGCCAGTTCAAAATGAATCGGCGCATGGTGCTGTAGACGGCGCAGGGCATGCAACAGGGTGAGCGAGTCCTTGCCGCCAGACAGACCGAGCACGACCCGATCGCCGTCGCGGATCATGTCGTGTTCGGCAATGGCGCGGCCGATAGGACGCATTAATGCTTTGGGCATTTTGATCAGTTCCTGCATGGGGGGAGTGTAACGTGAGAAGCACGTCATTCAAAGATACAGATAAAGACAGGGGCTAAATAAAAGTTCCAGAAGGGTGTCCGGATATAATGTGCAGGATGTGCTGAGTGAAACGAAGCGCATCGTTCGCGTGTCCAGCCTGGAATGATGCGCTTCGTTCCCCAGTACATCCTCCGCGAACTCACACCGTGCCCATACTACTCTGCTGGTTCCTCGCCCCTGTATTATTTGCCAGCAGTTCTCTGATGCAGTCGAGCAGGGCCTGCAGGGTGAGGGGCTTGTTGAGGAATGCCTGGATGCCGATATTTTTCCCCTGTATTTCATTTATCTGTGCACTATTACCACTGCACAGTATGATGGGCAATTCTGGTTTGAGGGCAAGGATTTTTTTCGCCAGTTCATCACCCTTGATAACGGGCATGGTTTGATCCGTTATCATTAGATCAATGCTGTCGCTGTTTGTCTGAAAATATTTCCAGGCTTCCTGGCCGTTATTGTAGAGGCTGACCTGGTAGCCCTGGCTTTCCAGCAGTTCGGAAATGAAGCGGCTAATGGATTCATCATCATCCACAACCAGGATGTGCGCAGGGCCGGATGGGGGGATATCTGTTGTGACAGGTTCCTGCACCACCAGGCTTCGGTTTTCTATTTCCTGGGTGGTTGGCAGAAAAATACGGAACAGAGCGCCGCCTGCCGGTGAATTCTGCACCAGAATATGGCCGCCGTGTTGATGCACGATGCCATGAACGGTTGACAGGCCCATGCCGGTTCCCATGCCAATATCTTTGGTGGTGAAAAAAGGATCAAAAATGTAGGGTGTAATTTCACTGTTGATGCCGCTTCCCGTGTCCTCTATTGAGAGTTCGATAAAACGGCCCTCAATATATTTGTGACAGGAGGCGCATTGACTATCGCTTATGTTTGCGTGCTGCAGGCGGATGTGGATCTGGCCGTGTTTTGGCATAGCATCACGAGCATTGATGCACAAATTCATGATAATCTGGTGTAATTGAACTGGATCGATAATGACGCAGGGCAGGTTGTTTTCCGCCTCAGTGGTAATGCGGATGTCTGCAGGCAGGGTGGCGCTCAGCATTTTGACGACTTCCTTGACCATGGGCTGCAGCATCAGCGGTTTTGCTTCACCACCGCTGTTGCGACTGAAGGCCAGCATTTGTGCAATCAGATCCCGCGCCCGTTCGCCGGCCTGATAAACTTCCTGCAAATACTGTCCCAGTTTGCTGTTGCGGTCTTCGACATAGCGATCCAGCGCCAGACTGGTGTAGCCCATGATCGAGGCCAGGATATTGTTAAAGTCATGTGCAATGCCACCGGTAAGATGACCAATAGCTTCCATTTTCTGCGCCTGATGCAACTGGCGCAGCGTGTTCTGATGTTCTTTCTGTTTGCGCAGGGTGGTGATGCCAAAGGCAATATCATCGGCAAGTTCCTGTAACAGCAGAATTTCATCTTTATCAAAGGCTTCGGTTTTGGATGAATAAATATTCAGGGCGCCAAATGTCTCATCATCATGGCGTAACGGCAGGGCGATAGAAGACTGGTAACCCTGGTTGCGCGCCGCCTCGCGCCAGGGTTTATAACGAGGATCCTGCAGAATATTCCGGGTTGCACAGGCCCGGCCCGTGCGAATCGCGGTGCCAGTGGGGCCCTGTCCATACTCATTATCCCCCCAGCTTATTTTCAGGGAGTCCAGATAGCCTTCGTCAAGACCGGATTGAGCGGCCGGTGTGACACGTTTGTCCTGGTTATGCTCGGCAAAGCCGACCCAGGCAAAACGGTAATTACCATCGTCGACTATGATTCGGCAGATTTCCTGCAACAGTTCCTTTTCATTGCTGGAGCGCACCAGTAACTGGTTGGCGTTAGTCATTACCTGCAGGGAGCGGTTGGCCTTGAGCAGCGCCTTTTCAGCCTGCTGGCTTTCCTGCACAGCAATACGCAAAGAGCGAGTTGTTCGCTGCAGTCTGGCAAGTACATAGAGTAAATAGAAAAGCAGCAGCATGGAGAGCAGAAAGAGTGCAAGTCGGTAGCGCTCGACATGCGCCAGCTTTTTCTGGTGGTAGCGGCTATAGGTAGTGCTGAGTATACCCAGGTCGCGGAGTATGGGCATATGTAGCGTTTCCTGCAGCAAATTGTCTACCTTGCTTTTTTGTTGCAATAGCAGCTCAGCATGATTGAGCAGTTTATTGATATCAGGCTGTAGTGAAGATGGATAGTCAGCAATATTTTTCACCAGCTGCTGCATATAGTGTTGAGCCTGCTGTTGCGCGGCGAGATCACCATTGAGATTATAAATCAGGATCTGGCTGAGCAGCTCGTCAGGCAGGATGTACAGGCGAGGTGATGCCTGAAGGATTATTAATTCCTGCTTCATGTTGGCGATAGCTTTTGGGAAATAGACGCGGGAATTTTTCAGCAAAGCAAACTGGGATATCAAATCCTGAAGATGACGGTTTTTTCTATCAAGAGAGTGCTGCAGCATAGCCAGCTGGCGGAGAACATTTTTTTCTCCGCCGGTGAAAGTTTGCAATTCTTCTGAAAAATGATGGTAGAGCTGTTCCAGCCTGGCGCTGAGCTGAAAAAGGGGATCGTAGTAGTTGAGCCGGCCGTAGCGGATCTCCATCAGCTTCTGGTCAAGCTGTGAATTCAGGTAGGCGATGTCGCGGATTTCATCGACAATATGGCGTGACTGTTCGATTTCAAGTGTGCGGGTATTGAAATAGATGAAGCTTAGTCCGCCAAGCAGCAGCAGGCCCAGTAGCAGGTAGATAATGGCAGTGCGCTTCATGGTGCGACCCTCCCGGTTAGCAGCCGACCTTTATATTTGCCGGTCAGTGTCTGCAGAAAGGCGACGATGTCCTGAATATCATCATCGGGAATGGTGCGGCCAAGCTGGTAACGGGCTACGAGTTGAATGGCCTCATGCAGCGTATTTACCGAGCCATCATGAAAATAAGGGGCGGTAACCGCCACATTGCGCAAGGAGGGGACGCGAAATACATACCTGTCCTGTTCCCGCCCGCTGACATTGAAACGGCCGTAATCCGCCGGCTGGATTTTATCCTGCTGCTGGAAATAGTCGGCGAAAATGCCGATTTTCTGAAACAGATTGCCACCGATATTGGCGCCCTGATGGCAGGCGGTGCAGCCATAGGCCTTGAATAACTGATAACCTTTTTTCTCGTTTGCATCAAGCGCCTGCTCATCGCCCTGCAACCAGCGATCGAAACGGGAGCCAGGTGTGAGCAGGGTGCGTTCAAAGGTGCTAATAGCATTGCGTATGTTATCGGCGTTGATGCCATCGGCATAGAGGTTGCCGAATTTACGCACATAGTCGGGACGGGTCTTAAGACGGCGAATAATGACTGACCAGCTATTGGCCATCTCACGGGGGTTTTCAATCACGTAATCAATCTGTTCCTTCAGGGAATGGGCGCGGCCATCCCAGAACTGCCAGGGATTGAGAGCGCTGTTGAAAATACTCGGTGTGTTGACCGCCAGAGGTATATCGTCATGACCCCGCGAGTGGGCCTGATGATCGGCGCCATTGGTCTCAAGGTCATGGCAGCTCGCACAACTAAGCTTGCCATTTGCGGACAAACGGGGGTCAAAGAACAGTTTTTCTCCCAGCGTCACTTTGGCAGGATTGAGTTTGGGGATGGCGGGCAGCGGCTGGATCGGCTCTTCGGAAGGATGAGTGGGAATCACGGGTGCCAGTGTGGTGCGATCAGGTGTGGTGAAATTATGGCTGGCAAGGCTTATGCTCGACACGCACCCCGCAAGCAGGCAGCACAGGAGTCGCCAGCAGTTTTTTAAGCCAGGGCGGGAATGGTTGCCCGTCTGATGGCCGGGTGGGTGTGTTTTAGGGAAGCTCTGATTAATTCCGTTCGCCCTGAGCTTGTCGAAGGGTGTTGTTTTTAACATACTGATTTTGTTGGATTCGGTGTTCATGGTTCGACAAGGCTCTCCTGAGCGAAGTCGAAGGGCTCACCACGAACGGTGGAATTAATCAGAGCTTCCTTAGAATAATGATGCCGAGCGTATTTCATTACCGAGCCAGCCCCGGTCCTGCTGTCTTTATTTCATCGGCAAGGCCGAGCAGTATCAACAGGGTATTGGTGTCCAGCGGTTTGGCCATGCAGGCCTCGGCGCCGGCGTTGAGAATGCGATCGACATTTTCCGGTGTGTGGTAGCCGGTCATGGTGATGATACGAATTGCCCGGGTGGCGGGATTGCTTTTTATCTGGTGACATACATCAAAGCCATTGAGCCCCGGCATCATCAGATCCAGCAACAGGATATGGGGTTGCCAGGTCTGGATCTTCCCGCCGGCATCAAAACCGTCATAGGCGATTTCAACTTCAATGTTATCGCTGGTGCCGGATAACAGTTCATTCAGATAGCCGGAAAGCTGTGGATCATCATCTACGATCAGGATGCGCGTCCGGTTGTTGTCAGCATGCATCAGGGTCAGTCCCCGTTCGTCGGCAAAATATTCCAGATCGTGGTAGAGAAAACGGCGGTGGCCGCCAGCGGTGGAATGTGATTTCAACCAGCCTTTCTGTGCCCACTGGCGCAGGGTGACTGGCGAGACCATGAGCAGTTTGGCGGCTTCGTTAGGTGTTAGATACATTTTTTTTGTCATGGCTTTTCCTGATCCATTGACCCTAATATGCAGGGTGCATCCTTTTTTATTCGCATCTAGAATTATTCTAACATTGTTTTTAGGAACTGTAACACGAAATATCGGTTGAATCGATATAATCGTTTTAATCGTTATCGGAGGCAAAGACCAGGAACTTTAGCAGGACTGGCGATTCATCTTCTACAGGAGCGCAGGAAAATACCGGAACCTGATCCGAATTCGGGGGCTACGTGCTAGAATCCGCCATTTTGGATAATGGTAGTTTGATGAAAACACTCGAACAGGTACTCAGGGACAGAATTCTGGTTCTCGATGGCGCTATGGGCACCATGATCCAGAGCTACGGGCTGGAAGAGGCGGATTACCGTGGTCAGCGCTTTGCTGACTGGGACAGCGATCTCAAGGGTAACAACGACCTGCTCTCTCTGACCCAGGCGCAGATTATCGGTGATATCCACCGGGCCTATCTCGAGGCCGGAGCCGACATCGTCGAGACCAACACCTTCAACGCCAATTCGGTCTCTATGGCGGATTATCATATGGAGTCCCTGGCCTACGAGCTGAACTACGAATCGGCGCGGCTGGCGCGTGCCGCCTGTGATGAGTTCGCCAGTGAAGACCGGCCGCGCTTTGTCGCCGGCGTGATTGGTCCGACCAACCGCACTGCCAGTATCTCCCCGGATGTGAACAATCCCGGTTTTCGCAATATCGACTTTGATACCCTGAAGGTTTCCTACCTTGAAGCCATTCACGGCCTGGTGCAGGGCGGCAGTGACATCCTGCTGGTGGAGACCATTTTTGACACCCTGAACGCCAAGGCTGCGCTGTTTGCGATTGAAACCTATTTTGAGGAACACGATCTGAAACTGCCGGTGATGATCTCCGGCACCATCACCGATGCCTCCGGGCGCACCCTGTCCGGGCAGACGGCGGAGGCCTTCTGGAATTCGCTGCGCCATGTAAACCCGATTAGTTTTGGTTTCAACTGCGCCCTGGGTGCGAAAGAACTGCGCCAGTATGTCGAGGAGATTGCGGGCCTGGCCAACTGTCACATCAATACCCATCCTAACGCCGGTCTGCCGAATGAATTTGGCGAGTATGATGAGACGCCGGAACAAATGGCGGCCGAGATCGAGGAATGGGCGAGCAACGGTTTTCTGAATATCATCGGTGGCTGCTGTGGCACCACCCCTGCGCACATCAGGGCCATCCATGATGCGGTGGGCAAATACCCGCCGCGGCAGATTCCCGAAATCGAGGTAAAAACCCGACTCAGTGGTCTGGAGCCCTGCAATATAGGTGAGGACTCACTCTTTGTTAACGTAGGTGAGCGCACCAATGTTACCGGTTCGGCGCGCTTCAAGCGGCTGATTATCGAAGAGGATTATGATGAAGCCCTGAGCGTGGCCCGGGAGCAGGTGGAAAACGGCGCCCAGATCATCGACATCAACATGGATGAAGGCATGCTCGATGGGGATAAGGCGATGGTGACCTTCCTCAATCTGATCGCCTCGGAGCCGGACATCGCCCGGGTGCCGATCATGATCGATTCTTCCAAGTGGTTCATCATCGAGTCCGGGCTCAAGTGTATTCAGGGTAAGGGCATCGTTAATTCCATTTCGCTCAAGGAAGGCGAGGAAAACTTTCTGCAGCAGGCGCGCCTGTGCCGTCAGTACGGCGCGGCGATCATCCTCATGGCCTTCGACGAAGAAGGCCAGGCGGATACCCGCGAGCGCAAGATCGAGATCTGCACCCGCGCCTATCATCTCCTGCGTGAGAAACTGGATTTCCCGCCTGAGGATATTATTTTCGATCCCAACATCTTCGCCGTGGCCACGGGCATCGAGGAACACAACAATTACGGCGTGGATTTCATCGAAGCCACCCGCACGATTAAACAGACGCTGCCCCATGTGCTGGTCAGCGGCGGGGTGTCCAATGTTTCCTTTTCTTTTCGCGGCAACAACCCGGTGCGTGAAGCTATCCATGTGGTGTTCCTGTATCACGCGATTCAGGCGGGGATGGACATGGGCATTGTCAACGCCGGGCAGCTTGCTGTGTATGATGATCTGCCGCAAGAGCTCCGCGAGCGGGTCGAAGACGTGGTCCTCAACCGGCGTGATGACGCCACTGAACGCCTGCTGGAGATTGCCGATCAATATCGAGGCGATGGCAGCACCGGCAAAAAACTGGAAGATCTGGAGTGGCGCAGCCTGCCGGTGGCAAAACGTATCGAACATGCGCTGGTTAAAGGCATCGACAGTTTTATCAATGAAGATACCGAAGAGGCGCGCTTACAGTTCGATCGACCGATTGAGGTGATTGAAGGCCCATTGATGGATGGTATGAACACCGTCGGCGATTTGTTTGGCGCCGGAAAAATGTTCCTGCCCCAGGTGGTCAAGTCGGCGCGGGTGATGAAAAAAGCCGTCGCCTGGTTATTGCCCTTTATTGAAGAAGAAAAAGAGGGCGGCGGCCAGAGCAATGGCAGAATCCTCATGGCCACGGTCAAGGGTGACGTGCATGATATCGGCAAGAATATCGTCGGCGTGGTTCTGCAGTGCAATAACTTTGAAGTCATCGATATGGGTGTGATGGTGCCGGCCAACAGGATTATGCAAGTCGCAAAAGAGCAGAATGTGGATATCATCGGTCTGAGCGGACTGATTACGCCGTCGCTGGATGAAATGGTGCATGTGGCAAAGGAAATGGAACGCCTGGGTTTTGATATCCCGCTGATGATCGGCGGCGCGACCACATCGAAAGCGCATACGGCGGTGAAAATCGAGCAGCACTACCACGAAGCCACGGTCTGGGTGAAGGATGCCTCACGTGCGGTGGGCGTGGCGCAGAATCTGATTAGCGAAGATTTCAAACAGGATTTTGTGAAAAATCTGCGCGAGGAATATGAGACTGTTCGTGCTAACCATGCAGGTCGCCGGGCGAAGACGCACTGGTTGAGCCTGGAACAGGCGCGTGACAATCGTATCGATATCGACTGGTCGACGTACACGCCACCGATGCCCAGGATCACCGGTATCCAGATTTTTGATGACATGCCGCTGGCCTTTCTCGCGCCCTATATCGACTGGACGCCCTTCTTCCATACCTGGGAAATGAAAGGCAGTTTTCCAAAGATTCTCAATGATCCGGAAAAGGGCGAGGAGGCGAAGAAACTGCTGGCCGATGCCGAGGCCATGCTCGCGCGTATTATCGATGAGCGCTGGCTCAGGGCGCGTGCGGTGGTGGGCCTGTTCCCTGCCAACAGCGTCAACGAGGATATCGAAATCTATACCGATGACAGTCGCAGGAAAGTGCGCATGACCCTGCACCACCTGCGCCAGCAAACCGAAAAGCCGCCGGGCAAGCCGAACTACTGCCTGTCTGACTTTGTCGCGCCAAAAGATTCCGGTAAGCAGGATTATGTCGGCGCGTTTGTGGTGACTGCCGGCCTGGGTATCGACGAGCACGTCAAACGCTTTGAAGCCGAGCATGATGACTATCAGGCGATCATGCTCAAGGCGCTGGCGGACAGGCTGGCGGAAGCCTTTGCCGAACACATGCACGATCGCATGCGCCATCTGAACTGGGGTTTCGAAGTCGGAAGCTGGTCGCCTTCACGGGGGCTGGCGGAGGATTTTGATAACCAGAAGCTGATCAAGGAAGACTATACCGCCATCCGTCCGGCGCCAGGCTATCCGGCCTGTCCGGATCACACCGAAAAGGCGCTGCTCTGGCAATTACTGGATGCGCAACACACTGCAGGTGTGGAACTAACGGAAAGTTACGCCATGTGGCCGGCGGCTTCGGTCAGCGGCTGGTATTTCAGTCACCCGAAATCACGCTATTTCGCCGTCGGCAAGATCAACCGCGACCAGGTGGAAGACTATGCCCGGCGTAAAGGTATGAGCATTGAAAAAGTCGAACGCTGGCTGGCGCCCAATCTGGGCTACGAGCCGGACTGAGTGTTGCCTGTTACCATAGTTAACACAATATTAAACGCAGAGAACGCGGAGGCGCAAAGACGCAGAGAAAACCCTTTTATGAGCATGTCATTCTGACGTGCTGTTCAGAATATCGTTTACTATAAAGCTTCACATTCGTGGTGAACCTGTCGAAGGGTGATAATATATTACGATATAAAAATGGTTCCCGTTCATGGTTCGACAGCCTCACCACGAACGGCGGGATTAATCAGCTTCCCTGGTTTAATCACCAGTCTGCGCCGGTATAATCAATAGCAATTTTTATTTCTCTGCGTCTTTGCGCCTCCGCGTTCTCTGCGTTTAAATTTGAATCTGGAAAAAAGAAGATTTGCTATTCAACCGTTACTTTGGCGTCTTCAACAATCACGTCATAGACATAGCCGTAGCCGAAGTCCCTGTCCAGGCCGAGGGTGCCCTGTATCAGCACGATGTCATCTTTTTTCGCCGTGTCTTTGGTGGTTACGGTTAGATCAATCCCCGTGCTGCTGTCCTTGATGTGAATCCAGTTATTGCCCAGTACAGAAGCGGTGAATTTCACTACCTTGCCGCGTACCTTGACGGGTTTGTTCGCCAGCGATTCTTTTTTCGCAATAATATCCGCTATGCTCTGTCCGCTTTTGGCTTTGCTGATGTTGGGTACGGGTGCAGTTTGTTTGTGTTCGACAAGCTTGCTGTGAGGTTCCGGCATGCGGGGTTCGGCCACGGTCCCCCGGTCCGTGATAAAGGCATCGACAAAATAAAGAAGATTGAAATCCCGGTTCAGTGATTTGCTATGAAAATTTTGCATTGGCATGCCACTATCAAAAGCAATCATATCGCCTTTTTTAAACGCTGTACTGGGGCCGGCCGCCCAGAGTTTGTCACTGCCGGTATCGACCTGAACATAGGTATACCCCGCGGCTTCGATGACATCGAGCACCTTGCCGTGAATCTGGCCCGGTTTAGGTGTGGCCTCAGCGGCGTGTGGCGCAGCGGTCTGCGTCGAGGCCGCGCTGGCAGCCGCTTTTTCTGTCGCCTGTTCGGGATCTGAGCGCTGACAGCCATGCAGGAAAAGCAGGCTGGCAACTACAAGGGGCAGGCTATAGAAATGAGTGCATCGTGTTGTCATTACAGGTTCTCCGGTAAAAAACAGGGGCGAGATGGGATTCTACTATAGAATAACAAAGCTGAGTGGTATGCAGTTGTTATAGTGTTAATCTCTATGGGTTTAATTCCCCACAGCTTGCTGTGATTAATATTAACCGCCAGGACGCAAAGGACGCCAGGTTCTAGGGTCTGTTGATCTTTCATCTATTGTCTGATTTTGGCTAATCTTAGCCCTGCCTGCGTTATTTTTTACTATCAATGGAGTGCATTGATACGTAAAAAATGCCTTGTCAGGACTAAAATTTCCTCAAAATCAGCCTAAC
>JASBTR010000157.1 GCA_030148325.1 Gammaproteobacteria bacterium
GTTAGGCTGATTTTGAGGAAATTTTAGTCCTGACAAGGCATTTTTTACGTATCAATGCACTCCATTGATAGTAAAAAATAACGCAGGCAGGGCTAAAATTAGCCAAAATCAGACAATAGATGAAAGATCAACAGACCCTAACTGCCTCGGCAAAAAAAAGGCGATCAAGAATGATCGCCTTGTTTGAGTTCCTTGCAGGCTTTCCCGCCTGATTGTCGGCGCAGTAACCGATTTTTTTTAGAAACCAACAACCATGTCAACTTCTTAGCAGCATCCTGCCCTGCATTTCTATCCCTGCATCCCTGTTCAGGCATCCTGCCCTGTTCCACTTTTCCCTGTGGCTCTATAAACAAAAAACCTGCTCCTGATCCATCAGGGAAATGGCATTTGAATATGGTTAAAGAGTGTGCACCGAAAACTTAAAATCTTAAATCAGGGAATACCCTGAATTTTGCCATTAGCTTGCATTTTGTGACGTCCATCACAAAATAATGCAAGGGGAAAACAGGGGGGGAAGAAGAAGTGAAGGGCTGACCGGCGCCAGGCCGGTCAGTAAACATCAGCTATTTTGCCGATTGCTGATCCAGAATCGCCGCCAGGCGTGCCGGGGGCACATAACCCGGCACCAGCCGGCCGTTATCCAGTATCAACGCCGGCGTACCACGCACACCGACCATGCCGCCCATCCTGAAATGATCTGCAACCGGATTGTCACATTTATTGCTCGTAACCGGCTTATCGTTTTTTGCCAGCGTCATGGCCTTTTTACGATCTTTGGCGCACCAGACCGCTACCGCCTTGTCATAGGAGCCAGAACCAATACCTGCGCGTGGATAAGCCAGATAGCGCACCCGGATGCCCTTCGCATTATATTCATTGATAGCGCTATGCAGTTTGCGGCAGTAGCCACAGTCAATATCGGTAAACACCGTAATAGTGTGCTTCACCTTGTCTTTTTCAGGACTGAAGATAATCATGGAGTCCTCACCGAGGTCATTAATCGCCTGTAACCGCGCCTTGCTGCGCAGCGACTGGGTGACATTGGTTTTTTTTGCAACATCAATCATGTCGCCATCAATCACGTACTGGCCATCACCACTGATATAAAACAGGCGTGGGGGAATCGACACCAGATAAAGATTAGCCACCGGACTGGTCTGAATGTTTTTTGCCGGCACGCCCAGTTGTGCCGAAATAGCCTTACGTGCCTGTTCCAGATCGCTGCTGGCAGCGATAGCCGGCAAGGCCAGCAATGAGGAAATAAACAGCATAAAAATAGATCTGGAAAATATACGCATAAATTTACCTTACAAATATTAGTGGAAATATCAGTCCTGACATGCCCTGATATATCACCCCGATATATCAGGGCTGTGAAGAGATTATACCTGTTTCAGCTCAGCTCCGGCAGCCTGCGCAGTATTTGCGACATACCATAATACATATTACGACTTACGACCCGTAATTTCCGAGTGAGTTCAGCCACGGGGATGATGAACTGCATGTAAATCTTTGAGTCGCGCTCTGGCGACATGGGTGTAAATCTGGGTGGTGGAGAGATTGCTATGGCCCAGCAGCATCTGTACCACCCGCAGATCCGCGCCATTATTCAGCAAATGTGTTGCAAAAGCATGACGTAAAGTATGCGGAGAGAGCGGTTTGTCAATGCCCGCCTGCCTGGCATAACGTTTGATTAAATACCAGAAAGCCTGCCGGGTCATCCCCTGTCCACGACGGGTAACGAACAGCGCCTCACAACTCCCCCCCGCCAGCAGCGCCGGACGCGCTTCGAGCCGATATTTTTCCAGCCAGTCAATCGCTTCTTCCCCCAACGGAGCCAGCCGCTGTTTATCACCCTTACCACTAATGCGCAGCACACCCTGACGCAGATTAACCTCAGCTATGCTCAGCCCAACCAGCTCAGACACACGCAGCCCGCAGGCATACAGCACTTCCAGCATACAACGATCCCGCAAACCCAGATCAGCCGTCGTATCCGGTGCCGCCAACAGCGCTTCCACATCGGCCTCACTCAGGGACTTCGGCAGGCTGAGCCCTTGCCGGGGCGAATCAATTAAGGCCGATGGATCAACCTGGATACGTTTTTCCCGATGTAGATAGCGATAGAAGTTGCGCAGACTGGAAATCAACCGGGCGTTGCTGCGAGCGCTTATACGCCGCGCATGCCGCTGCTCCAGATAACCGCGAATATCATCTGCTGAGCCCTCCAGCAGGTTAGGCGCACCCGGCTGCTTCGCCAGCCAGTCCTCGAACTGCTGCAGATCCCGCCGGTAAGCCGAAAGCGTATTCTCACTCAAGCCTCGCTCCATCCACAGGGCATCCAGAAACACATCGATGATAGTGTCTGTGTTGCTCACGCTGCGCCCAATACCGGTAATTCAACCCCCTCGTGCTTCAGCAACCAGCGTTTTAACCCGACTTCTGCGCCATCCGTCCTGCCGCAGAACCCACCCAGGCCGCCGGCCGACACCACCCGGTGACAGGGTACGATGATCGGCACGGGATTATGGCGACAGGCATTGCCCACCGCTCGGGCGCTGCTGTGTAACTGCTGCGCCAGCTGGCCATAAGTTCTCACTTCACCAGCCGGGATCTGCTGCAGGGCACGCCAGACTCGCTGTTGAAAATCCGTTCCCTTAAGGCGCACAGGAATACTGAAAGGACGGGTCGAAGAAGAAAAATAACCCTGCAGCTGCGCGCAAACCTCACGCATTAGTGCTGTCATTATCTGTCGCCTGGCTTCACCTTTACTGACAGGCTGATGGAGAAAATTCAGCGCACAAACCGCCGAACTTTCAAACCGAATTGCCAACACGCCAATCGGAGAGTCAAAATACATATCGCTATTTCCTCATCATTCAAGGGTTCGGAGTCAAAGTTCCCCTTCACAACATAATTTTTCAGTGAAACACACAGAAAAATTATTTACGAAGCTACTAAAGCCCGTAGCCTGCTTACCGATACTACTTCAGAGCAGACAAGGAGAAAAGCCATGCCACTGATTCGTCTTACCCTGATTATAATTGGAATTATGATTCATACACATAGTCACGCCCAGGCCAGCAGTGATAGTGGCGGTTCACTGTATGTTTCGCTGGAACCCGCCTTCGTAGTTAATGTCAACGACGGCCTGCGTGTCCGTCACATGCAGATAAAATTGCAGGTCAAACTGAAACAGCCTGATTTTGCTGCCTATATTGAAAAATACGACCCTGCCATTCGCCATGAAATGGTCATGCTTCTCAGTGGGCAGGAAACAGGCAAATTAAAAACCGTGGCCGGCAAACAGCAATTGATGGATCAAGCTCTGGCCGCCATCCAGAAGGTACTCCAGAACAATATCGGCAACACCGGTATCGATGCCGTGTATTTCACTGATCTCATTATCCAGTAGTTTCTGATTCCTACAACATCATCAGGCCGGCTTGCACCATAAACAGGGTAAAAACTATCATAGCGCTGAATTTCCCCGCATAATCAGGCTGGATATTTTTTCCCGGATATTTTCAGTGAACAGCTATTTCCAATCTTTTATCGCACTGGCGCTCAGCAGCCTGATGTTTTGCACTCAGTATGCGTTTGCGAGTGAAAACAGCAAAATAGCTTCAGCGACAAAAAAATCTTATGTTACTCTGGTAAATCGCGGCACTGACAGTCAGCCCGTGTTTGACGTTCGCAATGATTACAATGGCCCAATCGAGTTCGAACTGACAGCCGATGAATTCGTCAACATGAAAAGCGAACCGGCGCTGCCTATTCGCAGGCTGATACCTGCAAAAACCACGGTTCACCTCTGTCATCTGATGCAAATCAGCGCCAATGAACCCTGGTCCTATACTTATTCAACCCGCTATGTGCTGGGCAAACCCAACGTACGTCACCTGACCGGCAAACCTTATCGCCTGCCATTCGATGAAATTCAGCAGTTTGTCATCTCCCAGGGCTATGCGGGAAAACGCAGTCACCAGACCCCGGCCACAAAATACGCGATTGACATCGAGATGCCGGAAGGCACCCGGGTTTTTGCCATGCGCAGTGGTCAGGTTATGGAAATCACCCGTGCACGACTGAATGAAAACAGTAAATCTGTCCCTGCCCTGCAGATCCGCATCCTGCATCAGGACGGCACCATGGGACTGTATGCGCATTTGCAAAACGGATCCATCGCCGTGCGTGAAGGGCAACGGGTACAGCGAGGACAGCTTATCGCCGCATCCGGACCCAGCTATAAGGAAAACGTCAAACCTCACCTGCACTTCGCCCTGCAGCGAAATGCCGGCATGCGGCTGGAATCCATTCCCTTTCAGATCACTGGCTTTTCCGGTTCTCCAGTCACACCAAAAGTCGGACTGCTCCTGCGTCACCCACCTTATTGATAATTAACCTGAATTCGGAGTAGCGGATGTAAAATGTCGGTTGGGCCGAGTGAAACGAAGCCCAACATCAGCTAAACATGTTGGGCTTCGCTATCGCTCTGCGCCAAGCTACGCATTTTATCGATATCCATAGACTGGCCTGTTGGACGTCCTCTTACTTGCTTGAAGCGCAGTTTCTGTAGCCAGGCCTTTACCCTATGACATAAGTCATATAATAAAAAACAATATTAAGTTATGCAGCAATTCTATTATCAATAACTAATTTTGCTATACTTTAAAAAACACAGTCACCAGGCGCCACAAGCACGTCAATTTCAACGCAATTTGGAATATCACAATGGCTGGGATACCAGTCGCCCAATTGAAATAATCGTGCATAAGATAGTGTAGAAATTATCAGGCCCCTGTCCATCTATCCTGGCGAAGGGTTGTAATTATAATAAAAACCGATAGCAATAGCGCTGAGACCAATTTCAGCTATCGAGTTGTGCCGACAGGGACCTGAAAATTATTGCGCCACACAGGCCATAGGGTTAGTCTCATCATACCCTGTGCGTATTTTCGTGTTGCATATGCCCGACTGTCTTATGTACGTTTGCAACCTCTAGTAATAAACAACCCCGCCGCAAGCGGACGGGGTATTAAATCGTAGGAGCGAGCTTGCTCGCGAAAGCGGTTGGATGAACCTCAAACTATTCGCGGGCAAGCCCGCTCCTACCGGTTTTCACCGCCCTCTCCTACCGGTTTTCGCCGCAAGCAGCAGGGAATTTAACCCATAGAGATTAAACAACATGGAGCCTGGTGCCAAAACATCTTTATAGTATTGATTGAAGGAATACATCAGAATTCACCAGGAATGGTTATCACATGAATCTTGGCCTGTATAGTTATACTGCCGCAGCAATTGCATACGGTTTTTTCTTCGTGCTGCTCCTGTTCAGCTGGCGAGGAAGCCTGCAAGGTAAACTGCTGGTGATCGTAATTGGTATCAGCATGGCCTGGGCTATAATTTCGACAACGATTTCGATCAATAACAGCAGTTTTTATTCTGCCTATCAGACATTGGAGATATTACGCTACATTGCCTGGTACATTTTTTTAATCAAACTGTTTGACTCTGCTGAAACAACAAATCCCAGCTATCGACAATTTGTACACCGAGCTTTACTCATCTGTGTAGGTTTCGCCAGTTTTTTGCTGGTTAATGAAACATTTGTTATTTCAGATAGCCCGATGCCTGGCATTATCGGCCATATGTTCCTGGCCCTGGCCGGGCTAGCCATAATTGAACAGTTATTACGTAACACATCCATACGGCACCGATGGGCTATCAAATACCTGTTCATTGGTGCAGGGGGGATATTTGCATTTGATTTTTACCTTTATGCAGAGGCTTTTCTGTTCCGTACAATCAATTATGAACTATGGGAAACTCGTGGGATCATCCATTTCGTCGCTGTGCCTTTTCTCATAATCGCATCAGCACGCAACAAAAACTGGTCGCTCAATGTTTTTGTTTCTCGAGATATCGTTCTTAATACGACAGCAATTTTTGGTGGTGGAATATACCTGTTAATTATGGCGACAACTGGCTACTACCTCAGGGAGGTTGGCGGCAGTTGGGGTCGACTCAACCAGGCGGTGTTTTTTTCTCTGGCCGTTGCGCTGCTCGCATCAGTTCTGTTTTCAGGGCAGTTGCGAGCACAACTACGCGTATTTCTTGGTAAACATTTTTATAAAAACAAGTATGATTATCGACGAGAATGGCTAAACCTGACCGATAAACTAAGTGATAAATCTCAACCACAGGATCGCTATGAGTTAGTCATTACGGCGCTTGCCAATGCCGTGGATGCACGAGGTGGCGGATTATGGTTGCGTGATGAGCAGTCCGGTTACAGGAATGTTGCGGCCTGGAATATTGATAATGTGAATACAACAGAACCGGACATTGATTCTTTAATTCAATTCATGAATGACAGGGGATACATCATCAATCTAGCCGAAATCGAATCACATGCCAATGAATACCAGCACTTAAAATTACCACAGTGGATAAATGAATTAGCGCGCCCCTGGCTGATAGTTCCATTGTTTGGTCTCGAATCGCTTATAGGATTTATTCTGCTGACTAATCCGCTGGTGAACAGGCAGATAAACTGGGAAGACCGTGACCTGCTGAAGACAGCAGCACGGCAGATATCCAGCCACCTCACTGTGCTGATGACCTCGGATGCACTTGCGGAAGCAAAACAGTTCGAGGTATTTACCCGGTTGTCGGCATACATGGTTCATGATTTAAAGAACATCGCGACCGAACTGGAAATGGTGGCGCGCAATGCAGGCAAACACATGAGTAACCCTGCATTTATTGAAGACGCATTTGAGACAGTTGAAAATGCTGCCAGCGACATTAATCGTCTACTGGAACAGTTGCGTAACCGCCAGATACAGACTGAAAAGAAAACATTGGTGAATCTTGCTGATTTTCTCGAGCAGATCATTCAAAACCGGAAAAACCAGCAACCTGTGCCAACACTCAGCGTCAGGAGCCATAACTGCTTTGTTATTGCGGAAAAAGACCGATTATACAACGTTCTCGGACACCTGATTGATAACGCACAACAGGCAACGGATGATGATGGCCACATCGAAATCATACTCCACAGTGAAAATGACATGCATATCATTGATATCAGGGATGACGGCTGCGGCATGGAGACAACCTTTATTCAAAACCGCCTGTTCAAGCCTTTTGACACAACAAAAGGCAATGCCGGAATGGGAATCGGCATGTACGAGAGCCGTGAGTTTATTCGGTTACTGGATGGTGATATATATGTACAGAGCACACCCAAAAAAGGAACTACCATCTCACTGCATATTCCATCCACACAGGCGCCGGAAGGTTCGGCTTCAATGTATATAGATACAGTCAAAACAGGAATAATTTTAAATCGCTATGGACAATAAGATTTTAAAATCACTACTGGTTGTTGAAGACAAACCGGGAGTACAGAAACAGCTTAAATGGGCGTTTGAAGGCTACCATGTTTATGTAGCAGGAAACCGCACTGAAGCACTCAACATCCTGAAAAGAGATCCTTGCCCGGTGATTACGCTCGATCTCGGCCTGCCGCCCGATCCAGCCAATGCCAGTGAAGGATTGTTGGCGCTGGATCAAATACTCAAGCTGGCTCCTCACACTAAAGTCATTGTTGTGACCGGCAATGATGATAAACAGAATGCACTGCGGGCCATTTCCTTAGGCGCCTATGATTTCTACCAGAAGCCGATAGATCTGGACACTCTTGGTTTAATCGTTGACCGGGCCTATCAACTCTATGAACTGGAAGAAGAAAATCGCAGGCTGCTGGCTCAAAGTGTGAGCTCACCACTGGATGGTATTGTTGGCGCCAGCGAGCAGATATTAGCGACATCTCGAATAGTTAAGAAAGTCGGACCATCAGAAGTAACATCACTGGTGCTGGGTGAGAGTGGCACCGGCAAGGAATTAATCGCACAGGCACTCCACCAGTTAAGCCCGCGCAGGGATAAGCCATTTGTTGCGCTGAACTGTGCAGCGATTCCCGATACCCTGCTCGAGAGTGAATTGTTCGGCTATGAGAAGGGTGCATTTACCGGTGCAGTAAAACAGACGCCGGGGAAAATCGAATCCGCCAATGGCGGCACCTTCTTCCTTGATGAGATTGGTGATATGCCGATGTCGCTACAGGCTAAAATGTTGCGTTTTCTGCAGGAGCGTGTGATCGAGCGTATCGGCGGCCACAATCCGATTGAAGTTGATGTAAGGATTATTTGTGCAACACATCACGATCTTAAACAGGCCATTAAGGATGGCAAATTTCGTGAGGATCTGTACTTCCGCATCAGCGAAATTATCATTGACATACCGCCACTCAGAGAACGCGAAGGCGACAGGGTGCTGCTGGCGCAACATTTTCTCAATTTATTTAGCCACAGGAGCGGTCGCAGCTTTCGAGGTTATACAGAGGATGCCCTGGTGCAGATTGATGGTTACGCATGGCCGGGTAATGTGCGCGAACTGAAGAACAGGGTAAAACGGGCGGTTGTGCTGGCAGATGGGGATTATATTACTAAAATTGACCTGGGTTTTTTTACTGAAATTGACACGGGTTTTTCTGGTGCGACAGAAACACGATCGCTAAATCTGCGCGAAGGCCGTGAGCAGGT
The DNA here is from genome assembly GCA_030148325.1 of Gammaproteobacteria bacterium. Lineage (GTDB taxonomy): Bacteria > Pseudomonadota > Gammaproteobacteria > UBA6429 > Thiohalophilaceae > JAADGZ01. Next base: position 8,613 of record JASBTR010000157.1, read on the forward strand.
GGAGCGACAACTAATCCACCGCGCATTGTCTATTTACGATAATAATGTAACGCACGCAGCTGAGGCGCTGGGCGTCAGTCGGCCATCATTATACAACCTGGTCAGGAAGCTGGACATGAAGGAACTTGATAAACAGTGATTATGCACAAACTCAGCGGAGGGGAAAATACTATCTGCAAAATTGAAAACCCAGTTTGATCAAAGTAAAGAAATTCGCTTCTGAAAAAAAAAACGGAAACCCCATCCACAATGGATGGGGTTTCCAGGTATTACTGGCGGACTAGATCAGACTGACCTGCGACGTATAAATCCAAGACCCAGTAAGCCTAGACCGAATAAAGCCAAAGTGGCAGGTTCAGGAACACCAGTAATTTCCTCTTCTTCAGTTGAACCAAATGTGCCCTCAAAATTGTCAATGATATATCTACCATAATCTGAGGTGAAATCAAACGTTGCGTATGAAGCTACCCCCAGAAAGTCCAGGCTGAGATATCCTTCGGGAAAATTACTTGTACCCAAAGTTGTTGTTGTGTATAGACCTAACATAGAATTACTCGCAAGAAGCGTGTTGGCACTATCATAAATATTAAATGTTACTGTATCATCTTCTGTATCGGAATTTAAAGCAAAACCAAAACTTAAGTTATTTACAGCACCGATCAGGAAATCGACCCGCAGGTCTTCCGAAAGAAGCGAGGTACCTTCAAGCCCTGGTTCATTAATATAGGTCATGTTCGTTCCTGGTCCTATAGTATTAAAACCGCCAGAGTCAGTCGTTGAAAAAATAACATCATTAATACTATCGCCATCACCATCAAACAAGTAGGATGTCGATCCAGAAATGGCATCATCAAAAGTTAGTATGCTCGCGCTGGACATGCCTGCCACTCCAAACATGAAAACACCTGCTGTCAAGCCTGTTAATATATTCATGGTATATCTCCTTATAAGTAAGTTCCGCATTAAAAGCAAAGCAAATAGCCTGCCATTTTTATATGCTGTTGTTTATAAAAGAGATCATTTTATTATTTCATTCTAGTACGCGTAATATGTAAAATTTACTGACGTTTTCTTCGTCTATGAGTAAAAAAACTTTACACTATATTTAATTATCTTTCCCAACATCTAAATATAGCCAACCGTTATGTTTGTATCATTGAATATATTTTATGTTACAAGCGGTTAGCCTGAATGCGTAGTTGTAAAAAAATATGACACATGGGGTGATAGAATATTCAGATATTTGCAGATCGTGGAGGGTGGCACTAAACTGGCAGTTTTATGCCCACATAAACTACTTCGTAGTAGTTCCGCTTACTCCGGACCAGTCGAAACAAGCGGAGGAGCAGGAAATCATTACAGATTATTTAAAGCTCAGTTTCTGCAGCTCACGTTGCAACACGGCTTTGCGTGTTGTGTCTTTGGTCACGCGCAGAAGATGCTGATAAATTGTGCGCGCATCTTCAAGCAACCCTGCCTGCCCCAATACGACGGCGGCCTGATAACGGGCAGTCTGCGCCCAGGGGCCCATGGCTTTAGCATCCCGGAACATGGCTGACTTCAGGTACAGGCGAGCGGCTTCTTCATACTGTTGTTGCGCTTTTTTCGATTCCGCCATCCAGTAGTAGATTTCGCGCTGGAGTTTAACCTCATCGGTCAGCGTTATAACCCGGCTGAGCAGCGTACAGGCCTGCGCATGCAGCCCCACCGCCTGCAGATCAAAAATCACCTGCATCAGTCGATCCAGCTGGGCCGGCTCGAAGCGCTGATTTTCCTGCAGCATTTTTTCAAGCGCCTGCGCACCCTGTTCGCCCTTGCCACCCAGGATCAAAATCCGCGCGCGGCGCAAATACCAGAAAAACTGATCTGCGCCCGGCGGCGGTTTTTTCACTGTCGCCATCAGCGCTGAGGCCAGTTCAATATCCGATTCCGCCAGAGCAATATCCGCCAGCATGTGCCGGGCGGCTTCGGGGATGTTCGGATAGGCGGCAAAGCGCGTTGAGTTCAGAAACAGGCGCTTTAACAGCCGCTTGCCCTGCTGCGACTGGCTCATGCTCTGCAGGAAATGTTTAACCGCCGTTTCACGACCTGCCCTGTCCTGCCCTTTGAATATCAACAGGGCATACAATGAACGGGATCGTACCGGCTGTTTTTTGGCGGCCGCCTGCGCGGCCTCTCGCCACTGTTGATCTGCGCCAATTAGAAAGCGGGACTGGTTACCAATGGCTACGGCAAAATCCAGATAGGCATTCCATAAGGCATCAGCATCAAGCTTAAACAGGCTTTTTTCCGGTTGAATATTTTTTTCAACACCGAGCACATGTTCGAGCGCATTGGCGCGCGTCGCCAGATCATTACAGCCCTGTGCCGCTTCGGCCACCAGCGCCCAGAGTTCGGCCTCCAGCCCCGGATCGAGTGACTCGCTCCTTAACTGGCGCAAACCCGCCTGCATCACCTTCTGCGCCGGGCGCGCACCACTGCGCAACTGGGCCAGCAAATGCAGCATCGCCACTTTGGGTTCCTGGGTTCTGCTCGCGAGGCGATCCATGGCTTCTTCTGCCCGTCCCAGTTCCAGTAAAATCTTTGCATGTCGAATCAGGTCGCTCAAATCTCGGTTGCCATAATCACGTTGCAGGCGCGCTGCCGCACGATAGGCGTCCTGCTTCTGCCCCGCTGCCCGATAGGCATCGATGATCATGCGTCGCCAGTTCAGCAGGTTTGCTTTGGCAACCTCAGGATCCAGCGCCTGGGTCCAGATCAGGTCCCGCAGAATCTTCAGCGCTGCCCGACCTTCATTCTGTTTAACAAGCGCGGTCGCAAGCTCCGTGCGCGCCTGGATGTAAAATTCAAGGGGAACAATAGCAGGCAGGTTCCGCAGACGCGTAATCAGCGCCGGCCAGTTGCCTATGGCCCGATAAATCCGGATGCGCAGCTTCTCCTGGGCTACCCAGCGTTCGGGATCAGCCGTGATCGTCTGCTGCTGTTGCTCGAGCACCTTCAGCGCCAGATGCCAGGCGCCGGCATCGATCAGGTTTGCAACATCGTCTTCAAAAGACTGGCGAGGAGACGTTTGCGCAGCCAAAAGCGGTAACTGGGCGCTACCGCTAAATAACAGGAGCACAAAATAAAAATACCGGACATAAAAAAACGGGCGGGACGCTGAACGTCCAGCCCGTTTTTTATCTCGACCTTTGACAGATATTCTGCAGGCAGGCATTGCGGAGCAATTCGCTGCTACGCTGCCCACAACCCGGCCCGTCCGTTTAGCGAGACAGTTTTTCCTTGATGCGTGCGGATCGACCGGAACGCTCGCGCAGATAATAAAGCTTGGCGCGACGCACATCACCGCGACGCTTGACCTTGATTTCAGCTACGGTCGGGCAGTAGGTCTGGAACACACGCTCCACACCTTCGCCGTGTGAAATCTTGCGTACGGTGAAGGCGGAATTCAGACCGCGGTTGCGTTTGGCAATCACCACGCCTTCGAAGGCCTGCAGGCGTTCACGATTGCCTTCCTTGATTTTGACCTGAACCACGACGGTATCACCGGGACCAAAGTCCGGGATATCACGGTTCATTTGTTCTGCTTCCAGTTGTTCAATGATGTTGCTCATGCTCTTAAGCTCCCAGGCTCGATGTTACATTATTCAGTTTCATGTTCGCGGATAAACTCCGCCAGTAATTTCTGTTGTTCCTGATCCAGTTCCAGATCGTTCAGCAGTTCCGGCCGCCGCAACCAGGTGCGACCCAGCGCCTGCTTTTGTCGCCAGCGCGCGATGGCGGCGTGGTCGCCACTCAGCAGCACCTCGGGCACTGCCTCCCCGTCAACCGTTTCCGGACGGGTATAGTGCGGATAATCCAGCAGGCCATGGCTAAAGGAATCCAGCTCAGCCGAATCCTCATGCCCCAGCGCCCCCGGCAGCAGGCGAATCAGGCCATCAATCAATACCATGGCGGCCAGTTCACCACCACTGAGGACATAGTCGCCTATCGACCACTCCTCATCTATTTCGTTGCGAACGAGCCGTTCGTCCACGCCCTCGTAACGACCACAAACCATCACCAGACCTGCACGTTCGGACAGTTCCACCAGTCCGGCCTGATCCAGTTTGCGTCCCTGGGGCGAGAGATAAATCACCCGGCTGGCTAAACCCGCCTTTTCTCGTGCGCTCCTGATGGCTTCGCCCAGCGGCGGCGCCATCATTACCATGCCCGGGCCGCCCCCGTAGGGCCGATCGTCTACCGTGCGATGCCGATCAGTGGCATAGTCACGCGGATTCTGAAATCCTATCTGCAGCAGATCATTTTTCAGCGCCCGGCTGCTGACACCATATTCCGTCACAGCCTGGAACATTTCAGGAAACAGGGTGACGACTTCGATTCGCATCACGCTCTCCCTGATTAAAATTCAGGATCCCAGTCGACCGTCATGCGACCCTGTTCAAGATCAATCTCTTTAATCACATCACCCTGAATGAAGGGCAGTAACCGTTCTTGCCCATCCTCTTCAGCGCGCACCACGATCACATCATTGGCGCCGGTTTCCATCATCTGGGTGATCACACCCAGTTCCACCTTCTCCAGCGTTAATACCTTCAGGCCGAGGAGATCGCGCCAGTAATATTCACCTTCATCCGTCTTTCGCAGCTGTTCTCGCTTAATGGCGATACGAGCACCGAGCAGCAGGGCAGCGGCATCACGATCCGCACACTCGCCCAGTTGGGCAACAACGGCCTTGCCCTGCTTTCTGCCGCCCATGACCTTAACGGCCTGCCACTGCCCCTCACGTTCAAGGTACAGGGGCGAGTAGCTCAGAATATTTTCCCGCGGCTCGGTGTCAGAGTGCAGCCTGACCCAGCCCCTGACACCAAACAGGCCGGATACGCGTCCGACCAGAATCATTTCGTCTGTCTGCTTCACTGCCAGCTTTGCGCCCAAATCGGTACCCAAATCGATGTTCGAATCGATATGGGCCGCAGCCGAACCACGGCGACAGAACTCAGGCAGTCGCCTGTTTGCTCTGTTCCTTGATCAACTTGTTGACGCGATCCGAAGCCTGTGCACCCTGGCTAACCCAGTGCGCAATCCGATCCGTATCCAGATTCAGGCGAATTTCCTGACCCCTGGCGCGGGGATTGAAATAGCCGAGACGCTCGATATAACGGCCATCACGGGCATTGCGGCTGTCGGTGACAACAACATGATAAAAGGGACGCTTCTTGGCGCCGCCACGTGCTAAACGAATGCTTACCATTTCGTTTGGAATCCTCAATAAATACAAACAATTAAAGGCCGCCCTGTTTTTCACAGGATAGCCTTGTTCTTCATGGAGCGCGCATTTTACTCGAAATGGCGCAAAAGTGAAGGGTTTGGGGGGAGTTTATTGCACAAATCGGGGATTTTCTGTCGAACTTTGCATAGAGGGCGTTAGATCAAACGCGGAGAACGCAGAGGCGCGGAGACGCAGAGAAAAAATATTATTCGGTATTCTTGCCAGTATTTACCCTGAGCAAATTGATGGGAATGCTGCCTGCCTGGTACCCAAACATACTAGGGTCTGTTGATCTTTCAGATGTTAGGCTGATTTTGAGGAAATTTTAGTCCTGACAAGGCATTTTTTACGTATCAATGCACTCCATTGATAGTAAAAAATAACGCAGGCAGGGCTAAAATTAGCCAAAATCAGACA
>JASBTR010000175.1 GCA_030148325.1 Gammaproteobacteria bacterium
TCGACAGGCTCAGGATGAACGGTAATTGCTTAAAGTGGACTGGTATTTGGAACAGCTATTTAGCCTGAAATGATGCGCTTCGTTTTACTCAGCACATCCTACTTTATAATATCTGGACACCCTTTTGGAACAGTTATTTAGTCCCGAACATGTAATAAAATGCGCAGCCTGGCGCAGAGCAATGCGAAGCCGAACAGCATGCTGAAGGCACAAAGGGTACCAACAATTCCCTCTGTGTCCTCCGCGTTCTCTGTGGTGAAAATGTTTTATCGGGCAACCGAAGAAAGTTCGGTTGGGCTTCATGAAAACCATTCAGCCCAACCTGTGGCTATCTTCAGTCGTCGATGCAGCCCTGTGGTGTCGGCAGGCCGGCAATGCGGGAACCCTGGCGTGAGGGGCCGCCGGGAAACAGACGATAGAGGGAGTCACGGTCGCTGACATCTGCCCCCAGTTCTTCGCCCATGTGTTTCATCAGTATTTTTACCATCGGTGTGATGCCGTACTGGAAATAAAATTTGCGAAGATAGCGTAGCACCACCCAGTGTGCATCTGTCAGTTCGATGCCTTCCTGCTGCGCCATGTGCGTGGCCAGTTCCTCATTCCAGTCATCGAGGTTGACCAGATTGCCGCTGTGATAGACCTTGATCTGTTTTCCCCTGAAATCAAAACTGTCATTGTAATGCTGGGTGGATGATTTTGTTTCGGTTTTTCTAAGCTGGGTGGCCGGCTCCAGTTCTGAGTCCAGCATGGGAATCGGGATGCCGGCAATCTTGCTGCCCTGATACTGAACACCACCCGGGAACAGGGAGTTGACAGCCTCATCGGTGGCGCGTTCCGGACCGAATTTTCTGGCGATTTCGCGCTTCAGCAGTTTCAGGATGGGAGCGATGTTATAGGTGAAATAATAATCGCGCATCAGGTTGATAATGTCGTAATGAGCATCGGTCAGTTCCAGACCTTCCTCTTTAGCGATGGCTTTAGCGATCTCGGGGGTCCAGTCCGAGAGGTTAACCAGGCGTCCATCGAAGGTGAGGTTGAAATCGTTTCCGTTTATGAGGTTACTCATGTTTTTCTCCATATTGGTGGGGGATCGGTTGTTCAGCGCTGTTGTGCACTATGTTGAAAATTATCAGGACATAAAAAAACAGATAATTGCCATTTGAGTATCGGTAGTGATTGTTATAGCCTTTATGCGTGAATTTTAATGTGGGCATACATTTATTTTATGCCTGAATTTCAGGTTTTGCAAATAGATTATTTTCTGCCAGATAGCGCGCCTGTATTCCTGCATATAGCGATGCGGGTTTTCGCTTTTCACACATTGCTTTAAGCTATACCGATGTCATCCCCGGCTCCCATTCGTTTATTGTCCCGCCAGCTGGCCAACCAGATTGCCGCTGGCGAGGTAGTTGAGCGTCCAGCCTCGATTCTCAAGGAATTACTGGAAAACAGTCTTGATGCAGGTGCCCGCCAGCTTGATATCGAGGTTGAGCAGGGCGGTATCAAACGCATCGCTATTCGTGATGATGGCCACGGTATTGCCGCCGATGAGCTGATGCTGGCGGTGAGTCGGCATGCCACCAGCAAGATCCATTCGCTCGAAGATCTGGAATCGATAGTCAGCATGGGCTTTCGTGGTGAGGCGCTGGCGAGTATCAGCTCGGTTTCGCATCTGCAACTGACCTCCCGGCAGCCGGAAAGCGATCGGGCCTGGCAGTTGCAGGTGAGTGATGCAGATCAGAAACCGGGTCCGCCCGTCCCGGCGGCCCATCCGGTGGGAACCACGGTGGAAACCCGTGATCTTTTTTACAATATCCCGGCAAGGCGCAAATTTCTACGCAGTGAGCGTACCGAATACCGACATCTTGAAGACGTGGTGAGGCGCATGGCGCTGGCTCGTTTCGATGTGGGGCTTCGCTTTCGCCACAACCGACGTGAGGTATTCCAGCTACCGGTAGCAGCAGATCGTTCTGTACAGGAACGCCGCCTTGCGCGCCTCTGCGGTAAGGCTTTTGTGCAGCAGGCGCTGCGCATTGATGTTGCCAGCAGTGGTTCTCCTCGTCTGCAACTGACGGGCTGGGTGTTGCCTCCGGAGGCAGCGCGCAGCCAGGCGGATCTGCAGTATTTTTTTGTTAACGGTCGCATCATTCGTGACCGGCTGGTGAATCATGCGCTGCGTCAGGCCTATGAAGATCGTATTTTTCCGGGACGCCATCCGGCCTGGGTCCTGTATCTACAACTGGATCCACTGCAGGTGGATGTGAATGTGCACCCGACCAAGCACGAAGTCCGTTTTCGTGAAGGGCGGCAGGTGCATGATTTTCTTGCTCACAGCCTGATGCAGTCTTTCGCGGCGCCTGAATCCAGGGTGGCGGATATGCAGCCTGCAGAGCCGCTGGCATGGGTGAACCCGGCCGAGGGGAATGCGCCGCTGGAAACAGTTTCTTCGGTTTCTGCCCGGCAGGAGTCCCGTATAGCCAGTGATTTGTCCCACCGGCAATCCAGACCGGTATTGCGTGAATCGGTGGCGGCCTATTCGCGCCTGCGCACCCTTGCCGCCGGTCTTCCTGTTGCCGATCCTGAATCAGGTGCCGGGCGGCTGCTGACAGTTATTGGTGACTGCCTGCTGGCGCAGGAGGAGAACACGCTGATCCTGGTGGATATGCCAGCCGCCCGAGCCTGGCTGTTAAAGCAGCATTTGCAGGAATACCTGGATGGCACAGCGGTGAGCCAGCCGCTGCTGTTTCCCCTGAGCCTGCAACTGGATGAGCAACAACGAAAAGGTTTGTTGCAGCAGAAAGCGTTACTGGCAGGAGTGGGATTTGAGTGGACGCAGTCGGGGCCGGACAGTTTGCAATTGCGGGCTGCGCCGGCTGTACTTCGGCAGGCGGATTTCTCACAACTGCTGCCCGCGCTGCTGACGGCATTTGCCGGCGATGTGGCTGATCCGCTTGCGCTGCTCGGTCAGCAGGCTCTGGGTTTAATGACGGTGGATAACAGTACAACCGGACTACAGGAATTGCTTGCGCAGTTACGGTTAAACCCACCTGAGTCAGAGACGGGGATCTGGCGGAAACTGGATGCGGATGAGCTATCTGGCCTGATTCATGGCAACTGAAATGGAGTTTGAGCGGCCATCGATGCCGGTGATTGTGCTCATGGGCCCGACGGCTTCGGGCAAGACCGATCTGGCGATTGCGTTGCAGCAACGCCTGCCGCTGGACATCATCAGCGTCGATTCGGTCATGGTCTATCGTGGCATGGATATCGGCTCGGCCAAGCCGGATGCACAAACACTGGCGCAGGCGCCACATCGCCTGATCGATATTCGCGATCCGGCCGAAGCCTATTCCGCAGCCGAGTTCCGCGCCGATGCGCTGCGGGAAATTCAGGCTGTTCATGCTGCCGGGCGAATTCCCCTGCTGACCGGTGGCACCATGCTTTATTTTCGGGCGCTGTTGTACGGACTCTCCGAGTTACCAGCCGCCGATGCTGCGACCCGTAAAAAACTTGAAACCCAGGCTCAACAGATCGGTTGGGCAGGCATGCATCAGCGTCTGTCTGAAATCGATCCGCTGGCCGCCGAGCGGATTCACCCGAATGATCCTCAGCGCATTCAAAGGGCGCTGGAAGTCTATGAATTGACCGGTTTACCCCTTTCGAGGTTGCAGAAGCAGGATAAAACCAGCCTGGCGCTGCCCTGGCCCGTGATCAAGCTGGCGGTAGCGCCGGCGGATCGGGGTGTGCTGCATGAGCGTATTGAATTACGTTTTCGGCAGATGATGGAACAGGGGCTGGTGGTCGAGGTGGAGGCGCTAATGGCGCGAGGCGATCTGGACAGCAGTATGCCCTCCATTCGCGCGGTAGGTTATCGACAGGTATGGGAACTTTTATCAGGAAGAATGGACTATACTGAAACTATCGAGAAAGGCATTATCGCCACTCGGCAGTTGGCCAAGCGTCAGTTTACCTGGATGCGTTCCGAAGCGGATTTACACCGTTTTGATAGTTTGAATCCTGATCTGGGTAATAAAGTGCTGGATTTTCTGAATACCGCAGTCGGGAAACAGTAATGCTGTTGTGGTAAACTGTAAAGTTGGTACCTTACAGGAAGATTAAGGTTTTTCTGAAATAACAACACATAGCCAAAGGGTTTCGATCCGGCAGTCACGATTTGAACCCGACACTATAATAACTTTGCGGAGATAATAATTATGAGCAAAGGGCAATCCCTTCAAGATCCTTTTTTGAACGCGCTGAGGAAAGAGCGTATTCCCGTTTCGATCTTTTTAGTAAACGGAATCAAATTGCATGGACA
>JASBTR010000181.1 GCA_030148325.1 Gammaproteobacteria bacterium
CCATGGTCATGCTGTTCAAAAATAACGGCGATCTCTTCATCTGTCACCAGATCAGTCAAACCGTCAGAACACAGTAAATATAGATCATCTATCTGGCAGTCGCTTTCTATTACATCGACTTCTACCGTATCGGCAATGCCCAGCGCGCGGGTAATAAGATTACGGCTGGCCGATGTCAGTGCTTCCTGCTCACTGATATAACCGTTATCCACCATCTCCTGCACCAGTGAATGATCGGTGGTAATCTGGGTCAACTCAGCATTTCGATAGCGGTAAATGCGTGAATCGCCGACATGGGCAAATATCACGGAGTCATTATAAAACAGGGACAAAACAATGGTGGTGCCCATGCCTGCGCATTCCGAGCGTTCCTGCGCCACCTGCACGATTTCATTGTTGGCATGCTGTATGGCTTCATGAACCGCGGCACAGCGATCCACGACTTTTTCAATATCCGGAATCAGAACCCCGCGCAGCGAATCAATAATGCGGTTAACCGCCAGTTCACTGGCCACTTCACCGGCATTGTGTCCCCCCATACCATCGGCCAGCAACACCAGCCCCAGGTTTTCATCCCAGGCGATCTTGTCCTCGTTGTGTCCACGCACCAGGCCGACATCGGATAACCCCTGAATGATCAGCTTTGCATTATCACTTATCACTATTTGTTCCCGCCGTTGCTTTTTTCTTGTTCCTGGTGTTCATTCTATCCCGACAGCGCATCAGCGCCTTGGCGAACTGTGAACCAGTCTGGAAGCGCCGTTCAATATCCTTGTGCAGGGCCTTGTTGATAATCTGGCTGACACAGGAAGGCAGATCGGGCTTAAACATGCGTATATCCGGGTGTTTCTCATTCGCAATCTTGTACATCAAACTGGCCAGTGAATCGGCCACAAACGGCAATTCACCGGTAAGCATCTGGTAGAAACTGACCCCCAGCGAGAACAGATCGGAACGCCCGTCCACCTTGTTTCCTGCCAGTTGTTCCGGCGACATATAGGAGGGGCTGCCCAGGATCGTGCCGGTTCTGGTCTTGCTCGCGTCGGTAAGGCAGGCCACACCGAAATCGGTCACCGTAATCTGTTTTTCTTCCCGATGATAAATCAGGTTAGCCGGTTTGATATCACGATGCACCACCCGCTGTCCATGCGCATACTCAAGCGCCCCGGCGACATCAATCATAATATCGAACACTTCTGCTGGCGAAAGCAGGTTTTCCGCCTTGCAGTAATCCAGCAGGTTCAAGCCTTTCAGATAGTCCATGGCGATATAGGACAGTTCCTGATCCTCACCTACATCATAGATGGTCACAATATTCGGGTGATTGAGTCGACCCGCCGTTTCCGCTTCACGGAAGAAGCGCTGCCTGACATCATCCAGTTTGTCTGCATCAAACTCCTGCCCCAGACTCATGGTCTTGATCGCCACCGTGCGGCCAATTTTGGGATCATGGCCCAGATAGACCATCCCCATCGCCCCACGTCCCAGTTCACGATCCACCTTGTAACGCCCGAGCATGGGTTTTTCTACCCCCTGGCTACTGATCATCATAGTGGCATCGGCGTTATTGGCCGCCATCGTCCCACCATTGCCAAGCATCTGGTTGGACACTTCCTGATTGCGATTCAGGCGCTCACGCACATCGTTATAGCCGGGTTCGTGCGTGTCGATATATCTGAAGACCGTCACCGCCTTGTTAAACTGGCGCTTGCGCTCATAGTCCAGCCCCAGATTGTAGAGCTTGCTCAGCAGGGATGCGTCCAGTGCGCAGCTGCGATATTTCTCAAATGCTGCATCCAGCTGCCCCTGCTGGTGCAGAAACTGGCCGAGTGACTGGTTGGCATCAGAGAGTTCATCATGAATTCGCTTCACCCGCCCTTCGATAGCGTGCTTGATCCCCAGCACCAGATGCCCCAGCAGCAGCGCGAACAGAGGTGCCATCAGGGGTAGCCAGGTCGAGCGTGAAATCATGCTATAAAAATGAACATTCAGCAACAGCACCACGAAAAGCACACTCATGATAATGCCGGTGCCAAGGCGAAAACGCGGCAACACAAACATCAGATAAAGGCCAATGAGGGTAAAGGCGGCAAACTGCAGCCAGCGACTGCTGGCCGGGACCTTGAACAGTTCCTCGTTGAGCATGCTGGAAACCGCATGCGCCGCTACCAGCACCGGCGGCATATATTCACCAATCGGCGTCATCAGCGGATTGACATACTGGGTGGCAGTCAGGCCAATCAGCACCGTCTTGCGATTCAGGCTGCTGCGTTTGATTTTGTTGTTGAGCACATCGAGGATCGACCAGGTCTGGAAAGCCGGTTTGCCGTCCTCGCTCTTGTAGAAGCGCGGATAGATCTGCAGCCTGTCATCGGTCATCACCGGCTTGCCTGCCAGCTCCAGACTGTGGCCCAGATTCACCCGGATGCTGCGCGTGGACAGATGCATGTTGCGTGCGGTCATCATCAGGGTAAAGGATGGCAGATAACTGTCGCCATGGCGATAAACCAGTGGCAGGCTGCGCGCCACATTCTGGCCATAGCCGCCGAAGTTGATTACACCCGCGCCTCCGGCATAGCGCGCCAGTGGCTCGATCGGGGGATAGACTTTCCCGGCCACGGGCGCCAGTTCAGGACGCAGCCATTGCATCAGGGCCGAGCGTTCCGGCTCCACCACATCACGCAGGGTATATTTGCTCAGGTATTCAGGCAGGGCCTTCTGCTCGTCGGAAGCGGCGCGCTTGTCCTGCAGGTAGGGAATCGCCAGCACCACCCGTCCCGCCCGACTCAGACTGTTCGCCAGGGTCCGGTCCGTATCCATGCTGCGTTCCAGCTGGCGCAGCTTGCGTTTAATGGACTTGCTCACCCGCGCCGAAGGGAGACCGGCCATTTTATTGATTTTTTGCAGCTCTTCCAGCCCCTGATAGGTCTGCACCGTATCCAGCGGCAGCGCCAGGCCAATCACCGACGGGCGGGCCGAAGACAGCAGATCGACGGCCAGCGCCAGTACATCACGCGGCCAGGGCCATGCACCACGCGCTTCCAGCGCCGCATCGTCAATCGCCACCACCACTACATCCTGATTTGCCGGTTTGCTGGAGGAGAACTGCACGCCCAGATCATAGCCCAGTGCTTCAAGCGAGTGCAGCAGACCGCTATTGGCGAAAATCAGGATTACCAGCGTGACGATCAGTCCGGGAAACCAGTCTGTTTTGAATGTCGATGCCTTGATTGGTTACTCCTGTTATTCTTCGATTCCGAGTCACAAAACCTCGGTTAAAACTTGTCTTTACTCATACGTAGGTACTTAAGCATGTGAACAATTGTAGGTACGGCTTTAGCCGTACAAAATACTCAATTATGCGCCACACTCTACGTTATTTAACCGCTGCTGTTCGCCTGAAGGCGAACCTACAGGTGAATGAATTCCTTAAGTACCTACGTATG
>JASBTR010000190.1 GCA_030148325.1 Gammaproteobacteria bacterium
CGGTGGCTTCCCGCCTGCTGCCGAAAAGACTGCGCCGGCCCATTAGCGTGATCTATGCGTTTGCCCGTACTGCCGATGACTTTGCAGATGAGGGTGAGCTGAGCAAAACGCAGCGTCATGCAAAACTCGATGACTACTCAGATAAACTGAGCGCCATTGCTCAGGGTGAGCACATCGATGATCCGATCTTTATCGGTCTCGCCGATGTGATTACAAAGCATGATCTTCCCCTGTCGCTGTTTCATGATCTACTCACCGCTTTTAAAATGGACATCGATAAAACCCGTTTCGCTGACTTTAGCGAAATCCTGAACTACTGCCATTATTCGGCCAATCCTGTCGGTCGCCTGCTGTTATATTTGCATGAGGCGGCCACACCGCAAAACCTGTCTTACTCCGATAATATTTGCAGCGCCCTGCAGCTAATCAACTTCTATCAGGACCTGCAACAGGATTACCACGAACACGATCGCATCTATCTGCCGCTGGATGAAATGCAGCGCTTCGGCGTCGATGAGGCGCATCTAAAACAGGCCCGCAGCGACCCGGCAATGCAGGCGCTGATGGATATTCAGTTTCAGCGCGCGGCCGCGATGCTGCAGCAGGGTTCTGCGCTGGGAAACACATTAAAGGGTCGATTTGGACTTGAGCTGCGTATGATTATTCACGGCGGCGCCGCTGTGCTTGGCAAACTCCAGCAGCACCAGGGCGACGTTTTCCTGCGCCCGCGTCTAAATAAAAGGGATGCTGTGCAAATCGCTGTCTGCGCTCTGCTACGGGTTTCTGTGTTAAAATAAACAGCCGAGCTTCCTTAAATATAGAGTTCCGAATTCCTGTCCACTTTTCAGGGTGGTTTCAGACCTTCGTAGGATGTGCTGAGGAACGAAGCGCATCGTTCGCGTGTCCAGCATGATGCGCTTCGTTCCTCAGCACATCCTACTATTATATCTGGACACTCTCCTGGAGCTTTTATTTAGTCGTAGGTTCGCTACGAGCAGCCGGGGATTACCCCAATAGAGGTTCGTAAATATCCATGCAAAATGCACCTGATCTTTTTTCCTACCGCCAGTACTGGGCAAAACGCTTCGGCACCGCACCTGTACTGCCCATGTCGAAAGAGGAGATGGATGAGCTCGGCTGGGATTCCTGCGATATTATTCTGGTGACCGGCGATGCCTATGTGGATCACCCCAGCTTCGGCATGGCCCTGATTGGTCGCCTGCTCGAAGCACAGGGCTTTCGCGTCGGCATCATTGCCCAGCCTGACTGGCGTGATACAGCCGAGTTTATGAAGCTGGGCAAACCCAACCTGTTTTTCGGCATCACCGCCGGCAATATGGATTCCATGGTCAACCGTTACACGTCGGATCGCCGCATTCGTCATGACGATGCCTATACGCCCGATGCTGCAGGCGGCAAACGTCCTGATCGTTCGGTGGTCGTCTATGCCCAGCGTGTGCGCGAAGCCTGCAAGGGCGTACCGGTAATCATCGGCGGTATCGAGGCCAGCCTGCGACGCATCGCCCATTTTGATTACTGGTCGGAAAAGGTTCGCCGTTCTATCCTGCCGGATTCCAAAGCCGATATGCTGCTTTACGGCAACGCCGAACGCGCCATTGTCGAACTCGCCCATCGCCTGGCGCGAGGTGAAAAAATCGCAGACATT
Source organism: Gammaproteobacteria bacterium (assembly GCA_030148325.1). GTDB lineage: Bacteria > Pseudomonadota > Gammaproteobacteria > UBA6429 > Thiohalophilaceae > JAADGZ01. The sequence continues at coordinate 1,667 of JASBTR010000190.1, forward strand.
CGCGACATTCGCGGCGCCGCTTTTATGACCACAACCCTTCCCGATGACTGGGCGGTGATCGACTCCACCGATCTTGATCAGCCCGGGCGGATTGAAACGCCCCCCAACCCTTACGCTGAAAAACCCGACTGCGCGGCAACCACCGACAAACCATCCAACGTGGTTCAATTCAGCACCCATACTCGCAAACTGGATCGCAGCAAAACCGTGATCCGTCTGCCCTCCTATGATCAGGTGCTCGAGGATCAGGTTTACTATGCGCATGCTTCGCGCGTGTTTCATCTGGAAACCAACCCCGGCAATGCGCGAGCGTTGATTCAGCAACATGGCAAACGTTATGTCTGGCTCAACCCGCCGCCCATTCCGCTGAACACCGCCGAGCTGGATCGGCTGTATGAATTTCCCTACACCCGTAAACCGCACCCCGACTATGGCAGGGCAAAATTACCGGCCTGGGAAATGATCCGTTTTTCCATCAACATCATGCGCGGCTGTTTCGGCGGCTGCACCTTCTGCTCTATCACCGAACATGAGGGCCGCATTATCCAGAGCCGCAGCGAAGATTCCATTATTCACGAGATTGAAAACATTCGTGACACGGTGCCGGGCTTTACCGGCAACATCTCAGATCTGGGCGGACCCACGGCCAATATGTATCGGCTCAAATGCAGGTCGGAAAAAATCGAATCGGCCTGTCGGCGACTGTCCTGCGTCTATCCGGACATCTGCACCAATATGGGCACCGATCATCGGCCCCTGATCAAACTGTATCGACGGGCGCGCAGGATCCCCGGCGTCAAGCGTATCCTGATCGCCTCCGGCCTGCGTTACGATCTGGCTGTACAGTCGCCTGAGTATGTGAAAGAACTGGTCAGCCATCATGTCGGAGGCTATCTTAAAATCGCGCCCGAACATACCGAGACCGGTCCCTTGAGTAAAATGATGAAACCGGGCATCGGCGTGTATGGCAAATTCAAACAGATGTTTGAAAAATATTCCCGGGAAGCCGGCAAGGAACAGTACCTGATCCCCTATTTTATTTCCGCCCATCCCGGCACCACCGATGAGGACATGCTTAACCTCGCTCTCTGGTTGAAGCAGAACAACTTCCGCCTGGATCAGGTTCAGGGCTTCCTGCCGACACCGCTGGCGATCGCCTCGGCCATGTATCACACCGGCAAGAACCCCCTGCGCAAGGTCAGCCGGGAATCGGAAAACGTCAGCAGCCCCAAAGGCATAAAACAGCGCCGTCTGCACAAGGCTTTTCTACGTTATCACGATGCCAACAACTGGCCGCTGCTGCGCGAGGCGCTGAAAAAAATGGGCCGTGCGGATCTGATTGGCAACGGCAAACGCCACCTGGTGCCCAGCTGGCAGCCCCAGGGAACCGGTGAGAACGACAAAGCGAAACGCAAAACCGTAAATAAGGCTTCAGCTGGAAAAAGCCAACGTATACGTCATAAAAAAACAGCACAGAAAAAACATGCTCACCGCAAAGGACATGACCGGAGCAAAGCGTAGGAAATGCCGAATGTGACCAGAATCTTGCGAAGCAAAATTGGGAAATCCATAATGAAGCCCGAAGGGATTCTATGGGAAACTCGCGAAGCGAGGTTCTCACGGTGCAGAGGTACGCAAAGGGGTTGAGTGTAACGCTACCAGGCGACAGGATTTAACCACAGCCGGTAGGGTGGGCACGGGTTTTGTGCCCACGCGGGAAATCACACCACTGTATTCCCTCTGCGTACCTCTGCGACCTCTGCGGTTAAATTTCATCTGTCATTTGATAAGCTTCCCTTTGGCTGCAATAATCAGGCACTTATCCCGATCACGGACAACACATTTTTCATGACCCCCGAGCAATACTGTCAGGACAAGGCTGCTGGCAGCGGTTCCAGCTTCTATTACAGTTTTATGGCGCTGGGCAAAAACCAGCGCAAGGCCATTATTGCCCTGTATGCATTCTGTCGTGAAATCGATGATGTTGTCGACAACCCCGGCGAGGAACAGATCAAGGCCATCAAGCTGCAATGGTGGCGCGATGAAATCAGCCGCCTGTTTGACAGCCAGGCGCAACACCCGGTTAGCCGCGCATTGACGCCAGTGCTTGAGCAATTCGATCTGCCAGAGGAATATTTTCTGGAAATCATCGATGGCATGGAAATGGATCTTCACAACCACCGTTATGGCAGTTTCAAATCCCTGAACCTGTACTGTTACCGAGTTGCCGGCGTCGTCGGTCTGATGGCGGCGGAAATTTTCGGTTACACAGATCGACATACGCTGAAATATGCGCGCGACCTGGGCACGGCCTTTCAGCTCACTAACATCCTGCGCGACGTGCATGAGGATGCGCAACGAGGACGCATCTATTTGCCGAATGAGGATCTGCAACGGTTTTCAGTCACTGAAGAGGACATTCTTGCCGGCCGTGCTTCGGGCAATTTTCAGCAGCTTATGCAGTTCGAATGTGAACGGGCCCAACAGTATTATCGCAGCGCCTTTGCACACCTGCCTGAGCAGGATCGTTATAAACAGCGTTGCGGTCTGATTATGGCCGCCATCTATCATGCGGTACTGGATAAGATGGAGAAAAACCACTTCCCACCCAACAGCCGGATGCGCCTGTCTAGCGGCCACAAACTCTGGCTGGCCCTGCGCACCTGGCTCAGGGAATGGCGCCGTCATCACCGGCTCAGTGATGGCTGAGCCTGATTCAGCCGCAACAAAACCTGTTCTGATCGTCGGCGGCGGCTGGGCGGGACTGGCCAGCGCCGTCAAACTAAGCAAAAAGGGCCATGCCGTAACCCTGCTGGAATCCGCCCGCCAGCCCGGCGGCCGGGCGCGACGGGTCGCGTTTGAAACCGGCACAGATGAAAAGATTACAGCCGATAATGGCCAGCATCTGCTGATTGGCGCCTACCACTGCATCCTCGAACTGCTGGATGACGTCGGTATAAATGTCCAGCAAAGCCTGCTGCGCCAAAGCCTGAATCTGACCCTGCATAGCCTGCATAGCAACGGCCTGAAATTAAAAACACCGAAACTGCCCGCCCCCCTGCATTTACTGTTCGCCCTGCTGACAGCCCGCGGCCTGAGCATGCCTGACCGCACTGCGGCCCTGCGTTTTGGCCTCGCCCTGTTTCGTGGCACGCTGTTCACAGAAACCGATATGAGTGTTGCCAAATTGCTGCGACAGCAGAAACAGACAGGCCGGCTTGTCGATGCCTTCTGGGAACCCCTGTGTCTGGCCATGCTCAACACCCCCCTGCAGGAGGCTTCCGCCACGGTTTTTCTGCGCGTGCTCAGCGATGCCTTCCTCAGGCAGCGCCGGGACGCCGATCTGCTGTTTCCCCGTCAGGACCTGGGTGCGCTGTTTCCCGAACCGGCCATGCACTACATCGAACAACGGGGTGGCCACGTGCATCTGGGCATGCGCGTCTCTTCACTGAAAATAGAAAACGGCGAAATCTGCGGCGTTCATGTCGACGATACCTTTATCCCTGCTCAGCAGCTGGTGCTGGCCACCTCGGTGCATGCGACCCTTGCCCTGATTCAGGGACAGGACGAACTTGCCCAACTGCATTCAAAGCTTGCACAGTTTCATTTCCAGCCGGTGACCACGGTTTACCTGCAATATCCTCCTGAGGTGCAGCTGTCCCAGCCCATGCAGGGTCTCATCGATGGCTGTGGAGAGTGGCTTTTCGATCGCCGCCACAGCAATCAGCCCGGCATGATCGCGGTGGTCATCAGCAGTCATGGTCCGCATATGGACGAGTCCAAAGACAAACTGGGCAACAGAATTGCCACCGAACTCGCCCGGCTTTTCCCCCGCTGGCCCGCGCCGAAAGCGCAGTTTGTCATCCGGGAAAAACGCGCCACCTTTTCGAGCTGCGTCAACATCAATCAGCTTCGGCCTGAGAATCATACGCCGGTTAAGGGCTTATGGCTGGCGGGGGACTACACGAACAACGGTTATCCGGCAACACTCGAAGGCGCGGTGCGAAGTGGTGTACAATGCGCGGCTTTGATTGATAATGAAACCCGCTAACGAGCCATCCATGCTGAAACAGATTCCTGAAAATTACCAACCCGCCCCCAACCTGCTTGAAGGTAGAAGCATTCTGATCACCGGTGCGGGCGACGGCATTGGCGCTGCCGCAGCGCGTACCTATGCGGCCCACGGGGCCACGATCATCCTGCTCGGACGTACGGTAAAAAAACTGGAACATGTCTATGATCAGATCGTCAAAGCCGGTCATCCCCAGCCGGCTATCTATCCGATGGATCTCGAGGGCGCCAGAGACAGCGATTATTTTGAGCTGGCTGACAACATTGATAAGGAATTTTCATGCCTCGACGGCCTGTTGCATAATGCCGCGCGACTGGACTCGCTGATGCCGCTGGAACAGTACGATCTGAAAATCTGGGCGCGACTCATGCAGGTCAATCTGACTGCGCCCTTTCTGCTCACCCATGCCTGCCTGCCACTATTGAAAAAATCCGCTGATGCTTCGGTGATGTTTACCTCATCACGTGTTGCCCATCATGGCCGCGCCTACTGGGGCGCCTATGGCGTGACCAAGGCCGGCTGTGACAACCTCATGCAGATACTGGCCGATGAAGTGGAAAACCACACCAATATCCGCGCCAACAGCATCGATCCCGGCGCGGTGCGCACGCGCATACGACGCCAGGCCTACCCAGCTGAAGACGCCAGTCTGCTACCTGTGCCTGAAGACGTCATGCCTGCCTACCTGTATCTGATGGGGCCGGACAGCCGGGAATATACGGGCGAGATTTTTTCGGTGTAATAATTAGCAAGGGCGAAATGGTGTTAGCGACCTGAGAAAGTACTTAAGGAATTTATTCACCTGTAGGTTCGCCTTCAGGCGAACAGCAGCGGTTAAAAATAAATGACCCCGCCGCAAGCGGACGGGGTATTAAATCGTAGGAGCGAGCTTGCTCGCGAATGCGGTTGAATGAACCTCAAACTATTCGCGGGCAAGCCCGCTCCTACCTGTTTTCCGAGCCCGCTCCTACCGGTTTTCGCCGCAAGCAGCGGGGAATTTAACTCATAGAGGTTAAAGGAACAATCTGAACCGCCAGGATGGTGCGGAAAATTACTTCCAGATATCCACATGCACACCCTGCGCCTCAAGGCGCTCGGCGCGATCGGAAATATAGCGCTGAAATTCCGGCCAGGTTTTATAAGCGCCTGAGGCGACATAGTCCATCACCGACTGGATATGGAACGACTTCAACCAGGCTTCGGTGCGAATGACTTCCTTACCACCATCATAGAACAGCATGCCGGGAACGTAGCTGACATTCAGCGCCCGCGCCAGTTCTTTTGCCGTGGTCTTTTTACCCTGTACGTCGATCACCGGCGTATCCGCCCACATATCCAGACGTACTATATTAAAGCGTTTCAGCTGCGCCCGTGTTTCCCTGCGTTTAAAAATATCCCCGTGCAGTTCATCGCAGTCCCGGCACTGTTTCTGTTCAAATAACAGCAGCAGGGGTTTGTTACTACGAGTCAGGCTTTGCAGGTTATAGGGGGGCTTGAGGAAAAAATCTTCCTTATGCAACTTGCCGCTTGCCGGTGAAGCGGCAACTTTTTGCAGGTAATCGCGAAAAGGGAGTTTGTTCTCCATCTTCTGGCCAACGTAATCCAGCGCCGCCTCCAGTTTATGCGGCGCAAAATAGCCATTGATGCGCAACGCCAGCTTAGCTTTTTCTGTTAACAGCAGCAGTGTCGGAGTAAACATCACCCGCGCTTCTTTGGCGAACTGCTTTTCTGTCACCCTGTTACCGGCAAGATCGGTCACCTCCCGGTCACCCCACATATTGATAGCGATCACATCAAAATATTTGCGAGTCTTCTCGACAACGCTGCGCTGGGTGAAATTATCCTGTATCAGCTTCGCACAGTAAGGACAGCCATCCTGATAGAAATACAGCATCACTCGCTTCCCGTTTGCGGCTGCCTCGTTGATATCATCACGAATATCGAGAAAGGAATTTTTGAACCAGGTCGGTTTTTCCACATAGCCCGGGTTTACTAACCCGGGTTCCATCACATTTTCCGCAGCGCTGAGCGCAAGGGGATTAAAACTGAGACAAAATGCCAGCAACAGCGTGGCGGATTTCACTAACATGAGAAAACTCCAGTAAGGGTTCACGGTCGTACTATATAGCGTAAGTCCGCCATGCTCGGCAAATAGTTCCCGACAAAATGACTGAGGATCAGGGGGGCTGGCACGCCATATTTTTGACATTTCTGTAAAATACAGACAGCAACCATTTTATCTTGTTGTTTTATATGAATAATTTATTTTTGTCGATTTGGCACGCAAATCGCATATTTCACATTGTCGTCAACACAAAGGTTCGTGGCTATGGCCGTTTATACATATCCTAACAAGCAGGAACAGCAGGTGGCAGCCCCTGTCACCGGTGCGGAACAGCTGGGCATCGCCCCGACAGAGCTGCAACATACGCTGAAACTGGCAGGCCTGCTTCAGACTTCGCTCGAAATTGGGACAATTCTGGGTTTCTTCATCGATGCCCTGCAGGAGAAAGTAGAATTTGATGGCGTACATTTCGAATACTCGCCTCTGTTGATTGAACATAAATTTGGCCTGAAAAAACGGCATACCTGTTCCTACCGGCTGAAACTTGCCGGCGAGTTTCTGGGTGAACTGGAATTCAGCCGCCGTCACCGCTTTGCTCAGCAGGAAATGGAGCAGCTGGAGAATTTGCTCTGCCAGTTGATCTACCCTCTGCGCAATGCCATCTGGTATCAACAGGCCGTGACCGCCGCCCAGTTCGATCCCCTAACTGGTATCAAGAATCGCGCTTCACTGGATCAAACCCTGGCGCGTGAAGTCGATCTGGCGCACCGCAACAAAACCCCCCTGTCCCTGATCGTCGCCGATATTGATCACTTCAAGAAAATCAATGACAAATTCGGCCATAGCGCCGGGGATGAAATCCTCAAGGCCTTCGCCAACTGCATTGATGAGAACCTGCGCGCCAGCGACATCGTCTTCCGCTATGGCGGCGAAGAATTCGTGGTGCTGCTGACCGGCACCGATGGCCGCAGCGCCCGTGCCGTAGCCAATCGTATTCGCAAAGCCATTGAGAAGTTTGCTTTCCACTGCAATACCAACAATAACGAATGCAGTGAAGTGCCCCTGACCGCCAGTCTGGGTTCCGCCAGCCTGACGGCCAAGGATACCGTCGACTCCCTGTTCGAGAAAGCTGACAAGGCGCTGTACCATGCCAAGGAAGCCGGACGCAATCAGGTCGTTAGTTTCCAGTCAATGATCAAAACAGCCTGAAAAAGCGCCTTAAGCGGGGCTTTTTTGAACTGGGTCACAGGGAATCCCAGGAACCACGGCTGGAAGCCGCTATAATATTGGGTATATCTTAAAACCTCAGGCCAGGCTCGTATGGATTATCTCGGACAACTGGAAAAAATACTCGAATCTAAATACCGTCTGCTCACCATGGAGACCTACGACACGGATCGCGTGGTTGAGCTGTTTACCCAATTGAGCCGTTTCAGTAACAAAGCTTTCTATATGAGTCAGCCCAATGCCGGCATGCACCGACTGGGCGCCGCGCATATTATTATTCCCCGCACCCAGACCGCCAAGGATCAACTCGATCACATTGAGAATACCCGCCACTTTGGCATCTATATCCTGCGCGACTTCAACTACGCACTGGATGATAAAAAGATTATCACCCAGCTCAAGGATATTGCTACCAGCCCCGAGTCCAAGGTCATCATTTTCCTGAGCGAGTTCGTGGATCTGCCGAAGGAACTCAAACCCTACACCATGCGCTCCAAACATCAGCTTAAACACGCTATCTGACAGCCCACACACAAAGTTTATGGGTTTCGCTGCGCTCTACCCATCCTGCTCTACTATTTATGCCCCTTGCAGGATGGGTAGATCGCAGCGAAACCCATCATTTATCCTGCATCCTCTGCGCTGAATGCGCTTTTCTGCAAAATACACAGAATATTATTTCCGAAGCAACTAAAGTCGGCAATCGCTGCTGTCGATAATAATCCTGACAGCCGTAATCAGGCTAATTGGACTCCCTCTGATGTCAGTTTCCTCACTAAATCTAAACGCAAAAGAACAGCCAGGCTATGCAGCAAATAAAATGAATATTCGAAGCCGTTTTCTCATCGCCATTATCAGCATAGCCCTTGTTGTCCTGCTGCTGTTCGGCAGCATTGCCTATCACATTGCCAAAGACACATCGGAGCAAAAAGAAGTCGCCATCCTGCAGGAAGATATCAAACATGCGGCTAAGACCCTGTCGCGACAGAAGAACAACGAAGAGTACCTCAATTTTCTGCGCCAGTTACATGGCTCCCATGCCTATATATTTGTTTTTCGTGATCTGAAGGGCAATGTAATTCCCTCTAAACTTTCCATCCTTCCTTCTGATGCGGATATAGACCAACTATTTTCCAGCATTGGCCCCCCTTCCACCTCAGTGCGCAGTGGCATTATCGAAATTAATGAACAACGCTATCCGTGGGCATCCGCGCCACTGGCAGACAAGGAGCTTGAACTGCTGATGATACATCGGCCGGAAATAGCTATTACACCGATTTTTGAAACCATCGCAGCGCGTCTGATTATCGCAGGCATTATTATTATCTGGATTGCGGTCTGGGCGGCCTTAATTCTGGCGGCGATCATTTCCAGGCGTATCCAGGCGCATAATGCTGAACTTCAGTATCGTGCTTCACATGATGATCTGACACAGTTACCTAATCGTTCACTGCTACACCAGCGCACGGAAAAAGCACTTGCCGCCGCCTCACTCCGGGATCAGGAGCTGGCTCTACTGGTAATGGACCTGGATCGCTTCAAGGAAATCAACGATACCCTGGGACATCATGTTGGTGATGAACTGCTTATGCAGGTGAGCTGCAGAATTTCAGCCGTCTTACGTAGTAGCGATACTGTTGCGCGTCTGGGCGGTGATGAATTTGCCCTGCTTCTACCTGATACTAATGTTGAAAACGCCATTGCCTGTGTCGAAAGAATATCACAGGTACTGGACAAGCCCTTTAACATCAGCGCTCAGGAAATCACTGCCAGCTTCAGCATAGGTATCGCCATGTTCCCTCAACATGGCAAAGATCTGGAAAGCCTGTTGAAATATGCCGATATCGCCATGTATCAGGCCAAACAGAATGGCGCCGGTTACAGCGTATATGATGCCGAACATGACTCATATACACTACAACGCTTAAGCCTGGCGCGCGAGCTGCGTGCGGCAATCGAGGAAAACCAGTTAACACTATATTACCAGCCTAAAATTGATATCCTAACAGCCAGGATCAATGGCGTGGAAGCGCTGGTTCGCTGGCAACATCCTGAACATGGGATTATTCCGCCAGACGAATTCATCAGTATTGCCGAACAAAACGGCCTGATAGATTCATTGACGTACTGGGTTATCGAGGCGGCTATTAAACAATGCCATGCCTGGGGAGAATCCGGCATGAATATAAAAGTAGCCATCAACCTTTCCGCTCGGAATCTACATAACACCAGCTTGCCTGGCTGGATAGAAGGCAGGCTCAAACAATATGGGCTGGCAGCCGGAATGCTGGAACTGGAACTAACTGAAAATGCCATCATGGTTGATATCAGTTGTGCAACGCGCCTCCTTAACCAGCTCTCCAGGCTGGGCATTCCGCTGTCGATTGATGATTTTGGCACGGGCATGTCATCACTCGCCTACCTCAGCCGCCTGCCCGTCAGCAAACTGAAAATCGATCGTTCCTTTGTTATGAACATGACGGATGATGAAAACAACCATCTGATTGTGCGCTCAACCATTGACCTGGCGCATAACCTTGGTTATCAGGTTATCGCCGAAGGTGTCGAAACCATTGAGGCATTAAATTTATTGAAGCAACTGTCCTGTGACTGTGCCCAGGGTTATTTTTTCACTCCTCCTCTGCCCGTAGAAAAGCTTGAGGCCTGGCTTAAAGACAACGGCTGGAAAATCCTTTCCACTCCAGCCACATCAATTTATTCTCAGGCTAACAAACCCGACACAAAACTGAACTTCAATTAACCATTGTTCCGTTAAAAAATCGGCAGGATGGGCATGGGCTCTGTACACCACAGCCCCTTTCTTCGGTCACCCACGCAGAAACTGATCATTCGCTTTGCAAGCGGTTCAGATAACCTGTTGCGGCAAAGACTTGCGAATGTTAACGTTCAGAAATATCATCAGGCAAATCACATTATGCACAGCCATACATTAAAATTATTTCTGCTGACACTTGCGAGTATTATGTTTGTGTTCACTTCCCTGCCTGCCAATGCCGGTCCGTTTGACAAAAATTCAATCCGTGGCACGGTTCTTCTGGGTTCCGGCCGAGCATTCGGTGATAACTATACGATTCTGGGCGTAGGCATCGGTTACTATGTCATTGATGGACTGGAACTGGGTATTGACGCCGAAACATGGATGGGCGGGACACCTTCCATCAACCAGATCAGCCCCTCCATACGCTATGTCTTCAGAAACAGTTCCGGTGTCAGTCCCTATATCGGCGCTTTCTACCGTAAGACCTATATTGAAAACCTCAAAGATTTAACTGCAAGTGGCTATCGTCTTGGCGCCTACGTCAATACCGGCGGCAATGTTTATCTTGGCGCCGGTGCGGTCTTTATTAATTACAGTGATTGTTCAACAACCATCTATAGATCCTGCTCGGATACCTACCCCGAAGTCACCCTTGGCTTTGTGTTCTAAATAAACAGCCCCGCCGCAAGCGGACGGGGTATTAAATCGTAGGAGCGAGCTTGCTCGCGAAAGCGGTTGAATGAACCTCAAACTATTCGCGGGCAAGCCCGCTCCTACCGGTTTTCGCCGCCCGCTCCTACCGGTTTTCGCCGCCCGCTCCTACCGGTTTTCGCCACAAGCAGCGGGGAATTAAGCCCTCATAGATTAATGTGTAGGATGTGCTGAGTGAAACGAAGCGCATCGTTCGTCTATCCACAGTCTGTAATGATGCGCTTCGTTTCACTCAGCACATCCTACGAAGGTTTAAAAGCATCCTGCGACCGTAGCGAGAACAACTGGATACCCTTTTGGAACTTTTATTCAGGAACCGGGCGAGCAGGATTTTTTTCAATATAGACAGCCAGAAAACTGCCCCACGGCAATGAAGAAGGTAATAGCCGTTCCAGCATTTGCGCCCCCACGCCAGCGCTCGGCATAAATACCGCTGTCGCTGATTTCACCACGGCCGGCTTCGGTAAAAGAATCTCAGTCCATTCCATAACCTTGTCCAGTGTGTCCCAACGCGCGCCCCGATAGGCTCCGCGTCCCTGTTTCTGTCGGTAGAGAAGACTGCGACGATTCAGCAAACCAAGCAGCACCCCCCTGTGCGCCACCCGCCACATTTCCATCAATGCTTTTTCCGGTTCAGCAACAAAACACAGGCTGGTAATAGCTGAGCAACAGGCAAAACTGCCATCCGCAAAGGGCAGCGACTCGGCTATGCCTTGCAGGTAACTCGATCCTGTATCCTTCTTCGCGGCATAACGAATCACTGTCTCATCCGGATCAAGCCCTATTGTCTTCAGGCCCGCTGCGGCAAAGCGCCGGGTGAAATAGCCCGTGCCGCAACCCACATCCAGCAGGCTCTCACTTGTTCTGGTGTTTGTTCCTGTATTTATATCAGCCCGTAGCAATCGCATTAGCAGGGCGAATTCAGTCGACCCGATCCAGCGTCCTCGTGGAGTATGGTACCAGGCTTCATAGGCGTCAACATCCACCGGCTCCCTCCGTTACAGAATGTTCGCAGCAGAAATTGCAAGCCCGGCTGCAACCGGCAAGGTTACCAACCAGGCGAACAGAATAGATTTCAGTGCATCCCCCTGCTGCGGTTTGATACGATCGTACCAACGTATGCCCAGCAGGGAACCGGTGCTCACATGGGTAGTGGATACCGGGATCCCCAGGGGTGAGGCCAGCAGCACCAGCATTGAAGTGCCCACGTTGGCAGTCAGGCCCTGACTGGCATCCATTGGCACCACTCGATGCGCTAATATATGCAACACACGAAAACCACCCTGAAGCGAGCCCGCTGTCATCACCACTGTCACCAGAAGAATCGGACCGCTGCTGCCGGTTCCCAATTGTCCGCTCAGTTCCGGTGAAAACGACGTAATCAAAATCAGAAACGCCGCTATTTTAGGCACATCATTCAGGCCGCGCGCAAAACTGGTCAGACCGCTGGAAAACCAGTGCAGGGCAATCCATGTTTCACCCCGCCAGGACAGCTGCTGCCGTTTTTTACCGCTGGCGGCGACTTTGCTTTCACTTGCGTTCTCACAGGTAAATGGATTCTGCCGCCATTCCCTTTCATCACAACAGCCAGGCGTCCAGCCGGGAACCCGGCGGGCCAGATAGCGCGCCAACAGCAACAGGCCGGCGCACAGCACAACAGCAATCAATGGGCTGAGCAAAAGCGGCAACAGTGCTTTCCGGGTTACCGCATCCATCTGTAACCCGCTAAAACCCGCCACCGCCCAGACCGCACCCACAACGCCACCTAACAGCGCATGGGTAGTGGAAACCGGCCAGCCCAGACGAGTGGCGATAAACACCCAGCCTGCCGCCCCCACCAGCGTACTGGCAATAAAACGCAGGTCAACAGTGAAATCAGAATTCAGAAAAGCGCTGCTAAATGTTTTGATTAACGCGGCCCCCCATAACAGCGCCACCAACCCGCCCAGCGCCGTGCAAAACGTTCCCCACAGAACCGCGGCCCGTGCATTAGCGCTGCCATTCCCCACCAGGGTTGCAATACCTTTGGAGATATCGTTGGCGCCGTTCGACCAGGCCAGTATCAATGCCAGCACCAGCCCCATCACCGCCATCAGTTCAACATTCATTTATATTATTCCCTGTTTGAAATAATTTTTTCATTGTTTCTTTAAAATCTTTTCACCGCAGAGGACGCAAAGAGCTCAAAGGGGGTTTTTAGCTATACGAGGAATGCGTGCAACCTCAAACATAAGCTTTTCTTTGCGAACCTATGCGTCCTAATATTCAATTCAGGCTATGGATGCATACAGGACACGCCTGGCTACGGATATCTTACAGGGATAGCTCAAGATTCGGAAACAAACCGAAGTAACCCGGCTAAATAGCTGTTCCAAATACCAGATCACTTGTGAATTTCCACGTTCGTGGTGAGCTTGTCGAACCATGAGCGTGGAAATACTGTGAATAGAGTGTTTAATCTGCTTGTCCTTCGACAGGCTCAGGATGAACGGTAAT
>JASBTR010000193.1 GCA_030148325.1 Gammaproteobacteria bacterium
TTGCGCGAATGGTAGTCGCGGTGGACGATGACCTGCGGCTGCGAAAGGGCGGCATCGGCAAGAAAGGAAAACAGCGTATCAAGGATGGCCTGATCATGATCATTTAACGACAGGCCGAGATGACGCTGCAGGTACCAGTCCTGAAACAGGTGCATCTCAGCCAACAACAGCGCACGATCATAGAATGGCAGGGCTGCCGCCTGCATGATTTCCACCGGCGCCGACTGCAGGGTGATCAGCGCCTGCATCGCATCGCCATAGAGCGTATCGGCCGTATCCCGATTGAGTTCGGACAAATACAGCCGCTCGCCCAGATCCGTTAACAGCAACAGCCCCTGTTGCAGATCCTCGGCCAGCACCTGCGGCACATTCAGACCCAGTTGCAGAAATAGCATTGAAACAGCAACAAACGGGCGGCAATCCTCCTGCTCAGGCGGCGCATCCATAACAATATAGCGCTGCCCATCATGGCTGACGCGGAAATAGCGACGGAAACTGGCATCGGCCGAAGCCGGCGTCAGAGCGAAATCCTCATACCCAAGTGTTTGCGCCAGCCAGTCATGAATCAGGGGCAGGCGCGTATCGACCTTTGTTTTCATAACCCGCATTATACATACTGCAAGCGCTGACAGGCCTATGCCATAATAAGGCACAATAATATGACCTGCTACGTGGGTACAAATAATGAATACCCGTTTTTCAAGACCGTCGGCAGCAGGGACGCTGCCGCCGAGTGTGCAGGGGTGTATTTATAATGTGTCTTGAAAAACGGGTATTCATTATTTGTGCCTCGTTAATAACTATTGACCGGAATCACCCGCGCCCGAATATCTGCCAACTATCTGTGAGCACAATAAAAACCACATTCTCCAGACAGCCGACCCGTCCACGATTCCTGTCCGGCCTGTGCCTGCTCATAAGCCTGCCATCAATAATTTGCGCACAGACACATACAGGTGCGGGTACACCCGCTATCATGCCGGCAAAGGAATTGCTTTGTGGTCCTCCAACCCCCTGGCCGCAGATTCCGTTTTTTGCCGGCGAGGCAGTCCATCTGCAGGCCGATGAAGTAGAAATGAAGGACAGCGATCTCACTGTCTTTAGCGGTCGTGTAATCATCAACCAGGCCGATACTCAGCTTGAAACCGATCAGGCCCGTTATTTTCATGAAAAAAATGAAGTCGAAGCGCAGGGAAATGTAGACATCACTACTCCCAGCCTGCAACTGCAAGGCACTGATGCCCGCTACAATCTGGATAATGAAAGTGGCCTCATCAACAATGCCCGCTATCGCACAATCGATGAGAAAAAAGGCACGGCCGACAATATCGAGCTGATTAACCCCAACAGCATGGCGCTAAATGCAGCAAGCTACACCAGTTGCAGCACCGAGGAACCTGACTGGCTGCTCACCGCCAGTCGCCTGCATCTGGACACCGAATCCCGTCAGGGACACGCAACCAACAGCGTGGTGCGTTTCAAGGGTGTGCCCTTTTTCTATTTCCCCTACCTGCGTTTCCCGATTGGCGATGCCCGCCTCACCGGCCTGCTGTTTCCCAATATCGGCAGCTCCCAGCGCCACGGCGCCCAGCTGCGCCTGCCCTTCTACTGGAATATCGCGCCGAATCGGGATGCTACTATCACTCCCTGGTACATGGCCAAACGCGGCACCATGCTGATGAGTGAATTCCGCTACCTGAACCCGGACAGTAGTGGTCAACTGGAACTCGACTACCTGAGTGATGACAAGCTCTATGGCGCGAATCGTGGCCGCATCAAATGGCAGCACCAGAGCACTTCAACCAGCGGCTGGGCTACGGAAATCGACTACAACCGGGTCAATGACAGGGATTACTTCCTCGACTTCGGCACTACCATCAACAACTCCAACCCTACCCATCTGCAACAGAAAGCGGCCCTGTCCTATAATGCACTCAACTGGAACGTCAGGGCCCAGGCACAGGCCTATCAAAAACTGTCCGGCAGCACTCCCTACGAGCGCCTGCCCCAGCTAACTTTCAGCACCCGCCTGCCTGAACGGGAAAATGAATGGTATCCCGGAGTCAATGCCGAGATCGTCGACTTCTCCCGTAGTGATACCAGCGTGCAGGGGAAACGTCTCAACATCGGGCCCTATATCAGTCTGCCTCTGAGCAATGAAGCCATGTTTCTCACCCCCAAACTGAGCTGGCAATTCACCAGTTATGATGTAACCAATACAACAGCGGGACAAACACCCGAAGCTTCACGTAACGTGCCCATCTTCAGTCTCGACAGCGGCCTGTTCTTCGAGCGCAACCTGAGTCTCGGCAAGCATGATCTACTGCAAACCCTGGAGCCGCAGCTGTTCTATGTCTATGCGCCCTACCGGCAGCAGGATAATCTGCCTGTATTCGATAGCGGCGAAGTCATTTTCAATATTAACGATCCTTTCCGGGAAAACCGCTACACCGGCGCCGATCGAGTGGAAGACGCCAACCGCCTGACCGCCATGCTCACCACCCGTTTCCTTGATGAGGCTACTGGCACAGAAAGGCTGATGGCACGCATCGGCCAGTTATATTATTTTGCCGACCGCCGCGTGACCCTGCCCGGCCGCAGCGTGGACACCTCCCGGCGCTCACCCATCATCGCCGAGCTCATGAGCCGTCCCTTTGACAATCTGTATATCGTCAGCGATACCCAATGGGATACGCAGACCAAGGACTACACCAGGGGTAACCTGCGCATCGAATACCGGCCAACCCGTAACCTGGATTTACGCATCAATTACCGCTACCTGAAAAACAGCCTGGAAACCAACGAAGGCCTGCTGCGCTGGCGCATCACACCCAACTGGTATATCAGCGCACGCAAGCTTTATGATATCCGTTATCACCGCCAGCAGGAATCGGAATACAGCCTGCGTTACGACAGCTGCTGCTGGGCATTCAAATTCAGCACCCGTCAGCGCTTTTTCCGTGTCGGCGAACCGGATGAAACATCCATCTATTTCGAGCTGGAGCTGAAGGGGCTGTCCAGTTTCGGCACCGGATTCTAAATAAGCGTTCCAAAAGCGTATCCAGTTGTTCTCGCAGAGGCGCGAAGCTCGCAAAGGAGAAAACATATGATTTCTTCATAGGTTAGTTCTTAAGGAATTCGTTTACCTGTAGGTTCGCCTTCAGGCGAACAACAGCGGTTAAATTGCGTATATTTTGTCTCATAATTGATTATTCTGTGCGGCTGAAGCCGCACCTACAATGGTCAATATCCTTAAGAACTAACCTATGATGATTTCTTAGCGTTCCTGGCGACTTTGCGAGATTTTAACACCATTGCAACATGGACAGGAATTTGGAACACTTATTTAGGGTCCGCACAATGAAATACGAAAATCCACAAAAAACAATGAACTACCCCACAACAAGCTGCGGGAGAGTACACCCTTAAAAAATTTAAACCCTCTGTGTCCTCTGTGGTTAATTTTTTTACCCCCCTCAAGATTGAGAAGTTATTACCATACAGGCTGCTTGCACCGTCATTAAATGCTATCCTTACCGGCCTGTTTTTTGCTAAATATCGAGCTGCCCCCTGCATGAAAGTCCTGTCTTTGCTGTTTCTCATTCTCGCCCTGCTGAGCGCTTCGCCAGTGGTCACGGCTGGAAAATCCGATGTTGTTGAGCTGGATCACATCATTGCCGTGGTCAATAACGATGTCATCACAAAAGTTGAACTCGAAGACCGTCTGCAGCTGATCAAAAAACAACTCGGCGCCCGAACCCAGTTACCCGATGACGCCATTCTGCGCAAACAGGTGCTGGAACGTATGATCA
This sequence comes from Gammaproteobacteria bacterium, assembly GCA_030148325.1. GTDB lineage: Bacteria > Pseudomonadota > Gammaproteobacteria > UBA6429 > Thiohalophilaceae > JAADGZ01. The sequence continues at coordinate 3,813 of JASBTR010000193.1, forward strand.
TGGAAAAAATTCAGTTGCAGATTGCCAAACGCTCCGGTATCCGGGTTGACGACGAAACCGTCAACCGGGTAATTGAAAACATCGCCGGGGAAAACAAGCTCAGCATGGATCAGTTCCGCCAGGTACTGACCCGTGACGGCATGTCATTTGCCGGGTTCCGCAAAAACATCAGGAACGAACTGATCATCAATGAGCTGCGCAAGCGGCAGGTGAACAACAAGATCACGATCAGCGATCAGGAAGTAGACAACTACCTCTCCAATCATGCCAACATGAAAAACCATGATGATGAATACCTGCTCGGCCATATTCTCATCGCCACCCCCGAGGCCGCCACCCCGGAGCAGATTCAGGAAGCCCGCAGTCGCGCCGAAGCACTGCGCAATCGCATCCTTGCCGGGGAAGATTTTTCCCGCATCGCTATCGGCAATTCCGATGATCCTCAGGCGCTCAAGGGTGGCAATCTTGGCTGGCGCAAACGCGGACAAATGCCAACCTTTTTTAGCAAGGTCATTGAAAATATGAAGGTTGGCGATGTCAGTCCGCCTCTGCGCAGCGCCAGCGGCTTTCACATCATCAAACTGATGGACAAGCGTAGCCCCGATCTGTCTCATGAAGTACAACAGACCCTGGCCCGGCATATTCTAATCAGGCCCAACCAGATAGTAAGCAACGAAGAGGTCCGTCAGCGCCTGGAATCGCTACGCGCCCGTATTCTCGCGGGTGAAGACTTTGGTCAGCTGGCACGCGCCCATTCCGCCGACACCGCCTCGGCAGCGGAAAGTGGCAGTCTGGGCTGGAGCAATCCCGGCATGATGGTGCCAAAGTTTGAAGAAGAAATGAACAGGCTGGAACCTGGACAGATCAGCCAGCCTTTTCGCACCCAGTTCGGCTGGCATATCGTGCAGGTAATGTCGCGGCGCAAGCACGACGACAGTGAACAATATCTCCGCAATGAGGCGCGCAAATTCATCGGCAAGCGCAAAGCCGAGGAAGCCGCACAGAACTGGCTGCGGCGCATGCGTAGCGAAGCCTATGTGGAATATCGCTTCAACCAGTAGCAGGCTATGAGATTAATCGCGGAGAACGCAGAGGCGCAGAGGCGCAGAGCTTTTGTAACGTTGAGGAGAACTTACCCAACTCATCCATTTTTTTGTTGGAATGACACTGGATTTGAAAATCAAATAATCATACCTCTGCGCCTCTGCGCCTCTGCGCCTCTGCGTTCTCCGCGTTAATCACTTATGTCTGATGCTATGCCCATCACATATACCCCCGGTGAACCCGCTGGCATCGGCCCGGATTTGATCATCCAGCTGGCGCAACAGCCCCTGTCTGCCCCGCTGGTGGTTATTGCCGATCCCGATCTGCTCAGCGAACGTGCCGCCCACCTTGGCCTGCCGTTAGAAATCCGCGAACACCAGCAGGAAAATAACCATTCCGTCCCAGGCACGCTCAACGTACTCCCAGTGAGGCTGGCTCAGCCCTGTGACTGTGGCCACCCCAACCCTGATAATGCCGGCTATGTGCTCGAAACCCTGCGTCGGGCAGTGAGCGGCTGCCAGTCCGGCGAGTTTACCGCCATGGTCACGGGTCCGGTGCACAAGGCGGTGATCAACGAAGCCGGCATCGCCTTTACCGGGCATACGGAATTTCTGGCAGAACTCACCCACACCCTGCAGGTGGTGATGATGCTGGCCACGCCCGGCCTGCGGGTGGCGCTGGCCACCACTCACCTGCCCCTGAGCCAGGTCAGCCGGGCCATCACCCCTGCCCGGCTGGAAAATACCATTCGCATTCTGCAGCGGGATCTACAGAACCGTTTTGGCCTGGCTCAGCCGCGGATTCTGATCTGCGGACTCAATCCCCACGCCGGGGAAGAGGGCCATCTTGGCAAAGAGGAAATCGAGATAATCGAACCGGTGCTCACCGCCCTGCGCAGGGAAGGCTTTGACCTGGACGGCCCCCTGCCCGCCGATACCGCCTTCACCCCGCCCAGGCTCGAACAGGCCGATGCAGTGCTGGCCATGTACCACGATCAGGGCCTGCCGGTGCTAAAATATCGTGGCTTCGGTCAGGCCGTGAACATCACACTCGGCCTGCCGATTATCCGCACCTCGGTCGATCACGGCACCGCACTGGATCTCGCCGGCAGCGGCCAATGTCATACCGGCAGCCTGCAAATGGCTATCGACACCGCTGTGCAAATGGCCGGGCAGGTGTGTTCCAAACTCAAAATCATGTAAATAACGCAGAGGACGCGGAGGCGCAGAGGCGCGGAGAAATAAAACTAACAAACCAGGATAATGATTTACTCCCTGACGCGCATCAGAATGACCTGGTCTAAGTTTCTAACGTTAATAAACCTCTGCGTCTTTGCGCCTCCGCGTCCTCTGCGTTTAATTACGAAGCAAAAATAAAGGAACACAGCCCATGACC
>JASBTR010000204.1 GCA_030148325.1 Gammaproteobacteria bacterium
TAGTCACCCAAACCAGGTGGTATTTACAATCCCATATCGTATGGCCGCCATGCTTGTAATTCTGCATAACTCCTAGATTAGCATCCCATCCCTGCCGCCTAAAGGCGTGGGATTTACGGATCCCCTATCGGGGACTTTAAATATACAAAATGCCAGTACGAAAACAGGTTATCCCTGATCAATGGTATCTAAACCATGATCACCACTTTCATCAACAAAGACCAGGTATTCGCTATGCTCATTAGCCATTTTCTATTACATCCCTATTGTTAACACTCCTACATTGAACATCATACTGATGACATGCGGTCGTCTATTTAGATCTTCCCTAAACTCACTTTTTACTGGTCGGCATTGTTTTATTTTTCAGATAGTTATCAGTAAGACTAACACGCTATTTGTGTGTGGGAAACTGGAAATTAGAGTCGGGAGTTTAATCCCCTTTTCCAAAACCCATAAGGATTTGCAATGCCTCACAGGCAGAGTAAGCTTTCCCCTTGATGCATTGAAAATGGTCCTGCACACCCGGATGAACACAGCATGGTCAGATCGATAATTGCTAAACAGATATTATAAATACCAGATCACAGGTGGCTTTCCACGTTCGTGGTGAGCTGATCGAAGTTGGCCATACCGGATGGCCGGCCTGGGTAACAATATGAAAAATAAAAATGTACGCCTGAAGGCGAACCTGCAGGCGTTATCTAATATACAATTTTTTTCCGAGTTCAGGTTAATTACATCAGGGATTATCCGGGTCACAGCCGCCCATAGATACCCATAATCCTTTTTCACAATGTAGCAGCGCGCCGCTGCCACTACAGACATATTCGCCATCGTTGAAGCTGACATCATTGAATAAACAATAGGGCATGTCTTCGACCTCCTGGGCGAGGACCGCATTGTCTTCGTTTATGTCTTCTACTATGGGTGAGGTTTTCAATTCCGGGTCAGGTGCGCCGACCATTATGTGTTTATGTTGAGTCATTGGATTGTCCTCGCGAGTATTTGCCGGTTCATCGGTGGACTTTGGGGGAATGCGCTAAATCCAGCCCTCATGTATTAACATTAGCAGAAAGCCTGGGATGTTCCCGCTGACCTTATCAGCGGAAAAATTCTGCCTGAATGAAAACGGGTGTCAGAGAAGGACTGTTTCTATTTATTAGGGAAACTCTGATTAATCCACCGTTCGTGGTGAGCCCCGTTCGATAAACTCACGACAGGCTTCGGCTTCGCTCAGGAGAGCCTTGTCGAACCATGAACAGCGAACACAATAAAATCAACCACTTAAAAGACACACCCTTCGACAAGCTCAGGGCGAACGGAATTGACAAGCTCAGGGCGAACGGAATTAACAAGCTCAGGGCGAACGGAATTAACAAGCTCAGGGCGAACGGAATTAATCAGAGTTTCCTTGGAAAATATTGTTCTCTGGCACGGCTTTTTCGGCAGGAACGAGAATATGGTAGGCGCGGGCGGTTTCGAACCGCCGACCCCCTGCGTGTGAAGCAGGTGCTCTCCCCCTGAGCTACGCGCCTGTGTCCGGATGGATATGCCTGATTGTGCTGGAATTATGGGCAGGAAACAAGCCGGGGATTCAATTGCCTGCCGCCTGGCAGGCAGCATTTGAGGGGGGATCAATCAAATTTTCCCTTGATTATTTTTCTGCGCCCATCTATTCTTTATTCGCGAATCACGAATAGCGAACGATAGATATTATGCTAAAACCTCAAGATGTTGTCATTATTTTGAAGATCCTGGCCAAAGGGAGTGAATCATGGTCACAGGGCGGTCTTGCAGTTGAATTAGGAATGAGTGCTTCTGAAGTTAACGCGGGTATCAAACGCGCAATGGCTTCAAAATTATTGCGCAAGCATGGGAAAAGAGTCGTCCCTGTAAAAAGCGCGATAGAAGAATTTTTACTCCATGGTTTGAAGTATGTTTTCCCTGTTGAGACAGGAGAGCCAACTCGTGGGCTACCTACTGCCCACGCCGCACCTGTGTTTAAAGGCAAGTTTGTAGAGAGTAAAAATGATTTGCCTCCCGTATGGCCTGATGCAGAAGGTGAAGTCAAAGGTTACAAAATAAAGCCGTTGTATAAGTCAGTGCCTGTTGCAGTAAAGCTGGATGATGTGCTCTATGATTATCTTGCAATCGTGGATGTACTGAGAAGTGGTCGTGCAAGGGAGGTCAATGAGGCAATAAAAATCATGCGCAAAATCATGGAAGAACGATGAATAACCGGGAGCTATTACTTTGTGTCTGTAAAGAAATTGAGGTTTTACTTGATCAATTGGTGTTGGTCGGTGGCTGTGCCACTGGACTACTTATTACTGATGTTGCAGCCCCTGAAACAAGACCAACCAAAGATGTTGATATGGTTATCGATGTCATAAACCTGGCTGAATACTACAAAATTGAAAAACAGTTGAGAGAATTGAAGTTTACTCAATCTATGGATGATCAGGGAGTGATTTGCCGTTGGATGAAAAATGAATTAATGCTGGATGTCATGCCTACCAATGAAAAAATTCTGGGGTTCACCAATCGCTGGTATGCCAGTGCAGTTGAGCATGCACAACATATTATGATTGACGGTCTGGGCATAAATTATATTTCTGCTCCGATTTTTATCGCCACGAAACTTGAGGCATTTCATACAAGAGGAAAAGCTGACTACTGGTCGAGCCATGACCTTGAAGATTTAATATCTGTTATTGATGGCAGAAATACCATTGTAGATGAAATGACATCAGCCCCAGATAAAGTCATTAATTATATTTCAGCACATTTTGCCGCCATGCTGGACTCAGAAGTTTTCAATGAGGCGCTACCCGGTTTACTGCCGCCAGATAAAGCCGGGCAAGCCCGACTTAATTTATTACTGGATAAAATTACCCATATTGCCGGGTTAAGGTAAAAACCGGAGGCTTTTCAATCAACTTTCCAACAAATTAAGGGTGAACTCTTCGACAGGCTCAGGGCGAACAGGATAGTCCGCTTCCCGGGCTTCGCGTTGCTCTGCCCAGGCTACATTTATATCTGGATTCAGGCGCTGGCTTTCTGATCGCGCGGCCAGGCGCGGATCACGGCGTTGACGAGTGTGGCGAGGGGAATGGCGAAGAAGACGCCCCAGAACCCCCATAATCCACCGAACACGAGGACGCTGACGATGATGGCGATGGGGTGCAGGTTGACGACTTCGGAAAACAGCAGCGGCACCAGCAGGTTGCCGTCCAGCGCCTGGATCACGCCGTAGACGATCATGGCCATGGCGAAGTCGGTGCTCCAGCCCCACTGGAAGTAAGCTACCAGCATGACCGGTATGGTCACCACGGTGGCGCCGATGTAGGGTACCAGTACGGAAATGCCAACCAGGGTCGCCAGCAGGATGCCGTACTTCAGGCCGAAGATGGCGAAGCCGATGTAGGTGACGATGCCGACGATCAGGATCTCCCAGAACTTGCCGCGCACGTAATTGCCCAGTTGCAGATCCATTTCTTCCCAGACATGGCTGGCAAGGCTGTGGTCCTGTGGCAGGAAACCGCCGAACCATTTAAGAATGGCGGCCTTGTCCTTGAGAAAGAAAAAGATCAACATCGGCACCAGGATCATGTACACCATGATGGTGATAATGCCGGGAATCGAGGACAGGGAAAAAGTAAAAATCGTCTGTCCCAGTGTGCCGACTTCGCGGTTGAGTACATCCACCAGCTGCTGGATCTGCCTTTCACTGACGAAGGTGTAATGTTCCGGTAACTGCTCCAGCATGCTGCGGCCGATTTCCAGATATCTTGGCAACTCGCGCGCCAGTGAGGTGATCTGGGAGGAGAGCAGCGGAGTGATGCCGAACAGTAAAACCGCGACAAAGGTATTGAAGAGGGTGAAAACGATGAGCACGGCAAAGATGCGCCGCAAGCCTGTGCGTTCCAGTTTGCGTATCAGTCCTTCCAGTAAATAGGCAATCACGACGGCGGCCAGTACCGGCGCCAGCATGTGGCCCATAGTCAGTATAACGGTAAAGCCGATGATCAGGATGGCCGCCAGCAATACCGCCTGGGGGTCGGAAAAATAACGGTTGAACCAGCCCTTTATAACTTCAATCATGAGGATTCAGTCAGACCAAACTGTTTTTCATAATAACGCCGGAAGACCTGTTCCAGCTCGTCGATTACTTCCACCGTGTCCCGCGCGCCCATCAGGCTCTGGCCGACCAGATCGGCGGTTTCATGCAGCATCTTGTCCTTGCTGAGCATGGGGTAGGTTTCGGACAGGCGTTTGACTGCGCCGATGATGGTTTCCGTTTCCGGGCGTGGGATATCCAGCGGTTCGATGATGGTCTCCGGCTCGGCTTCCGGCATGACTGCAGGTATCGACGAAGATTCAGTTGTTGACGTTCCGGTCATGGCCGCGGCTGAAGACAGCGCCTGTAACAGCTGCTTTTGTGGCGCGCGCGTCAACAGAAACTCGGCATAATCCAGCAGTGAGTCCGCTTCGGCTTCCGGCAGATTACGCAGAATTTCCTGTAAACGTTGTTCCCTGTTACTCATCAATACAAAACACCCCGAACCCTGGACTCACGGGTGTTCCTTGCAGTAATTGCGGGCGAAGTTCAGCAGTTCATCCATCGCGCGAACGCGGAACTTCTGTTTCTGATGGACAAAGGAAAACGGCCGCCGGGCGGGCGGGTCCAGTTTGATCGCAACCAGGCTGCCCAGCTTGAGCTCCTTGACCACCGTAGCGCTGGAAAGCACCGAAATCCCCATGCCCGCTTCCACCGCGCCCTTGATGGCTTCCAGACTGCCCAGCTCCATCACTATATTCAGATCTGCAGCGCTGCCGCCATCGGCTAACATGCTTTCGAGCATGACTTCACGGGTGCCCGAACCTTCCTCTCGACAAATGAAGGGATAGTTGATCAATTCCTTGGGTGAAACCTTGTCCCGGCTCGCCAGTTCGTGTCCCGGCGGCACAATCAGCACCAGCTCATCGGTGCGACATTGCTCCACCACCAGATTCTTGTTATTGACCGGCGCTTCGACCACACCCAGATCGATCGTATTGTTTTCCACCTGGCTGACGATGCCATCGGAGTTGGAGACCTTGAGGCGAATACTGACATCCGGGTATTCCTTTTTAAAGTCGCCCAGTAACACCGGCAACATGTATTCGGCAATGGTGCTGCTGGCGCCGAGGATCAGCACCCCGCCGACGTTGCCGGTCAGCTCGCGCACGGCATTGTCCATTTCCGCATACAGCTCAAAAATATGTACCGCTGACTCATACACCTTGCGTCCCGCTTTCGTCAGGCTGATACGGTTATGGGTACGGTCAAACAGGCGGGTATTGTACTGCTCCTCCAGTTGCCGCACCTGGAAAGTCACCGCCGGCTGGGTCATGTGCAGCTCTTCGGCGGCCTTGGTAAAACTCAATAGTCGTGCAACGGTCTGAAAAACCTGTAATCTTCTATCGGCCATTACGCCTCCACATCTGTAGCCGTGTCTATCTCTTTAGAGATAACCTTTATCTATGGCTATATCGGTAAAACTTAAG
>JASBTR010000208.1 GCA_030148325.1 Gammaproteobacteria bacterium
CAATTACCGTTCATCCTGAGCCTGTCGAAGGACAAGCAGATTAAACACTCTATTCACAGTATTTCCACGCTCATGGTTCGACAAGCTCACCACGAACGTGGAAATTCACAAGTGATCTGGTATTTGGAACAGCTATTTAGCGAAAAACCAGGAAACCCGGATCAGGACATTCATCAACCAACCCGGTTTCATACATAGGTACCTGGGCATGTGAACAATTCCAGGTACGGCTTTAGCCGTACAAAATACTCAATTATGCGCCACACTCTACGTTATTTAACCGCTGCTGTTCGCCTGAAGGCGAACCTACAGGTGAATGAATTCCTTAAGCACCTGCATGTGAACCCGGTTTACCTGGAAAAAATCAAGAACATCAAAAGCCGGAGTGACCGTATTCCTCTGTTTGTCATCAATAAAAAGCATTAGTTCCCAAGGACCCGACATCAGATGGGAGGTCAGGATAAAAAAAGGGCACTTTATTTATTTAATGATTGACAGGCAGGACATATATAGCCCACCTTCCCGGCATATCTGCCTTTTATAATAGTAGCATTGCATTTATAACAGGCCAGACCTTCACGACGATAAACATGAAAGCGATAATCTTCAAAATCCAGCCCGGCTTTACGTAATTTATTCGCACGTGTTATCAGGTTGGTGATGCCCCCGGTTTTATACGTTTGTCGAGTTAATTTAAAACAGTTTTTAGCCAGCCGAACCCGCTGACTCCTGTCAAGATCGAACAGACGCATACCGGGATGTATGCCACTGACATGCAAGGCTTCACAGCACAGATAATTCCCCATCCCGGAAATAAACCCCTGATCCTGCAACAGCCCCATCAGCTTACGACGCTGAAAGCACGTATCATTGAATCGGGATATGACATCATTAAGATCAATATTCGGATCCAGCAATTCAACCCCCAGTTTATTCAGGTAAGGGTGGTGCTTCAGCTCCGATGTTTTTATTACCTCAATGTCTGAAGCGCTGTACAGCAGGGCCATGTTATCCCGGGCATGAATCGCCAGACGCAGTGATCGGGAACTCTCAGGATAATCCCCTGTGGGTAAAATCAGCCAGCGACCGTAAAGCTGGTTATGACTGTAGATCGTCAGCCCATTATCAAACCGCGTCAATATGGCCTTGCTGCGTGAAGATACATCCAGTATTTTGGCGCCCACCAGTTTTTTACTGAAGCCCCGCAGCCGGCTAAAGGCGAAATAAACATGGCTCACCTTCCGGCCTTTGATGGCAAGAGCCAGTTCATCCGCTGCGCGTTTTATTTCAGGACCTTCAGGCATGGTAGTAAACAGCCATAAAATAAACCCGCCCCATTATTTTTTCGTCACTCCGGTATCCATCTGCATGACACTATCATTGTCAGCAGCAGGGAAAAAATAACCCCGCCGCAAGCGGATGGGCCATCAGGTCGTAGGAGCGAGCTTGCTCGCGAAAGCGATTGCTTGAGCCTCAAACTATTCGCGGGCAAGCCCGCTCCTACCGATTTTTGCTGCAAGCAGCGGTGAATTTAACCCATAGAGATTAAATCCAGACAACATCAGCATATCTCAGCCTTCCAGACTCCGACTGGTAATCTCATACACATCTTTCGACAGCCCGGTGTGTCCGGCTATGCGCTCAAGCTGTTCCCGCATCATGCGTTGGCGCATCTCATCGAAACGCCGCCAGCGACTCAGGTTCTGCAACAGGCGTGCTGCGATCTGGGGATTGATCTCATCCAGTACCAGCACCTGTTGCGCAAGAAACCGGTAACCGCTGCCATCGGCCTGATGGAAGTTGACCGGGTTAGCGGCACAGAATCGGCCAATCAGGCTGCGCACCAGATTGGGATTTTTGATCGAGAAGGCCGGGTGTTGCATCAGCGCCTGCACCTGTTCCAGGGTGTTCGGCAATGATGAAGCAGCCTGAATCGCAAACCACTTCTCCACGACCTGCCGATCATGCTGCCACTTCTCATAAAAGGCATCCAGCACCTGCCGGCGTTCGGGGATATCGTGCTGACTGAGGATAGACAAAGCCGCGAGTACGTCGGTCATATTATTCGCCTGCTCGAACTGACGCAGACAGCGTTGACGATGATCCTGATTATCCAGCTCCATCAAGTATGACAGGCAGAGATTTTTCAGACTGCGCTGCGCCATGTCCTTCGCATTAAAGTGATAAACACGTTGCAGATTATTTTCTTCATATCCACGCAGCCAGTCCTCGGCCAGTGCTTCTGCCAGTTGTCGGCGCATGAATTCCCGCACTGCATGGATCGCTTCCACATCCACCACTTCGCACTGATCCGCCAGATAGGATTCAGACGGCAGAGTCAGAGCCTGCGCCACCAGCGCCCTGTCCAGCGCGGTATTGTTGAGCGTTGAGCGGTAAGCCTGGATAAACAGGGTATCCAGTTGCAGGGTTCTATCCGCACGATAGTCATCTATCAGTTTCAACATGATAGTGATCGCCAGTTTCTGCCCCGCATCCCAGCGGTTGAATTCATCCGTATCATGGGCAAACAGGAAAGCCAGCGCCGCATCATCATGCGGTAGGGAAAACTTTACCGGCGCAGTAAAGCCGCGCCCCAGTGACAGCACCGGTTTTTCCGGCACCCCGGTAAAGGTCCAGCACTGTTCTGCTTCTGTCAGCGCCAACATGCGACTATCCTGCGCATTTGCATCATGTTCATTTTCCAGTACCAGGGGCAATGCCTTACCCTTTTTATCCAGCAAGCCCATCGCCAGCGGAATATGAAACGGTTTTTTCTCAGCCTGTCCCGGGGTTAGCGGGCAATGCTGGCGAATCGTCAGTGCGTATTGCTGAACATCGTCATCATATGTCTCGCTTACCGTCAGTTCCGGCGTGCCCGCCTGTGAGTACCAGTTTCTGAACTGTTTTAATTCGATGTCATTGGCGTCTTCCATTGCCCTGACAAAATCATCGGTTGTCACCGCCTGACCGTCGTGGCGGGAAAAATAAAGATCCGTGCCCCTGCGGAAGCCTTCTCGCCCGAGAATATTGCAGAGCATGCGCACCACCTCGGCGCCCTTGTTATAGACAGTGACGGTATAGAAGTTACTGATCTCGATATAATGATCGGGACGCACGGGATGCGCCATGGGACCGGCATCTTCGGCAAACTGATGCGCACGCAGGACATTGACGTCGTCGATGCGCTGCACCGCTCGCGAATTAAGATCGGCGGAGAATTCCTGATCCCGGAAGACGGTAAAACCTTCTTTCAGACTGAGCTGAAACCAGTCGCGGCAGGTCACGCGGTTGCCCGACCAGTTGTGAAAATATTCATGCGCGATAATGCTCTGGATACGATAGTAATCCTGATCGGTGGCGGTCTCTGGAGAAGCCAGCACACAGGAGGCGTTGAATATATTCAGGCCCTTGTTTTCCATTGCGCCCATGTTGAAATCATTCACGGCCACGACCATATAGATATCCAGATCATATTCCCGTCCATAGGTGTCCTCATCCCACTTCATCGCCTGCTTTAGCGAGATAAGCGCATGATCGCATTTATGAATGTTCTCGGCTTCGGTGAAAAGCTGCAGCCTCACCTCACGCCCGTTCATAGTGGTAAAACTGTCTTCCTGACAGGCCAGGTCACCCGCTACCAGCGCAAACAGATAACTGGGTTTGAGACTCGGGTCCTGCCATTTGACCCAGTGACGGCCGTCATCCAGATCCCCGGCATCCAGCCTGTTGCCATTGGAAAGCAAAATAGGATATTTCTTTTTCTCGGCGATCACGGTGACGGTGTAACGTGACATCACATCCGGTCGATCAGGAAAATACGTAATGCGGCGAAAGCCCTCCGCCTCGCACTGCGTACAGAACATACCGCTGGAAAGATACAGCCCCTCCAGCGCAGTATTGGCCTGCGGGTTAATCTGCGTCTCTATTTCAAGTTCAAAACATTCCGGCACCTGTTCAATGATAAGCATCTCATCATTAAGCACATAGCTATCCTGTTGCAGAGCTTCACCTTCGATTTTCAGCGCTCGCAATTCAAGCTGGCTGCCGTCCAGTTTCAGCGGCGCATGCCTGTCAGCCTCAGGTGCGCGCCTGAATGCCAGCGTCGAATAAACGCGGGTGCGAGTTTCATGCAGTTCAAAGCGAAGTTCAACGCTGTCAAGCTGGTAGTCCGGCTTTTTATAGTCGCTGAGGTAAATTGTTTTCGGTGATGGTGCTGCGTCTGTTTTACTCGTATCTGTCATTGATTAAATTACTCCTCTGCAAACAGATGGTGTATTGTAGGTACGCCTTCAGGCGTACCTGTGCGACTACTGTATAAATTAGCCAGTGGCATCTGACTAAAGTGTATTGCTCATCAGACTTTATCCTGATGCCCCGCACCCCGGCGGATACTGACGGCGCCGAAACGATTCCTGATTTCATCGGCAAGCTGATCGATATCCCGTTGCTTCTTCTGCTCATGACCGGAAAACAGATCCGCCTGCTGAGAAACACCCGCCTGCCGGCTCAGGTTGCTGGCGCCTATCCCCAGCAGCCGAATTGCGCGTGCCTTTCCATCCAGTGCCGTATCCAGCAGCCGCCGTGCCACCTTCCATAGTTCCTGCGTGGTCTGGGTATGCGCAACCAGACTCATGCAGCGGGTAATCGTTTTGAAATCGGAAAAACGCAGTTTTATCTGCACCGTACGCGCATACACGCCCTGTTGGCGCAGGCGAAAAGCAACCTGTTCGGTCAGTTCCAGCAAATGGTTTCGCAGCAGGTTTCTGTTACTGATATCCACGGCAAAGGTTGTTTCATTGGAAATGGACTTTGCCCGGCTGTCCGTTACCACCTTGCGCGGATCGATCCCCTGCGCCAGATTCCAGATCTGTTCGCCGAACTTGCCAAACCGATACTGCAGGGCTTCCAGTGGCTGCTGGCGCACCTGTCTGACAGTGTGAATGCCCAGCCGTTCAAATTCCGTACCGGTTACCTTGCCCACACCCCAGAGGCGACTAACCGGCAGGGGATCGAGAAAAGCCTGCACCTCATCCGCATTGATCACCACAAAGCCATCAGGCTTGTCGATGTCCGAGGCAATCTTGGCGACAAACTTGTTCGGTGCAATACCAACAGACGCCACCAGTGACAGCTCTCCGGCGATGTCATTTTTAATCTTATGGCCGATGCTCACCGCATCCCCGAACAGGCGTTCGCTGGCCGACACATCCAGAAAGGCTTCATCCAGTGACAGCGGTTCAACCTCGGGCGTGTAGCGCTGAAAAATTTCCCGAATCTGTTTTGAAACCTCGGCATAAAGCGCCATGCGTACAGGCAGGCGCACCAGTTTCGGACACAGGCGCAAGGCCTGCGCCACCGGCATAGCACTGTGGATGCCATACTTTCTGGCCGCGTAATTTGCCGCCGCCACCACACCCCGCGCCTGCGCCGAACCCCCAACGATCACCGGCAGCTCGGCCAGCCCCGGCTGCTCGCGCATTTCAACCGAGGCGTAAAATGCATCCATGTCAACGTGAATAATCATTGGCAATCTGGCAACCGTACAGAAAAAATGATCGAAAGAGCGCAAAAATAAACAACACCACTGCAAGCTGGCAGGGTATTAGTCGAAGGAACAATCTGAACCGCCAGGACGCCGAGTTTTAATCTCTACGGGTTTAATTCCCCACAGCTTGTTATGATTAATATTAACCGCCAAGACGCAAAGAACGCCAAGTTTTAGCCAAACAATTCCTGGCGTCCTTTGCGTCTTGGCGGTTCAGATTGTTCCTTCGACTAATACCACGTAGCTTGCTGCGGGGTGGTTTATTGAAAAATAATTTTTGGCGCTCCTGGCGTCCTGGCGGTTAATATTAATCACGGCTATAGAAGGTTTTATACTGCATTACTTTTTTTACGTAACGCCGGGTTTCCCGGTAAGGAGGAACACCCCTGTATTTCGCCACCGCTGACTCACCTGCATTGTAGGCGGCCAGTACCAGATGCAGGCGGTTGTCATAACGATTGAGCAAATCACGCAGGTAGCGAATCCCGGCATCCAGATTCTGCTGCGGACTGTAGAGATCACTGACGCCATAACGCGCCGCAGTCTGCGGCATCAGTTGCATCAGGCCCGACGCGCCCTTGCGTGAGGTCGCGTTAGGGTTGAAATCCGATTCGGTGCGAATCACGGCCTTGATCAGCGCCAGATCCACCCGATGCTGTTTCGATAATTCTTTTATCAGTGGTTCAAAATGTTTGAACTGCGCCAGCCGCGTAGATCCCCGATGCTGATAGGCGCCCGCTACAAGATGCCCCATGCCATTGACCTGTCCACTTTTACGAATCAGCTGGTGTCCTTTTTCATACAGCGGACGATCAGACATGACCCGGCTGCCATCAGGCAACTGGTAGAGATAGTAACTGGCGGCCTGTGCCAGCAGCGGCACGACGCTCCCGGCTGTCAGCAGGAGCAACAGGCCTGTTTTTCGCAGGGTTTTCACGGCTTTATTTCTCACTACCTTATACAATCGGTCAGCCCAGACAAGAGTTTAGCCCGCAGGATGGAATAGATACACCGATTCCTCCAGCCGGGTCAGTCCCCGTTGCCGGAAGCGCTCATTCTCGGCCAGAATGTCCTCGGAAAAGATTTTTTCGATACGAAAACTATCACCATACAGGGCCTGCACCTCTGCCTCACTCACCGCAAAAGGAGGACCATCCATCTGCACCTGTTCGTAATCCAGCGTCACCAGCAGGCGAGGGGCTGAAGCGGGCGCCAGAGACTGCAAATGACGAGCATAGTCCGGACGCATGGCAGGCGGCAAGGCAATCATCGAAGCCCGATCATAGACCACGGAGGGCTGCCCGAGCAGTTCCGGGGTTAGTTCAAAAAAATCACCACAAAACAGGCGGATACCTTCTGTTTCCCAAATTTCAAAGGCGCCGGCGCGGTGAATCTCCGGCTTCAGCCCCTGTTCGGAAAAAAACTGCTGCAACGCCAGCGGACTGAGTTCCACACCCCGGACCTCATGCCCCTGCTCGCGCAGCCAGTACAAATCCAGGCTCTTGCCACACAGGGGGACAAAAACCTGACTTTTATTGTGCACATGAAGTTGCGGCCAGAAGCGCGGCAAAAAGGGGTTTACCTCATCCAGATGAAAGCCGGTCTCACCGTTTTCCCAGCGCTGCTTCCAGAATTCCGCGTCCATAATACCCTCAACTTGATCATGCTAGAATTGTGAAGCCTAGTATTGTGAAGCAGTTTTTCACCACAGACAAACCGATTTCAGGAGAATGCACATGAGCCGGGTTGCCGACACCGACAGCTACTACATCGACGCGCAGGAACTGGGGCCGATGGAAAATTTCATCTATCTTATCACCGACCGGGAAACCGGCCGAACCGCAGTGGTCGATCCGGCCTGGGATGCCCCGGCTATCCTGCAACGAGTGAAGGAGCAGGGCCTGACGATCAGCGATATTCTGCTTACCCACAGTCACCATGATCATATCAATGGTATCGAAGCCATTCTGGCCCGGCATGACGCCCAGCTCCACCTTCTAAAACCGGAAGCGGAATTCTGGGGCCAGCAACTGGCCAGACCCAGCCTGCACCACGGCAGCGACATTATCCAGCTTGGCAAGACGGAAATCAAAGTTCTGCACACGCCCGGTCACACCCCCGGCTCGACCTGCTACCACATTCATGATCACCTGATTACCGGCGACACCATGTTTGTCTGGGGCTGCGGCCGCTGCGATCTGGCCGGCGGCGATCCAGAAATCATGTACGACAGTCTGAAAAAACTGGCCAAAATACCGGCTGAGACCGTGATATTACCCGGCCATAATTACGCTGACAGAGCCACCTCAAACATGGGGGAACAGCTTGAAGGCAATCCTTTTATGCACTTTGATAACAAAAATGAGTTTGTTGAATATCGCATGCACCTGCATGATCGGATTCGGGAAGAACCCTATCATGCCGAACCACGGTAGGAGCTATTGCTACAGCTATTCAACGCAAAGACGCGAGGGCGCAAAGAACACAAAGCATGTATTATTTGCTGTTCATTTGAGTAAATAAATATTTTTCCCTGGCTTTTCGCCCGTTTGTGAAAGAAGAAAGCTTGCGCCATAAATTTATATCTCTGCGCCCTCGCGTCTTTACGTTGAATATTCGTTTATTGTGGCTCAGCTACGATATAAATCATCCATGACTCCTGATTCTCGACCTCGGTCGTTTCGTAATACTCGCCGGTACCTTCCATTTCATCTTCGTCGTCATCGGTATCTTCATAACGTTCCCAGTAGACGCGTACTTTTTTATAACCGGCTTCCTCCAGCATTTCCCGTACTTCCGGGATCGCCCATAGACGCCATTCATAGGTGAAGGCGTTTTCCAGACGCGAGCCGTCATCAAAATCAAAGTGAATGGCGCAGGCCATGTGGTTGTCAATGGGATTAAAGGAGACATGCTCCCAGATATAGGTGGCACCTTCATCTTCGATTTCGGTTTCTTCTTCCAGCACGTCGGCGCATTCGGTGCCACCGAATAGATCCAGTATCAACAGACCATCTTCTTTCAGACTGGCGCGAGTCCTGCGAAAATAGTCGATCAGTTCATCACGTTTCTCGAACAGGCAGTAACTGAAATTAAAAGCGCAGACGATATCCACCTTCGGCTCGGTGACATTACGCACATCGTCCTTTATCAGGGTAATGCGTTCGGCCACATCGGCCCCGGCAGCAGCCAGGTTATTTTTCCGTCCCCACTCCAGGGTTTCCTCATCATAGTCCACGCCAATAGCGGTACGCGCAGGATCGCCCTTGCACCATTCGGTCGCCAGATAGGCCGTGCCACAGAAATCCTCTTTAATGCTCAGCGCATCACGGCCGCGCAGTTCCTTAAAGGTTTTTTCAAAAAATTCGACCTCGGCTTCAGGACACTGAACAGATAGCTGATACAGCTCGTGGCGATCCGCCTGCTCCGCCTGGGTCAATTTACTACTGGATTCTGAACTCATGATTTATCTCTATTTATGTGACTACGTGGACCAATTAACGGCAGTCATTATAGGCTTTTTTTAGCCTTGAAACCCATGATTTTCAGTAAAAATGACAATCACGCCTGTGTTATAATTTGCGCCTGTTTCCCGGCCATACTGGACCCGTTTAGCCCCATGTCATCATCCACCCGCCCCGCCATGTCAGGCAAAACAACAACCGTCTTTATCGATTCGATCCCGGTAGGCGGCGATGCACCCGTGGTGGTGCAATCCATGACCAATACCGATACTGCTGATATTGAAGCAACCGTACAGCAGGTTACCGAGCTGGCGCGCGCCGGTTCGGAGCTGGTGCGCATTACCGTCAACAGCGCCGAAGCCGCCACCGCCGTTCCCCGGATACGGGAAAAACTCGATGCACAGAACTGCGCCACCCCCCTGATTGGTGATTTTCATTTCAACGGCCACAAGCTGTTGCAGGATTACCCCGAATGCGCCCAGGCGCTGGCCAAATACCGCATCAATCCCGGCAATGTCGGCAAGGGCAAAAAACGCGACGAACAGTTTGCCAGCATGATCGAGCGCGCCTGTGAGTACGACAAGGCTGTGCGTATCGGCGTCAACTGGGGCAGTATGGATCAACAGCTTGTGGCCCGGCTCATGGACGAAAATGGCAGACGCAGTAACCCGAAAGAACCCGCCGAGATCATGCTCGAAGCCATGGTTACCTCGGCCATTGAAAGTGCCCAACAGGCCGAAGGATTCGGTCTGGCACATGACAAGATCATACTTTCCTGCAAAATGAGCGGTGTACAGGATCTGATCAAGGTCTACCAGACACTGGCGAATCGTTGCAACTACGCCCTGCACCTGGGGCTGACCGAAGCCGGTATGGGCACCAAAGGCATCGTCGCCTCCACCGCGGCCCTCAGCATTCTGCTGCAGCAAGGGATTGGCGACACGATTCGCATTTCCCTCACCCCGGAACCGGGCGGGGATCGAACTCAGGAAGTCGTAGTCGCACAGGAGATCCTGCAATCCCTGGAACTGCGCGCCTTTACTCCGTCGGTCGTTTCCTGCCCCGGCTGCGGCCGCACCTCCAGCACCTATTTCCAGCAACTGGCGCAGGACATCCAGACCTATCTACGCGAACAGATGCCTCAATGGCGCACACGCTATGCAGGTGTAGAAACCATGAGCGTGGCCGTGATGGGCTGTGTTGTAAACGGCCCCGGTGAAAGCAAGCACGCAAATATCGGCATCAGCCTGCCCGGTACGGGTGAAAAACCGGTAGCGCCGGTTTATGTCGATGGCATCAAGACCGTGACACTGAAAGGCGACCATATCGCCGAAGAATTTCAGGCTATCGTTGAAAACTACGTTGAGGAAAATTATTCCTGAAAAAGATCTGACTTATCCAAACATTCCCAAAGTCATTTATGACTCTACCCATTGCCATGCAAGGAAAGGATTAATCATCATGAAAGCAATATGGTCAGTGATTATTTTAAGCAGTTTTCTTTTTTCTGCCCCGCTCAGCGCCGAGTCCAGAAATTGTACCGAATCGGTAATTATGGGGGTCGGGCCACAGTCTAACCCACAAGAATGCAAAGCGGGCGATATCGTCAAGATGTCCATTAAACGGATTGCCGAGTTATGTGATTTTAATTCTGCTATCGTATGCAGGGATGAAGAAACCCGCAGCATCTGCTATTGCGTACTGAATCAGAAACAGCGCAAACCTCGTTGAGTTAAGCTCGTGCTTACTCAAACCCTGGCAAACATATAAATTTATCACCAAGCTGTTCGCTCAGTGTTGTCGTAATTTCGTTAATCCGTTCAGCAGTGTACGGCTTTCGTTCACTGGTGCCCCAGACAACATCCGGCCAACAATAATCTGCAGGGTCACGACCAACGATATGAACATGTAACTGGCTGACAATATTGCCGATAGCTGCAATATTAAGTTTCGAAACAGCAAAATTTTCTTTAATAAAACCCGCCAACAGATTTATTTCTTCCAGCAAATCAGCCTGATCTGACTGTGATAAATCAGTTATCTCGATTTCAGATGTCTGTGGCACCAGAATAAACCACGGCACTAATTTGTTATTCATTAACAATAACAGGCTGATATTCAGCTTTCCTAAAACCAGGCAATCTCTGGCAAGCCGGGCATCCAGTTCAAAGTTGTTCATATTTTAACGTTCCCCGGAAAGTAACGCGTGGGCATAAAAAACGTGCCCACCCTGCTGCTGCTTAATAATGGCTAACGTAGCCTGGCCCTGCTCGCGCCTCATGATGCTCAGCGGGTGGAAAGCAAGGCTATAGACAAACCAGATCCTTTCATTGCGTTATCAGGCAGACTCTAATGACGCCCTGACACAACGCAATAATTCATAATTAAACATGCCATCCAGGGCATCATAGACGGGTTTTAGTTTTTCAGCATCTTTCTCATCCAGGTTCAGGAATTCATCCTGGATTATCCTGATTTGCTGCTCATCAATATCGACAACTTCTTTCAGGGATAACACGCCCTGCGCTATTTTCTCCGATAAATGCGTATATATCGTCGACAGCTTTAATTTTCTATGTGCTGCAATATCATTGATACTCATCCCCTGTTTGAATAATTCCAGGGTTTCTTCCACTGTATCACTTGCCGAGGAACAGCGTTTTTCTTTTTCTGCATGCTCCTGTATCACTTCTAAAAATTTGTCTGCATAGGCATCCAGTTTGTGAGCACCTACGCCGGATATTCTGGCAAACTGTTCCTTATTCTGAGGTTGCCTTTCCATCATCTCCATTAACGTTGCATCATGAAAAATAACGAACGGGGGCACATCCAGTTGTTCGGCCAGTTTTTTTCTACAGGCTCGCAACGCCTCCCATAGATATTGATTTGACTCATTAATTCCCTGCTTTTGTTTTCTGGTTCTGGATTTTGTTTTTTCCTTTTTAAGTTCCTGCCTGAGCATTAAGGCCTGTTCGCCTCGCAGCACGGCGCGGCACTGCTCGGTTAGTCGTAAGCCACCATGCCCCTGAACGTCAACCGTTAACAGGTTTCTGGCGATAAGTTGTCTGAAAATATCGCGCCACTGCCTTGCATTTAATTCCGTGCCAATGCCATAAACACCAAGCCGGTCATGAGAAAAATTCTTAATTCGATCATTATCCTTCCCCAGCAGGACATCAGTCAGATAGTTAACGCCAAATCGCTGCCCGGTTCTATGTACACAGGAGAGCGCTTTCTGTGCCACCACGGTGGCATCCCAGGTTTCCACCGGCGTTAAACAGGTATCACAATTGCCACAGGGCTCATCCATGTGATCACCAAAATACTTTAATAACGCCTGGCGGCGACAACTGGTTAGTTCACTGAACCCGAGCATAGAATCAAGCTTGTGACGCTCAATTCGCTTGTGTTTTTCATCAGCATCAGATGACTCCATCATCTGCTTTAACATGATGACATCCTGCAGACCGTACATCATCCAGGCTGTTGCCGGCAGACCATCACGGCCTGCGCGTCCGGTCTCCTGATAATAAGCTTCAATACTTTTTGGTAAATTTAGATGCGCTACGAATCTAACATCGGGCTTGTCTATGCCCATTCCAAAAGCAATGGTGGCAACAATAATAATATTGTCTTCATTTAAAAATCGATGCTGATTATGCTGACGCTCCCGAGCAGGCATGCCCGCATGATAAGGCAATGCAGCGAGCCCTTTTCTACTTAGCCATTCAGCCGTTTGTTCAACCTTGTTTCGAGACAGACAATAAACGATGCCGGCATCGCCTTCATGTTCATTTAATATAAACCGTAACAGTGCATCTCGTGCATTCCCCTGATTCTGTGACAATCGGTAACAGATGTTGGGCCGGTCGAAACTGGAAACATACATTTTCGCCTGCTCCAGCCCCAGGCGTTGAATAATCTCTGCCCGTGTTGTTTCATCGGCCGTCGCAGTCAGGGCAATGCGAGGCACCTGGGGATAACGCTGATGCAATATTGATAGTTGAATATATTCGGGACGGAAATCATGCCCCCATTGGGACACACAATGCGCTTCGTCGATAGCAAACAGGGCCAGAGGTGAGCGGTCCACCAGACCCAGGAACGACTCGGTCATTAATCGCTCTGGCGCCACATAGAGTAAATCCAGTTCACCCCTGCTTAATTGCTGCTCGATTTCACGGCTGGTGAGCGCATCAAGCGTAGAATTTAAAAAGGCCGCCCTGACCCCCAGTTGCAACAAAGCACTGACCTGATCCTGCATGAGTGCAATTAACGGAGAAATAATTATGCCAACCCCGGGCCGTAACATGGCCGGGATCTGGTAACACAGCGATTTGCCTCCACCCGTAGGCATTAATACCACGGCATCACCACCCTGCATCAACTGCTGAATAATATCCTGCTGGGAATGGCGAAATTCGTCATATCCAAATACGCTGTTTAAAATCGTAAGAGCATTATCTTTCATAATGTTCATTTTTTAATCTCTATGGGTTAAATTCCCCGCTGCTTGCGGCGAAAACCGGTAGGAGCGGGCTTGCCCGCGAATAGTTTGAGGTTCATCCAACCGTTTTCGCGAGCAAGCTCGCTCCTACAATTTAATACCTCGTCCGCTTGCGGCGGGGTTGTTTATTTTTCGGAGGTTTAATGCAGGGAATCACCTGATTTATTAACAGGTGCTTACCACTCTTATCCAGCTGCCAGTGGAGTGCTTGATAGACAGTGTTTATCAGCAGCGGATATTCAGCATTGCCAATTTTTAATTCCTCCGTTCCATTTTTGAACTCCCGCTCTGCCAGAGACAATATAACTTTGAATCTAATGCCGCTATTCAGTCCTCCTGCAATAATACTATTTCCCCCCGGATTTAACCTTGCCCATCTGCTGGCACATTTTTTACCGATAGTAATCCCATTAACTATGGTGCCCAGGGTGCTGTTACAATCAAAAACTGCTGGCCATCCATTTTTGAAATCAATTCGAAAGTGTTTTCTTGATAACTGATAGGGCTGAATATCGGAAAGTAAAAGAGATCTACCTCTGGGCAGATGCTTACCATGCGCATATGATGTTCGTCCAACATAAAATGGTTTTTTCGTTATTACCAGTCCATCAGGAGGTGTCAGGCCCGAATATTTTTTCGATTCTATAAATAACACTACCGGCATATCCGGGCAGATCACTTCATCCGTCAAACCTCCATAAAATGCAGTTGCCTGTTCCCGCTTAACCTTTGCGAAAAAATAAACCAGAATAATGATAAATAAGGGGTCGGTGATTTCCGGAGAATGATGGCCGATAAATATCTGGCTGATCTCAATCAGCAACAGGAAAGACGCCAATAGCACACCGACATAAATTGCCCGCAATCTCATATTCAACATGAGCCATGCAAGGCTTCCGTAGAAAAATATTTTTTCAATAAATGCCAGGGTATTGTGGTACATGGAATCACTTAAAAAACCCGAAAATGGAATCCAGGAAAAATTGTTATTACCGTTGGACGGTTCAAATGGCACGAAAGAATAGAGTATAAAATAAACTGATAAAAGAAAAACCAGGATCAATGACGCTATTTGTTTTCCAAACTGCCTCAATAACAACCAGACGCCATATCCAGCAGCAGCACCCAGAACATTTGACAAACTGATACTGTTATTAACAATTAACACCTCCATAAATAAACAGCCCAGCAACAGTAAGCCCGCATCCCTCTGTGGATGTCTTGACCTAAATATTCTCTCGGCAAAAACCAGAACGACGCCCCAGGCCACCATGTCATGCCAAAGGCCAACAGGGTTCAGATAGGTGTGTAATAACAGCGGCTTGACGCTGTTTTTTATTTCCTTCCAGTCCAGAGCCGGCACGAAAGGCAATAACCTGTAGGTAAGCCAGGAAAAAACCAGTAGCAGGGGCAAAGAGATGGAAAATGGCCTGATTTTATCATTCACAGATATATTCAGTATCGTTGCAGAAAGCAACCCAAGTCCTGTTCCTGCAACATTTAATACCCCGTCAAATAAATTTGCATCTCTACTCGGTAAAAATAGTTGCAGAACTTGCAGCCCAAAGCCAAGTAATATAGCAAGCAGGAAGATTATGGATATTTTTTTAATCCGTGGCACAGACCCAGAAAAGCTGTATGCACCTACAAAGCCCAGTGGCACAAAGATCAGTATATTCGCAATAATATCGCCTTTGTGCATAACACTCAGCCAGGTTTGAAAAAATGCGCTGAGTTCGGTATCACTGATTGCCTGAAATCGAAAATCAAATGGGTACAGCGATCCATAGATAATCAAAAATATTATCACCAGGGTAATATTTTTTAACATGCGACTTTCATAATAGGTAAAAAATAATGGGAGATTCTAATTTTTGTAAAAATTTCCAGAAAAAAGTGGGAGATCATAAATCGAGTAATTATAAATATTCATTTTGCATCCATTTCACCAAAGCCCACAGATTAGTTCTCTTCCGCCATGGCTGTTTATAACAGAGCGTACTTCTTATCGTTATTTAACCGCCGTGCGCCGCGCTTCTTTCTGCTCTGCTTTTGCACTTTCCAGTCGTTCTATATGCTGCACAATAA
Organism: Gammaproteobacteria bacterium; assembly: GCA_030148325.1. Taxonomy (GTDB): domain Bacteria; phylum Pseudomonadota; class Gammaproteobacteria; order UBA6429; family Thiohalophilaceae; genus JAADGZ01. The sequence goes on from JASBTR010000208.1 coordinate 15,605, forward strand.
TATCCTGATAATCACGAATGCGTTTGACGTAACGCACTGGTTCCCAGCCACGGGCATAACCATGCTTTAAGGTTCTGTAATATTTTTTCTGTCCCAGCAACGGTAACACCGTGCTCATATCAGTCCAGATATCTGGATTCTTTTCAAACCGTTCAGCCAGCACAAAAGCATCGCGCATGTGCCCGAAACCAACATTGTAGGCTGCCAGCGCCATCCATTCCCGATCATGTCCGGTAATCGTTTCTGGCAGGCGCTTCTGCATCTTCGACAGATATTTTGCCCCGCCCATGATATTCTCTTTCGCATTCAGGCGACTTTTGATACCCATTTCCTTTGCCGTAGTCAGGGTCAGCATCATAATCCCACGCACCCCGGTTGGACTTTTTGCACGCGGATTCCAGTGTGACTCCTGATAGGACTGCGCTGCCAGCAGGGTCCAGTCTATTCCGTATCGTTTCTCTGCCTCCTCAAACATCGGCCGAAATTTTGGCAACACTCGTTTGATGCGCCGCGTCAGTGCGCGCGTATCAACATAATCGAAAACCTCGATGTAGCCGTAGTACTTTTCCTTTAATTCAGCCAGCGTGCCATTGTTATCTATCACCTGATACCAGTCTTCTATTTTTCCACGCAGGTGGGGCGCATCGAGTGGCAGTATCCAGGCCAGTGACTCAGGCTCGCCCAGATCAAAGCGCACGCTCAGCTCAGGAAAGTAGCGCCGATTAATGGCAACGATATTAGAGTCGGCAATGGTGCATTCCAGCTCTTTTTCCCAGACCCGCTCCAGCAGATTTTCGGTATTTAAATTTTCATCTTCACGCCAGTGGATATCGGGATAACTGGATTTAAGCGACTGCAGGCGCTCTACATAACTGCTGTTGGCCGGCACCATCAGTTCCACATTTGCCAGATCTTCAACATTCTTTGGACGCGCGCCGCCTCGCCGGCAAACCACCTGCTGCCTGACTTCCTGATAGGCCGGGCCAAACAGGAAACCATTTTCACGTTCGGCAGTGCGGGTCAGGCCGGCAGCGGCAATGTCCACCTCACCCTGCCGGATCATAGCCAACACACCGGAGACGCTGTCTTTAGAAACAAGGTTCAGCTCAACATCAAGATAAGCAGCAAAGCTTTTTGCCAGTTCATATTCAAAACCAGCATTGCCATCCCGCCCTTCATACCCTGTCTCTTGATCAGATCTCAACATCGTCCAACAAGTCTCGCGTACTCAAATACCCATCTACTCGATCCATTAATCGGAACCAGCCCCGCCAAAGAGCTTCCCAGCCAACGCGTCCCGTTCCTTTGGTATCCATCCAGCC
>JASBTR010000010.1 GCA_030148325.1 Gammaproteobacteria bacterium
AGTCACCCAAACCAGGTGGTATTTACAATCCCATATCGTATGGCCGCCATGCTTGTAATTCTGCATAACTCCTAGATTAGCATCCCATCCCTGCCGCCTAAAGGCGTGGGATTTACGGATCCCCTATCGGGGACTTTAAAGGACTGGGCAAAGACCTTTTCCGGTGCAACACCCGCATCGATGTAATCATTGAGCATCTGCTGGGCATAGACTTGCTGCGTGTAATCTCCCTGGTAGGGCATCTTCACGCTCGGCGATTTCAGTTCCGGCGTCATTTTAACTCCCAGCACCTTGAACAGTTCGATACTTTCTTTATGCGTCATCAGTGTGCCTTTACTGGAATACAGATCCGTACGCCAGCTTGCGGTTGCGTTCATATATTCTTCAACCGTTGTCGCATTCGGATTAGAAGCATCCATCTTGCCCTTCAGCGTTTTGAATTCTGCCAGGGTCAAATCACTGGTACAGCACTGCGCCGTAGCAGGAGTAATAGTTTCACCTGTTTGCGGATCGATAACTGCAGGTGTAAAGGGTACTGAGCACTTCGCCGCCAGTGGTGTAGCAAGAATATTGGTGGTCGTGTGCAAATCACATTGGGAATGCCGACAAACCAGCTCCCGATCACTGGTAAAGGTCACGTCACATTCAACAATACCTGCACCCATACGCGCAGCTGCTTCATAAGATTCACGTGTGTGCTCCGGGAACTGCATCGCTGCACCACGGTGACCAATGGAAAAATCTGTCTTTTTGAATTTCTTTTCACCACAATTTGCCAGTTTCTTCTTTAACTCGCTTTCATCCATGTCTTCGACGAGATAATAAGGTCGCGGCCCAACACGTGCGATTTTTTTCGCATGTTCATAACGCATGTCTTTTTTATCGATCGAATGATGATTCCCGTCTGCTGTCACTGTATTAAGCGGGGATACAGCAGCAATGAGAATCGATATTAATAATGTGCCTTGCAAACGCATAATTCTTCTCCTTATTGTTGTTAATGCCGACCGGAACCGGTCAACCATGCGCGCAAGAATATTCATCCTTCGTGTCTTTAGTATGACAACACAACACCATTGCAACTAACATCTTTAAATGGCGCCCCATTATCAGCTTGCAAATAAAAAACCGCCTCACGAATCGTGAGGCGGTTAACCTTGAACAAATCAAGGGGAGCAAAGAACTTTATCAATATGATTTATTCTGGGTACATAGTCTGCTCATACAGGACTTCACCATTTATATCACGAACAGTAATAGTCATAACGCCATTTTCGTCAATATCAACAGCGCCGTAGTTCATCCATTTTTTAGCCTCAGCATAGGTTTTTGTTGAGAACATAGTTTCCGGGCCATAGAAGAAAAGACTTTCTGTTCCCCAACTCGTATCGAACTTGCGATTAGGGTAAAGACCGGCGTTCAGAGGACCAGTGACAAATTCATGCACCTTGAATTCCGGTGTATCAGAAAATGGCGTATAGCGGAAAACCTCAGCAAAATGAACATCTGTTGTGATCCAGATACTATTGTTAACACCTTCATCACGCATGAAGCCAAACAGATCTTTAAGTTCCTGTTCAAAACCGGTCTGCTGATCATATCCGGACCAGCCATCGCGCCCATATTCAGCCGGATAACCGGTAGGAATAGAAATCGGAACGCTGGAGACAATCATTTTCCATGTCGCATCGGATGACTTCAGTTTTTCTTTCAGCCAGGTTAGCTGTTCACGACCCAGCATGGTTTTCTTTAGCGCCTGATCATCAGCTTCAATATTGGCATCACGGTACTGACGCGTATCAAGAACAAACAACTCAAAGTTCTTGCCCCAACGGATGGTCCGATAAAGCCGTTTCGGCTGGTCGGAGCTTTCATCAATCGGATTGTAATCCAGAAAAGCTTTCAATCCCTTGGGCAGAAGGTGCTCACCTTCCGTATAGGGAGCGATTGAACGGGTGTCATGTAACGGTCCAAAGTCATTAACTACTTCATGGTCATCCCAGATTGCGTAATACGGCATACTGGCGAGGAGTTTCTGATAGGATTCATCCGCATGATTATACTTCCAGTGCGCCCAGTAATTATTCATATTTGCTGACTTGTCATAATTTCCGGCAATCTGACTATTTCCGTATTTACCCTGTTCGGTGCAGGTACTATCAGCATAAATCATATCACCCAGACCGATAAAGAAATCCAGTTCCATCGCATTTATCGCGTTAAAAATGGGAAACCCTTCTTCCGCATCACGGCAGACATTCTGCCCGGCCAGATCTCCACCCCAGGCAAATGAAAGCGCCTTCGCCCTGTCTTTTTTCGGGGCAGTATGGAAATAACCATTCACTTTTTCCACGTTTTTCCCGGCATGCCGGCTGTTGCTGAACCAGACTGTATATTCATAGTCAGAATCAGCATCTAATTTTTCAAGCTTTATTTTTCCGGTAAAATCACGCGCTGCAGTTACCCTGGTAATCTTATGCATAGACTTTCCACCGTCTTCTGCCTGCAAAAAAACATGCATATAAGATTCAGACTCCGCACGCGCCCAGATGATAGCGCTGTTTTCCTGAATGTCACCCGCCATAACCCCGTGTGTAACCGCAATGCCTGATTCTGATTCAGCCTTATCTTTCTGCCGATATGAATCCTCGTCAGCCAGGGACACGCCACCATGCAGCAGACCTGATATAACAAAACAAAGTGGGAATACAGTTGTTTTTAATAAATTTGTTTTCATTTTAGTCTCCAGTTTTATTTTGCACATCCTAAACATTCAGGTTGAAGAATTTATTGCAGTATGATTAATAATCTATGACTATTATAGAAACCTGGGCACAAAAAAAGGGGTGCAAAAGCACCCCTGATAATTTTAAACAATAGTCGTTATTTTTGTTTAATCGACAGATTCCCAGTCATTCATCCTGAAATCATTTTCATCCCTGTCCTTTTTACGTTCATTAATTTTTGAAGCCTTGCTCATGACATGGTAGATATAGTTCTGCTCCTGCACACCATGCATAAGATATGAGCCTGGGCCACCAGCATAGATCGCAACATCTTCAGCAGCATGCGTTTCCGAGCTGCGTGGCACCAGAGCTTCCTGATGGAAACCTTCATCCGTAGTATCAATCGCAGTCAAATCGGCAACGCGACCGGCCTGAATTGGCGCCTTGTAGCGTGTATCGCCACCTGTTTCCAGCATTGCATAACCACGACCGTTGGTATAACTCACTGTAGTGTAGGGCATGCCGTCATCGGCCATCGAGAAATTACTCTTAGGCTCGCCACGGTTATCATTACCAAGCACTTTACCGAGAATCGGATTACCGCGGGTAGGATAACCGGCAATGGTGAAGACGTGACTATGGTCAGCGGTTACAATAATAAGGGTATCCCTGGTATCGATTTTTTCCATCGTAGCCTTGATAGCATTTGAGAATTCAATGGTATCTGTCAGCGCACGATAGGCGTTGGTGGCATGGTGACCATGATCGATTCGACCGGATTCAACCATCAGGAAATAACCCTTGTCATTCTTCTGCAGAACATCAATCGCCTTGCTGGTCATTTCAGTCAGTGACGGTTCACCGCCAACATCAGCAGGACGGTCTACGTTATACTCCATATGCGAACGATCAAATAGTCCCAGAAGGTGATCTGTTTTACTTGCATCAATCGCCTCAAACTGATCCCTGTTCCAGACAAAGGCGGCATTGTTGTAATTGCTAACCCACTCTTCAGTCAGGTTGCGCTGGTCATCACGTTCACCAGTCTTACCCTCATCTTCCAGATCGGCCATATTACGCGGCCAGAAATTACGTCGACCGCCACCCATGGCAACCTCAATTCCATCACCATAAGGAAATTCAATTAACTGGCGGGCGATATCCTTGCAACCATTATCGATCGCTTCCTGAGGAAGATCATGGTCGTCTTCCCAGTTGCGTTCGGGCGTGTGAGCATAAGTCGCTGCCGGGGTAGCATGGGTCAGGCGCGCGGTTGTTACAACACCGGTTGACAGTCCAGCCATTTCCGACTGTTCCAGAAAGGTGGTCAGTTCGTTGCCCTTGCTGCTGGCACAATCGCCACGATAGACATTCTGATTTACGGCAATAACACCAGCCTTGCTTTTCACACCCGTCATCATCGCGGTCATAGTGCCGGCGGAATCCGGGGTTTGCTGGTTGGTATTATAGGTTTTGCTCAGCGCAACATAAGGCATAACTTCAAAGCTCAGCTGATTTTCCTCACCTGTTTCACCGCGAAGCTGGCCTTCCAGAATTCGGGCAGCCGTAACAGTCGATATACCCATGCCATCGCCAACAAATAGAATAACATTTTTAGCGCGATGCATATTAGCACGCAGATGTTTTGCAGCTTCAACGGCATTGTTACCATCAGCATACCATTTTGCAGGTGACTCACTAGCCGGTCCAGCCTGGGCAATCCCCATCAATGCGGCGCCCACAGCAGTTGCAAGCAGTGTGCATGCAAGTTTTGCTTGTTTCATTATGTATCTCCCGGTGATTTACGCGGCCAGATCGCCGCAAATTAATAAACGAAAAGGAACCCTCAACCTGGCTGATTCCTGATACACGCGAAGATACGCAGCAAATGTGACGAACCCATGTCATGTGGATGACGAAAATATTAAGCTGGGAGACGGAAAAATCTTTACCGGGAAGTGAATGAATACATCTGGCAAGCCACGGCATGCCTGTTCAGGCTGGCACGCCAGCGCTCTGGCATATAACCACACTTTTTAATGCAGATTTTCTGTGTGGAACATTCTAATCATGTGTTCAATAAACACATGCGTAGCCCGGAAATAATTTCTGCGCATTTTTCCGGAAATTATATCGTAACGGCATTTATCCAGTTTATCTGGGCTGGAGTACTGCTATTATTATTAGTATATGATCTCGCCAGAGAAATTCCATCGCCATTATCGTTTGCTGGTTCTGCTGACCTGGACATTGCCCCCCGTCGTCGGTCTGTCATTCCTGTTGTTCATCGAAATGTTCACCCCTCAGCAGATGCTGACCATACTCACCACTCCGCTGGAGCCGGTTTTCATTGCTGCCACACTGGCCTTTGCTTACTGGTATTTCAGGCATTTTGCCCGACCTTTCACTGCCTGGTTTGAAAGTGACTCGGCTGACAATGCCGCCTCAGTACTGCAACAAATCAGGCGTTTCCCCCTGCATTTCTGGCTCCTGTTCCTGAGCTATATCCTCATGGCTCCGGCATCGGTTATTATTGCCGCCGAATATTATACTGACTTCATTGCCCTGCCCGTCGACTGGTTTCGGATCCATCTTGTTGCACTCATCGTGTCCATTATTGTCGGGCTGCCCTTTTTCTTCCGATTCTTTGATCTATTTGGCCGGGCCTTTGGCAATATCCACAGTCAGCAGCCCATACTGACCATCAAGACCCGCGTTTTCCTGATTGCATCACTGGTTCCCCTGCTCATGGATACCATGCTGGTGCAATACTACTGGACCCGTACCGGCTACTTCACCGTTGAAACATTTGTCATCTGGCTGATGCTGGAGGTCCTCGCTATTGCCGGCTCACTGCTGTTCATCCGCAGTTTCAGCCAGAGCCTCACCCCTTTGCAGTTATTTATTCAGAATTTCAATGAAATTTCGTCAGACACCCCGGTAAAACCCGTCTCCTGCTCTACCGATGAACTGGGATTCCTGATTTATGACCTTGGTCTTCTGCTGGAAGAACAGCGCCTGCATCGGGAAATTCTTGCCATCAGCAATCGCCTGCTGCGTCATGCCGACTCCAGCCAGAACTATGAAGAACTACTGACCAATATCATCCAGCTTGGCAATACCATTCTGGATGATGAAATTCTGTTTCTGATCCTGTTCGATGAAAACCGGCAGGAACTTGTTGGTGTAATTGATTCTTTCAATCAATACAGGAAGGAAGGTCACTACCGATTGAAGCTGGATGAGCCTTCACTTGCCGTTGCCGTCTTCAAGCAATGTCAACCTGTTGCTATCTCGGATGTCGGTAATGATCCGCGAGTCAGCCCGAGGATGGTTAAAAAATTCGGCATCCGTTCGGCCCTGGCTGTACCACTGATAATTGGTGAGTATCCTGTCGGCGTACTCCTGTCAGCACGAAAAAAACTAAGCCATCATTATAGCAATCATGAAATACAGATCCTGCAGGCATTTGCCCAGGAAACAGCGCTGATCATTCACACTGAAAGCCTGGATAGTAACCGCCTGTCAGCCGAGCAACGTTACCGCAAACTGGTAGAGCTGGCGCCTGATGCAATTTTGCTTCTTGATGAGAATGGAGTGATTATCGAAGTCAATCAGGCGGCAGGAAACCTGTTTCCGCAGGAACCAGGGAAACTCACCGGGCGTAGATTGAATAACCTTCTGAGCAATAAACAAAATAGCATTCTCGACCCGCTATTGAAACTTGAAACCGGCCATTCATTACAGCTTGAGTCTGCCATAAAAAGCAGGACAAACAGAAACCTCATCGTCAACATCCATGCCGGCGCCCTGATGCTTGATAACAACAAGGTCATCCAGATTATTATTCAGGACATCAGCCAGCGCAAACAACTGGAAAGTGCTATCACCCAGATTGTCGAAGGTATCTCGGCCGCTATTGGTGAGAGTTTTTTTCAGGCCATTGCCACACAACTGGCCAATATTCTCGGTGCCAACTGTGTCATGGTCGGCATTATCAAGGATGACAATCCGAAGACTGTTTTCACCCTTGCTTTTTATCTGAACGGTATAATCTGTCGCAATATTGATTATCAGACAGACCAGACGCCCTGTGCGGAACTCATTGGCAATACGCCAAAAACCTATGCCGAAAATGTCCAGGCACTGTTTCCCAACGACAGGGCCCTGGTGGAAATGAACATCGAAGCCTATTCCGGCGTGCCTCTGTTTGACTCACAGGGAAAGCCACTGGGCCTAATCGCCACCCTGTTTGAAAACAAAATTGAACAGCCTGAATTTGTCGAATCGGTTTTACAAATTTTTGCCGCGCGCACCGCAGCAGAGATCGAGCGCACACAGCGCGAGGCGCACATCAAATATCTGGCCTATTATGACACCCTTACCGGGCTACCCAACCGAGAGCTACTTATGGATCGTCTGCATCTGGGTATCGCCCAGGCTTCACGCAGCCAGAATCAACTGGCGCTCATGTTGCTGGATCTGGATCACTTCAAAACCGTCAATGACACCCTTGGCCATTCGGTTGGCGACAAACTGCTTACCCAGGTAGCAAAACGGCTCAGCAATTGTGTGCGCGAAGGAGATACGGTTGCCCGTCTGGGCGGCGATGAGTTTGTTGTTCTATTATCCAGCCTCCCATCTACCAGTGAGGCCAGTGTCGATGTTACCACCGTAGCTGACAAGATCCGCGCTGCCGTATCTGACAGCTACTCCATTGAAGGTCATAATCTGTCGATCAGCACCAGCATTGGCATTGCTTTTTACCCGACTGATGGAGAGACAACCCATACCCTCTTCAAGCACGCCGACATGGCCATGTATCAGGCCAAAAATGCCGGCCGTGACAACTATCATTTTTTCTCATCAGTCATGAACAAAGCAGCAATTGAGCGTCTTGAGATAGAATCAGAACTTCGTCAGGCCCTGTCAAAAGATCAGTTTCAACTGGTATTTCAGCCCAAGGTGGATATTATTCATAATCGAATTATTGGAGCAGAAGCCCTGTTGCGCTGGCAACATCCAGAACTGGGCTGGGTTCCCCCGGACAAATTTATCCCCGTCAGCGAAGACACGGGGCAGATTATCTCCATTGGCCACTGGGTGTTTGAACATGCCTGCCGGGCAGTAATTGAGCTCTGGTGTTCCAAAAAGGATCGCGAAAACATTCAGACCATGTCAGTGAATGTCAGCCCACGCCAGTTCCGGCATCCGGACTTTGTCAATAAGGTAAAAAACATTGTTGCCACAACTGGTGTTGATCCGGGTTGTATTGAGATTGAAGTAACCGAAAATTTGCTTATTCATGACTATGATGAAGTCCGCAGTAAGCTTGAACAACTAAAAGCCATCGGCCTTCACATTTCCATTGACGATTTCGGCACTGGCTATTCCTCACTGCGCTACCTGCAACAGTTGCCTGTTGATATTTTAAAGATCGATCATTCCTTTGTTTGCAACATCGATACCGAACCTGCCAATGCCGCCATTGTAGAATCCATTATTGCTATGGCCACCCGCCTGGGACTCGACATCATCGCCGAAGGCGTGGAAACCCGAAACCAGCTGGCCTATCTACGGGTACAGGGCTGCACCATCTGCCAGGGCTTTTATTTCAGCGAACCCCTGTCTCAGGCGACATTTGCTGAACTGCTCGCAGAGGGTTTGAAAATCAGGAATCTGGCATGAGATTATAAGGGACGAGGGACGAGGGACGAGGGACGAGGGACGAGGGACGAGGGACGACAAAGTATAGCCTTATGTCCCCTTTCATTATTATCACCGCCTTTTTTTAAAAAAGTTTTCGTCTTACCACTCACTCGTCACTTGTCATTCATCACTCGTCACTCGTCACTCGTCACTCGTCACTCGTCACTCGTCACTCGTCACTCGTCACTCGTCACTCGTCACTCGTCACTCACCCCTGGCCTTCCGCGCCCTTAACCTTTCCTGCAACTGCAACACCAGACCATAGATCACCGGCATCACTAACAGACTGAGGATGGTCACTGTCAGCATGCCGCCGACCATGGGGGCGGCGATACGCTGCATAACTGATGATCCCGTGCCGCCGCCCCACATGATGGGCAGCAGGCCGGCAATAATCGCCGTTGCGGTCATAATTATGGGGCGCACACGTTCCGAGGTGCCATGATGTACTGCCGCCATGATTTCACGTGAATCGAGGAAGCTGGCCTCGCCATGCTCACGTTTTTTGGCCTCATGCTGCCTTTCTACTTCGTGATCGATAAACGTCAGTACCAGTACGCCGATCTCGGCCGCCACACCGGCAAGTGCGATAAAGCCCACCGCAACTGCAACTGACATATTGAAGCCCATCCAGTAGAGCAACCAGAAACCGCCAATCAGACCAAACGGAATGGATAACATCACCACCAGCGGCTCAATCAGGTTGCGGAAATTAAAATACAGCAACAGGAAGATCACCAACAGGGTTACCGGCACCACGATACGCAAACGCTCGGCCGCACGTTCCATATACTCATATTGCCCGGACCAGACCAGATTGTAACCAGCCGGAATATTCACCTGCTTCGCTACCACCTCTTTGGCCATGGCCACATAGCCGCCAATATCTGAAGTGGTAATATCCACATAAATCCAGGCATTGAGCCGTGCATCCTCACTCTTGATAGAAGGTGGTCCCCGTCTCAGGTTCAAATCAGCTACCAGTGACAGCGGGATCTGGGTTCCGGTTGGCGTCGGGATTAATACCCGTTTCAACTGTTCCAGATTATCGCGCAGCTGCCGTGGATATCGCAGATTTACCGGATAGCGCTCCAGCCCTTCCACCGTCTGGGTAATATTCATGCCACCAATAGCCGACTGGATCACATCCTGTACATCTCCCACCGTCAGTCCGTAACGCGCAGCCTCGTCCCGCAAAATGTCGAAATCAAGGTAATAGCCACCGGCCGCCTTGTCCGCAAAAGCCGAGAGGGTTTCCGGCAAGGCCGCAAGCGCCTTTTCAATATCACCCCCCACCTTTTCCAGCACTTCCAGATCCGGTCCGCTAACCTTGATCCCGATAGGCGTTTTGATACCGGTGGAAAGCATGTCAATGCGGGTCTTGATCGGCATGGTCCAGGCATTGGCGACACCGGGAAAATTAATCGCCTTATCCATTTCATCCATCAATTGCTTGGTGGTTTTGCTTGGGTCCGGCCATTCGGATTTTGGCCGGATCTTGATGGTAGTCTCGATCATCGCCAACGGCGCCGGATCGGTCGCGGTCTCAGCCCGGCCCACCTTACCAAACACATGATGCACCTCAGGAAAAGTCTTGAGAATCTTATCGGTCTGCTGCAAAATTTCCTTGGCCTTGGTAATAGAAATGCCGGGGTACATCGTAGGCATATAAAGAATGTCACCCTCATCCAGCGGCGGCATAAATTCACTACCCAGTTTCGATACAGGATAATAACTTATACCCAGCAGAATCAACGCAATACCCAGCGTAACCTTGCGCCATTCGATCGCCATCGACAGTGCTGGTTTGTGCACATAATGCAGCGCCCGATTCACCGGATTCTTCGCCTCGGGCAATATCTTGCCACGAATAAAATAGCCCATCAGAACCGGCACCAGGGTAACCGCCAGAATCGCCGCCGAAGCCATCGCATAGGACTTGGTGAAGGCCAGCGGAGAGAATAAGCGCCCTTCCTGTGCCTGCAGGGTGAACACCGGCATAAAGGAAACGGTGATAATCAGCAAGGAGAAGAACAATGCCGGGCCGACTTCTTTGGATGCATCACTTACAGCCTTCCAACGTTCTGGCAGGGTCAGCTCGGAGCCTTTATCTCGCGCCGCATGTTCCAGGTGCTTATGTGCATTCTCGATCATCACGATCGCACCATCGACCATCGCGCCAATAGCAATCGCAATCCCGCCCAGTGACATAATATTGGCGTTAATACCCTGCCAATGCATGAAAATAAAAGCCATAAGAATACCTAACGGCAGAGTCAGGATGGCAACCAGTGCTGAACGAGCATGCAACAGGAACAGGATACAGATGATACTGACGACGATGGACTCTTCGATCAGCTTGTCTTTAAGATTATCCACTGCCCGTTCGATAAGATCGCCGCGATCATAGACCGGCACGATTTCGACGCCTTCGGGCAAACCCGGCTTCAGCTCCTCCAGCTTGGCGCGTATACCTTCGATGGTCGCCAGGGCATTTTCACCAAAGCGCATGATCACCACACCCCCGGCTACTTCACCTTCACCGTTAAGCTCAACCAGCCCGCGGCGCAGCTCCGGCCCCAGTTGTACATTGGCCACATCCTGCAGACGGATCGGGGTTCCGTTTTTGTCCACACCCACCGGAATACTCTTCAGATCCTCCACGGATTTGATATAACCCAGACCACGCACCATGTATTCTGTCTCGGCCATTTCCACCAGCCGCCCACCGACATCATTATTGGAACGCTTAATGGCCTCTTTTACTTTAGACAGGGGGATGTTGTAATTCATCAATACATTAGGATCGACTTCCACCTGATACTGCTTGACATAACCGCCGATAGACGCCACCTCGGAAACACCAGGAACCGTTTGCAGGGGATAGCGCAAATACCAGTCCTGAATCGAACGCAGTTGCGATAGATCATTTTTACCCGTGCGATCCACCAGCGCATACTCATACACCCAGCCGACACCGGTCGCATCCGGCCCAAGACTCGGGGTCACACCGGCAGGCAGGCGACCACTGACATAGTTAAGATATTCCAGTACCCGCGAACGCGCCCAGTACATATCCGTGTTGTCTTCGAAAATAATATAGACAAAGGAAAAACCGAAGAAAGAATAACCACGCACCACCTTGGCAAAAGGAACGGCAAGCATGGCCGTAGTCAGCGGATAGGTCACCTGATCCTCCACCACCTGAGGAGCCTGTCCAGGAAACTCGGTGAACACGATTACCTGTACATCAGACAAATCAGGTATCGCATCCAGTGGCGTATTCTTCAGCGCGTAGATCCCGGCAGCAAGTACCATCGCTGCGGCTATCAGCACCATGAACTTGTCCTTCAGGGACGCATTGATAATTTTCTCAATCATGGTCGTCCCCTATTCTGCCTTATCACTTTTTTCGGCTGCCTTTTTTCGGGCCTCGGCCTGCATGGCTTCCATCATTTTCGCCGTGGCTTCACGCAGCTTGGACTCAGAGTCGATCAGGAACTGGCTGGAAGTCACCACTTCTTCGCCCGCTTTAACACCGGATAGAATCTGAGTTAAACCTTCCGAACTTACGCCCAGAACCACCTTTCGGGGTTCAAATTTTCCGGGGCCGCGCACTACAAATATCTGATTGTCAGTACCGGAACGCACAATAGCTTCGGACGGCACCACCACAGCTTTCTCCTGTCGGCTCGTCTTCAAAGTAACATTGGCAAACATATCCGGCTTGAGTTTGAGATCCCTGTTCTCGAATTCCAGACGAATTCGGTTAGTGCGGGTTTTGCTTTCCAGATAAGGATAAATATAGGTCACCTTACCGGTAAACACCTTGCCTGGAATGGCCTCGACTTTCATCTCAGCAATGTCACCAACTTTGACCCAGGGCAGTTCGTTTTCGTAGATGTCCACATAGACCCAGATGTTGCTTAGATCGGCCAGCATATACAGCTCGGTAGCCGGCGTTACATACTGTCCGTCACGCACACCCACTTTCATCACAATGCCATCGAAGGGCGAATGAATATGCAGACTCTTTTTGATCTTGCGGGTTTTTTCCAGTTCACGGATCTGGTGCTCAGGCACATCCAGCAACTCCAGTCGTTCACGCGAACTACGCACCAGTTCATCCGCACCTTTGCGAATATCCTCGAAAGAGCTGTTCTCAAGGCTTTCCCGATTACTCAGCGCAAGCAAATATTCCTGCTGACTGGACACCAGTTGAGGCGAATACAGCCCTAACAGAATCGTATCTTTTTTAACAAACTCGCCGGTCTTGTCGATGAAGATTTCATCAACCCAGCCCTCCGTCTTGGGATGCAATCGCGTCAACCGCTCTTCATCATAGGTTATCCTGCCCACGGCATGAATCTGATGAGACAAACTGCGTTGTTTAGCTATTGTGGTGCGCACTCCAATATTCTGCACCGTGACCGGATCAATTTTCACCGTCCCGGCCGGTTCTTTATCGCTACTGCCGCTGTCCTCCGCATAAACCGGAATATAGTCCATGCCCATTTCATCCTGCGCCGGCACCGGCGAGGTGATCGCCGGGTTCATCGGGTTACGGTAGAACAGCACCTTGCGTCCACCTTCATCACCCGTTTTAGTGGCCATATCCATGACCTCTCCCTTTTGCATACCCGCCAGCCAGTAACCGCCGCCAAGCCCTATCGCCAGCGTAATAGCGGCAACTATAATTATTTTGTTATTCATGAATCATCTCCTGCATAAATGGTTTCGCTGCCAACCACGGCTTCGAGCGCCGCCAGCGCCTGCTGTGCTGAACTGAAGGATAACCAGTATTGTGTTTCATAGTTGTAGAGTGTGATTTGCGCGCGCACCAGGTTGAGAAAATCCACCTTGTTTACCTGGTAGCCCGCAAGCATGGAATCGACGGTTTGCCGAGCCTGGGGAATAATCCCGCTCTTGAACAAAAGCACCAGCTCACTGGCACGCCGGTAATCGGCCATGGCCCGTGAAATTTCTTCACGAACCTGCTGCAGCGTATCCTGCAGTTTGTAATTCTGTTGCAGCAGCTCACTATTGCGCTGGTCCATGGCTTTGTCCTGTTTGCTATCTGTATAGATCGGCAAGGTCATGGTGAATCGTAATGATGCGACATCCGCCCGTTCGATACCATTACTGATCCCGCTGCGAAAACCATACGCCGCACCCAGATTGAAATCGGGGTAATAATCTTTCTTCGCCAGATCCACGCGACTGCGTGCAGCGCCAATACGACTGTGTTGTGCAAGCAGCAGGGGGCGCGAGGTTTCAGCCTGTTTGTGCAGAGCAACTTCATCGCGCAACGACGGCAACCTGGAATCAGGCGTAGGTGCCAGCGTCAGTTTCCGCTCGGTAGGCCAGTTCAACAGCGCATTAAGCCGTGCTTCTTCGTTGCGACGCATACCTTTAAGACGAACTTCCTGATCCAGCAACTTGGACAGTTCCAGTTGCGCCAGCAGTACATCCTGTTGCAAGCCCTGGCCAACCTTGTACTTGGTCTGGGCGATTTCAACAAACTGGCGTAACAACACCTGGTTACTGACAACGATCTCCAGCGCCTTATCCAGATAGAGCAACCGCCACCATGTACTCTTGACGCTGCGAATCAACCATAGACGGGTTTCATCAACTTCGTTGCCTGCGGCCTTCGCCTCATAATCCGCAGCATCTTCACGCAAACCGAGTTTGCCTGGAAAGGGAAAAGCCTGACCAATGCCAATCTGCATCTGGGTCATGCTTTCCTGACCCAGGCTGAAAGTATCCACCGGCAGGTTAAGGGCATTAAAACTCAATGAAGGATCAGGCAGGGTTCCGACCTGGGAAGGAATCGCCGCCATGGCTTCGGCACGCGAACGCATAGCGGCCAGTCCCGGATTGTCGGCCACCGCCACTTCCACCGCCCCCGACAGGCTCAGTGCCGAAGCCAGTGATCGCGTGGCCTCAATGCGCTCCCGCGGATTATCCGCAGCAGACTCAACAGCCAGCACCGAAGAACAAAACAAACTGGCTGCAAGGCCAGCCGCTATAAATTTATGGAGAAGCATCGTCATACTCCTGATGAATATGTGGGCCAAAACATCCCGATTCGCTGATTATTCATTGTAGATCCTCTCGGCCGCATTGCGGATGTCTATTATCCGAGCGGACAGATCGGCATCTCGCCAATCAGGTATCCGCTACAGTATAAAGATATAACAACGGATTGAAACAAGGGTGTGCCGGGCAAACTGAAAACACTGATCTGCAAACAGTCAGTGCCGGAGAGCTCACAAGCCCCTACCCGGAAAGGGAAATCAGATCTGGGGAGGACGGGGATCCATGGGGGGAAATACCCCTCTCAGGATTTGAGAGGACGATAACTGTACGGAACGCAGCGAACGGGGCTGAAACGCAAACGGCTCCAACAGCGCCGAGACCGGCAAATGAGAGAGTAAAAGATTCTGGCAGTGTGTCTCGCAATCACTGTAATCACTATATTGATCACAACAATTTGAACTTGCCTGTTGTTGCGCCTGCTCCACATCCATTTGCTGCATTTTATCGCACCTGCCCGCATCTTTGCCGGCACCAGTGAAACTGGATACAGAAGCTGTCGCATTGACAAATGGCGCCCATACCAGTGCAAACAGCAGCAGCACTATTAAACCATATCGGGATCCCCTGTCAGTACGAAGTAATATCATAACGCCTTTTATAACACAGATTTATGGAATTTGTGAGAATGTGACTAACGGAATACCGAAAAGTTCCCCCGCCACCGAAATAAACCACCCCGCAGCAAGCTACGGGGTATTAGTCG
>JASBTR010000022.1 GCA_030148325.1 Gammaproteobacteria bacterium
AAATTGCCGTTCGTCCTGAGCTTGTCGAAGGACAAATAGATTAAGCTCTCTATTCACCGCATTTCCACGCTCATGGTTCGACAAGCTCACCACGAACGTGGAAATTCACAAGTGTACTGGTATTCGGAACAGCTATTTAGATAAACTGTTTTAAGGTATATTGTCAACGGCAAATGACTCGTTATTTGGGCTGGCCGACATAGAAAATTGGGAACGGCCTGGTGTAATAAATTCTTCACTGAAGAGTGCTTTTTCTCTTCCTGAAAACGTTGTATCTTGTTTTGTTCTTCATTATCTAAATGGAAATTTAAATGAACACCAATCAACCGGACTGGGCCAGCATTGCTGAAAAATTTGATCTCTGGATACCTCATATCGCGCCTGTAGGCGAGATTTTGCTGGACGCACTGCAGGCGAAGGCGGGCGATCGTATTATTGATCTGGGGTCTGGAACCGGTGAGCCGGCTTTAACGCTGGCGCGGCGCATGCAGGGCAAGGTCGATATCACCGGTATTGATAGCGCCGAGCCGATGGCCGCCGTTGCGCAACGCAAGGTCGAAGAGGAAAAGCTGAAAAATATCCGTTTCCAGGCCATGCCAGCTGAAAAACTTGAATTTGAAGACAACAGTTTTGATCGTGCGCTCTCTCGTTTCGGCGTCATGCTGTTTGAAGATCCCCTGCAGGGCAGCAGGGAAATACATCGTGTACTCAAGCCTGGTGGTCGTTTCGCCATTGCCGTCTGGAGCACTCCGAAAACCATGCCTACTCTGCACTGGTCATATCAGGCCTTCAGAGATCGCATACCAGATGAACTTGCTCCGCCTCTGGCCAGAGTGACCTCGTTAGGAGCCCCCGGCGTGCTGGAAGACTTATTGCAACAGGCTGGCTTCAGGGGATTTGAAGTCAGGGCGCATACCTTTCATTATCAGTTTTCTTCCTTCGATGATTACTGGGATACGGTAGAAGCTTCGGATATTCTTAAACAACAATATGATGCTCTGCCTGATAGTGAGCGCGCCAGCATTCGCGATGAAGTGGCCCTGTTCGCGAAAGACTTTCATACTGAAAACGGGCTGGTTATTCCACATGAATATCTGGTGGCATGCGGACATAAATGAACTGATATTCTTAATTCAGGGGAAACTATGAATAAATTTATGGACGGTATCGGCAAATAAATTCATGCATCCCTGCACGTATTTACTTTGCCGAGTACGGCAAACTGCCTCAGGAGAGAGGAGACAGCGGATTGAAACAGGCGTTAAAGCGGAACGACGTCTTCAGCCTGAGGCCCTTTTTTGCCTTCGGCTTCGGTAAACTCGACCTTCTGGCCCTCTTCAAGAGAGCGATGGCCTTCACCGACAATGGCGCGAAAATGAACGAACAGATCTTTGCCACCCTCACGTTCGATAAAACCATAACCCTTTGCGCTGTCGAACCATTTGACGGTTCCAGTTTGTCTTTCTGACATGTGTTATATACCTTAAATAAATTGTAAATATGTTCGCATCAATCAGCGAACCATCAGTATGAATCCTGGCAGGCGCTATGAAGCTTGATTCGGATGTATCTGTGAGGAAACAACGAATATAAGACATTATAGGCAGGACGAAGACCATGCAGATTGACAAGGTATATCGTTCCAGACCGAAATGCAAACCATGTTTGAGCTACCCATAGAATCCCTTCAGGCTTCATTACGGATTTCTCAATCCTGCTTCGCAGGATTCTGGTTACATTCGGCAGTTCCTACGCTTTGTTCCGGTCACGCCTTTGCGAGAATAACTGGACACCCTTTGGGAACGCTTATTTAGCTGTCTGGCACAGGAGGATTTTATTACATTGTTTCTACGATTGGATTATCCTGTGTTGAACTCGGATCACTCTGTAGTGGACATCTAAAAATGAACAAAAAACTTCCTGTTCTGTCGGTGCTTATCCTGATAGTTGGTTTTGTCGGTGTTTATTTCTGGCAGCAGCAACAGCAAAACAGCGAGGATAGTCAGCTTACCCTTTATGGCAATGTTGATATTCGGGAAGCCCAGCTGGCGTTTAACAGTAGTGAACATATTGATGTCATCCTTGTACAGGAAGGTGACAGGGTAAAAAAGGGTCAATTGCTGGCGCGTCTGCATACCGAGGTGCTTGAGGCCCAGCTGACCGAGGCCAGGGCGCAACTGGAAGCCCAGCAGCAAACGCTGGGCAAGCTGGAGGCCGGTAGCCGTAAGCAGGAAATCAGCAAAGCGCGTGCCGAACTCGAGGCGGCCAGAGCCAGGGCAAGTTCGGCCAGGGCGAGCTACAAACGCCTGCTGCCGATGTTGAAAAAAGATCTGGTCTCGCCTGAGGATGTGGAAAACGCCCGCGCTGCGGCCGATGCGGCCCAGGCCGAGATGAAAGCTGTGCAACAGGCATTGACCTTGCTGGAGCTGGGTCCACGCAAGGAAGATATCGCTATTGCAAGAGCCGTGCTTGCCAGTCGCAAGGCCGCCGTGACATTAGCGGAGCAGCGTCTGGATGACGCCAACCTTTATGCTCCGGCCGATGGCATTATTCGCAACCGCATACTTGAACCGGGCGACATGGCCTTTCCGCAAACCCCGGCCCTGACCCTGGCTTTTATTAATCCGGTCTGGGTGCGCACCTATCTACCCGAACCGGCGCTGGGTAAAATCAGCCTTGGCGCGGCGGCAACGATTTATACCGACAGCTTTCCCGGCAAGGCTTATCAGGGCTGGGTGGGCTATATTTCCCCGACCGCTGAGTTTACTCCTAAAAATGTGCAGACCCCTGAGCTGCGCACACGGCTGGTCTACTCGGTGCGGATCTTCGCCTGCAACCCGCAGGATGAGTTACGCCTGGGCATGCCTGCCACGGTGCGTATTGCAATTGATCAGCCGCCCGCCCGCCAGAAACCCGCCAGCAAAAACTGCGAAAGCTAAAGCGACGCCAGCGGCATGACTCATCCGGCAATGGTTCTTTCTGAACTCAGTAAGCGCTTCCATAGTGGAGGACGTCGGCTGCCGGCTCTGATCGATGTCAGTTTCAGCATTCAGCCCGGCCGGGTTACCGGCCTGATTGGCCCGGATGGCGCAGGCAAAACCACCCTCATGCGTCTCGCTGCAGGCCTGTTTATTGCCGACAGGGGCGAAATCGAAGTGCTTGGTGTTGATGCTCGGCGCGATCCTCTGCAGGTGCAGTCACGGGTGGGCTATATGCCGCAGCGCTTTGGCCTGTATGAGGATCTGAGCGTACAGGAGAATCTGGATCTTTATGCTGATCTGCAAAATGTGCCCCGGCAGCAGCGCGCCGCACGTTATAAAGAACTGATGCAAATGACCGGCCTGGCTCCCTTTACCCAACGCCTGGCCGGCCGGCTTTCCGGTGGCATGAAACAGAAGCTGGGACTGGCCTGCACCCTGGTGCGCTCGCCGCAATTGCTGTTGCTGGATGAGCCTACGGTCGGCGTTGATCCTGTTTCCCGTCGTGAGCTCTGGCAAATTGTTTATCAACAGGTGCAGGATGCCGGCATGACGGTGCTCCTGAGCACCGCCTATCTGGATGAAGCTGAACGCTGTGATGAAGTGATCCTGCTGCATGAAGGGCAGATGCTGGGGCAGGGCAGGCCGCAGAGTTTCAGCGATGAGGTGGCCGGACGTGTTTTTCAGGCAGGTGCTGAAAATTTTGGTGTGCGCCGCCTGCAGGCGCAACTCAGTCGTGCACCGGGTGTGCTGGACGCCCTCATCGAAGGTGAAACGGTGCGCCTGGTGATGCAGAAGGATGTCACTGCCGAGGTGGATGTTCTGCTCCCCGGTGAATCCGGGATCCGCATAACGCCGGCCGCGCCGCGTTTTGAAGACGCCTTTGTAGCAAGGCTTAAAACTCGTACTGATAAGGATAAACAGACGCTCGCGCTGCAGGTAAAAATCAGTGATGGCAATGAGGAGGTTATCCAGGTAAAGAACCTGCTGCGCCGCTTTGGTGAGTTTGTGGCGGTGAATAATGTCAGTTTTGGCGTCAGGCGCGGGGAGATTTTCGGCCTGCTGGGCGCCAATGGCGCCGGCAAGTCCACTACTTTTCGTATGCTTTGTGGCCTGCTGCCGGCCAGTTCAGGACAGCTGGCGGTGGCGGGTCATGATCTGCGTACCTCCGCCGCCCGCGCCCGTAGCCGGATTGGTTATATGGCGCAGAAATTTTCGCTTTATACCAATCTCTCCGTACTCCAGAACCTGCGTTTTTTCTCCAGCGCCTATGGGCTGCGCGGTAAACAGCAGAAACAACGGCTTGAATGGGCGCTGACCACGTTTGAACTAGATGCTTATCGGGATGCCAATGCTGGTGACCTGCCGCTGGGTTACAGGCAGCGCCTGTCCTTTGCCGCCGCGCTAATGCATGAACCGGAGATCCTGTTTCTCGATGAACCCACTTCAGGCGTCGATCCTTTAGCACGACGGGAATTCTGGGCTTGGACCAATGCGTTGGCCGAAGTTGGTGTTACCGTACTGGTGACCACCCATTTTATGGAAGAAGCCAATTACTGCGATCGTCTGGTGATCATGGCGGAGGGCGAAGTACTGGCCGAAGGTACGCCCCGGGAAATGAAGGATCTGGCGCGCAATCCGGCTACTCCCGATCCGAACATGGAAGATGCCTTCATCTGGCTGATTGAACAGAAGGAGGCGGCGGCATGAGCAAAGACAGCGCTGGTCGCATGCGACTGCTGGGTATGATTCGCAAGGAAAGCTGGCAAATCCTTCGTGATCCCTCGAGCATTTCCATTGCCTTTGTCATGCCCGTGGTGCTGTTGTTCCTGTTTGGTTATGGCGTATCACTGGATGCCAAACACATTCCGGTGGGTATCGTTATTGAACAGCCTGATCTGACCAGCCGTTCACTGGCCGGCTCGTTTGAGCGTTCTGAATTTTTCAGGCCGGTTTATTTCAATGCCATTCAGGATGCCGAAAAAGCCTTTGATGAACGTAAAATTGAAGGCATCATCTGGATGCGTAATAATTTTTCTGCCAACCTGCTGTCCGGTCAGAAAGCGCCGATTGGCATCATTGTCAACGGCGTGGATTCCAATCAGGCCAATATTACGCGGGGTTATATACAGGGCGCCTGGCTGGCCTGGTTGACACTTTATACTGAAGTGCAGGGTCGTTCCCTGTCCATGCCGGTCGAGCTGGAACAACGCGTCTGGTTCAATGCGGCGCTTTCCAGTCGGCTGTTTCTGGTGCCAGGGTTGATTGCCATCATCATGACCCTGATCGGCTCACTGCTGACCGCCATGGTGGTCGCGCGGGAATGGGAGCGTGGAACCATGGAAGCGCTGATGGTCACTCCGCTGCGCATTAGTGAAATGCTGGTCGGTAAACTGATTCCCTACTTTATACTGGGCATGGGTGGCATGCTGTTTAGCGTGGCGCTGGCGGTGTGGCAGTTTGAGGTTCCCCTGCGAGGTTCCTTCTGGCTGCTGGTGGTTTGCTCGGCGTTGTTTATGCTGGTGGCCCTGTTGATTGGCCTGCTGATTTCCATTGTTTCAAAAAACCAGTTTGTCGCCGGCCAGATTGCGATCATTGTTACCTTCCTGCCGGCCTTTATTCTTTCAGGCTTTCTATTTGATATTAACTCCATGCCTGCGCCTGTACAGATGCTTACCCATCTTGTTCCGGCGCGTTATTTTGTTGCTATATTGCAAACCCTGTTTCTGGCCGGGGATGTCTGGCCGGTAGTGCTGGCCAACATGGGGGCGTTGTTCCTCATGTTGATTTTTTTCTTTGCTCTGGTCTGGCAAAAATCGCGCAAACGCCTGGAATAAGTCATGAATTTTGGACATATCATTGCACTTGCGATTAAAGAATTTCTGGCGCTGCTGCGAGACAAGCGTAGTCGTATCGTGATTATCATCCCACCGGTCGTACAGTTGCTGCTGTTCAGTTTTGCCGCCACCTATGATCTCAACAATGTTCCCATTGCTGTTTACAATCAGGATACAGGCTCGCTTTCCCGTGATCTGATCAGTCGCCTTGAGGGTTCACCCAATTTTCAGATCATCAAAACAGTCAGTCATGAGGTGGAGATTGCCCCACTGATCGACAATAAAGATGTGCTGCTGGTGCTGAACATCGGGCCACGTTTTAGCGCCAACATGCTGAGTGGTATAAATACACCAGTCCAACTGGTTCTTGATGGACGCAATTCCAACACCGCCATGACGGCGATGAATTACCTGCGCACTATCCTGCTGGATTTTAATGGCGAGTGGATAAAACAACAGGGCCAGGCCGGGCCGAAGACCGTGCTGGAGATTCGCAATCGCTATAATGAAAACCTGCAATCGCGCTGGTTTATCGTGCCCGGTATTGTCGGCTTGCTGACCCTGGTGGTGACCCTGCTGGTCACGGCCCTGTCGGTGGCTCGCGAGCGTGAAGCCGGAACCTTTGATCAACTGCTGGTGACGCCGATTCGACCGGTGGAAATTCTCATCGGCAAGGCCATCCCGGGCATACTCATCGGTCTGCTTGAATCCACCGTCATCATTATTCTCATGGTTGTGCTTTTCAAAATTCCGCTGCGTGGCGATATTGGCGCACTCTATCTTGGCATTGTGCTTTTCCTGCTTTCCGCCACCGGAGTGGGCTTGATGATTTCCTCCATTTCCGTTACCCAGCAACAGGCTATACTGGGCGCTTTTCTATTTCTGGTGCCCGCAGTCATTCTCTCCGGTTTTTCCACCCCCATCGCCAACATGCCTGAAGTGGTGCAATGGCTGACCTATCTCGATCCCCTGCGCTATTTTCTTATCATCGTGCGCGGAGTTTTTCTGGAAGGCGACAGCTATGGCCTGTTGTTCAACCAGTACTGGCCTATGCTGATCATCAGTATCGTCACCCTGGCGTTTTCCGGCTGGTTATTTCGGCACAGGATGTATTAAGCTATTTATTGAAACACTGCTGCGAGATGACTGGCTAAACCTTAAAGCAGGCTTACGTTTGCGGCTGGGAGCCGGTGCATTACGTCAAATATATTCGTAATTATCAGGATATCATTGTGCGACATCTGGATGCGGATAGAGAGCGCAAAAGCAGGACAGAAAAAAATGCAGGTCTAAAAACTAGTGACAAAAAATAACTGCCTTGTTAGCTTAGCAGTTACTGCTTTTGAGAACTGTCGATAATATGAAGTGAACAAAGTAACTGCCTATGTCCAAACAGACGATGCTTACCATTGATGGCGACCAGGCGGTGGCTATCATTGCCCACAAGCTCAATGAAGTCATCGCTATTTATCCTATTACTCCGGCTTCGCCGATGGGGGAATGGGCCGATGAGTGGTCGTCCCGCGGCCAGACCAATCTCTGGGGCACGGTGCCCCAGGTGCTGGAAATGCAAAGCGAGGGGGGCGCCGCCGGCGCCATTCATGGCGCTCTGCAGGCCGGCAGTTTGACGACGACCTTTACCGCCTCGCAGGGCCTGCTGTTAATGCTGCCCAACATGTACAAGATTGCCGGCGAGCTGAGCTCAACGGTTTTCCATATCGCTTCCCGCTCGCTGGCCTGTCAGGCACTGTCCATTTTTGGCGATCACAGTGACGTCATGGCGGCGCGCATGACCGGTTTCGCCATGCTGTGTTCCAACTCACCACAGGAAGCGATGGACTTTGCGCTCATAGCCCAGGCCGCCAGCCTCGAAGGCCGGATTCCCTTTTTACACTTCTTTGATGGTTTTCGCACTTCCCACGAAGTAGCCAAGATTACGGCCATCGATGATGATGTGATCAAAGCTATGATCAATGATGACTGGATCAGCGCCCACCGTGAGCGCGCCCTGTCGCCCAGCCATCCGCTGCTGCGAGGTAGTTCGCAGAATCCCGACGTGTATTTTCAGGCCCGTGAAACGGTCAACCCCTACTATAAAAACTTGCCGCAGATCGTACAGGCAAGCATGGATCGGTTTGCCGCACTGACCGGTCGCTGCTATCGGCTGTTTGATTATGCTGGTAGTAAGCAGGCTGAGCGTGTGATCGTGCTTATGGGGTCTGGCGCTGAGGCGGTAGAAGAAACCTGTGACTATCTTAATGCTCATGGTGAAAATGTTGGCCTGCTCAAGGTGCGACTCTATCGGCCTTTTGACGCTGAAGCGCTGGTGGCGGCCCTGCCTGACAGTTGTCGTCGGATTGCGGTGCTGGATCGCACCAAGGAACCGGGGGCCGATGGTGAACCGCTGTATAAAGATGTGCTGGCCGCCATTGCCCGGCATTACTGCAGTGGTGAATGCAGGTTTGGCGAGATGCCCTGTGTGACGGGCGGCCGCTACGGTCTGTCGTCAAAAGAGTTTACCCCGGCCATGATCAAGGCGGTGTATGACGAGCTGAAAAAGTCGCAGCCGAAAAATCATTTCACCATCGGTATTCATGACGATGTCTGTCACACCAGTCTGGACTGGGATCCCGCATTTCGCACCGATGCTCATGATGAAACTTTCCAGGCGCTGTTCTATGGCCTCGGTAGTGACGGTACGGTGAGCGCCAACAAGAACAGCATCAGGATCATTGGTGAAAGCACCGAGCTGCATGCACAGGGTTATTTTGTTTACGATTCAAAAAAAGCCGGTGCGGTGACCATTTCCCATTTGCGTTTTGGTCCCCGGCCGATTCATTCCAGCTATCTGATCGATGACAACGATGCTAATTTCGTGGCCTGTCATCAGCCGGTATTTCTCCGGCGCTATGATATGCTCGATAAGGCGGCCGAAGGCGCGGTGTTTCTGCTCAATTCTCCTTCCTCTGCGGATACGGTCTGGGGTACGCTGCCGCAGAAAATGCAGCAGCAGATCATTGATCGTCACATCCGCTTTTATGTTGTCGATGCCTATGCCGTGGCGGATAAAACCGGCATGGGCAAGCGCATCAACACGATTATGCAGACCTGTTTTTTTGCCATCTCCGGCATTCTGCCCAGACAGCAGGCCATCGATGCCATCAAGGAGGCGGTCGAAAAAACCTATGGCAAAAAAGGCCGGGATGTTGTGGATATGAACTTTGCCGCCATCGATGAAACCATTGCCTGTCTGCATGAAGTGAACATACCGGCCAGCGCCAGCAGTACCTTGCAGACCGGCCTGCACATTCCTGACTCGGCACCTGCCTTCGTGAAGAACGTCACCGCAAAAATGATCGATGGCCATGGCGATCAGTTGCCGGTCAGTCTGCTGCCCGCCGATGGCAGCTTCCCGCTGGGCACTGCGGCGTATGAAAAGCGCAACCTGGCGTTGGAAATCCCCACCTGGGAAACCGATCTCTGCACCCAGTGCGGCAAGTGTCCGCTGGTCTGTCCTCACGCCGCTATTCGCAGCAAGATGTACCATGAAGATCTGCTTGCCGATGCCCCCGAGGGTTTTCGAACCCAGGCCATGATTGGCAAGGGCTTTCCCGCCGGTCTGCACATCAGCTACCAGGTCGCACCGGAAGACTGCACCGGCTGCGGTCTGTGTGTCGATATCTGCCCGATTTACGATAAAGCCGATAGCAGCCGTAAAGCGCTAAACATGGCTTCCTACCAGGAATGGGTTGAAGTGGAAAAACGCAACTGGGAATTCTTCCACTCATTGCCCGAATACGATCGCCGCGAGCTGAAAACCCGCACCCTGAAAGGTGCCATGGTACTGCAGCCGCTGTTCGAATTTTCCAGCGCCTGTGTCGGTTGCGGTGAAACCCCGTATATTAAACTGGCTACGCAATTATTTGGCGACCGCATGCTGGTGGCCAATGCCACCGGTTGCTCATCCATCTATGGTGGCAATCTGCCTACCACGCCCTGGGCCGCCAACCCTGAGGGGCGCGGCCCGGCCTGGAATAATTCGCTGTTCGAGGACAACGCCGAGTTCGGTCTTGGTATGCGGATAGCGGCGGATCAGCAGTGTCGGCAGGCCAGAGAATTACTGGCCGCCCTCAGCGAGCAACTGGACGACGATCATCTGGTGGATGCCATTATTAATGCCGATGAATCGGATGAAGCCGGTATTCATGCGCAGCGCGATCGCATCGAGCAACTGCGTGAACAGTTGGCGGTGCTCGATGATCCCCGCGCCGCGACCCTGTCACGGCTGGCTGATAACCTGTGCCGCAGGAGTGTCTGGATCATCGGCGGGGACGGCTGGGCCTATGACATCGGCTACGGCGGGCTGGATCATGTGCTAACCTCGGGGCGTAACGTCAACATTCTGGTGCTGGATACCGAAGTCTATTCCAACACCGGCGGCCAGACCTCCAAGGCGACGCCGCGTGGCGCGGTGGCGAAGTTCTCGGCCGGTGGCAAGCCGGGCGCGAAAAAAGATCTGGCCCTGCTGGCCATAGAGTACGGGAACATCTACGTTGCCCACGTTGCCTATGGTGCCAAAGACGTACAGACCCTGCGCACCTTCCTGGAAGCAGAGGCTTATGATGGTCCCTCATTGATCATCGCCTATTCGCCCTGCATCGCCCATGGCGTGGATCTGAGCAACAATCACCGGCAGCAGCAACTGGCCGTCGACAGCGGTCACTGGTTGCTGTTCCGTTTCGATCCCGCGCGTATCGGGAAGGGCCAGAACCCCCTGCACCTGGACTCGAAGGAACCGTCCATCCCCTATAAAGAATTTATCAAAACCGAAACCCGTTTCAACATGCTCTGGCATACCCACCCGCAGGAGGCTGAGCGCTATCTGCAGGAATCTCAGCAGGAAGTCCGCAGGCGTTACCATTATTACAAGCAACTGTCCGAGCTGGACTGGAGCGATGATCTCAGCGTAGCTACTGCCAGGGGAAGATTGAATGCATATAAAGATGAAGCGTAACGAATAAAAATTAGCAGTAAAATCAGGGATGGTTTTCCGTTAACTGCCTGAAAAATAAAACAGTATCGGAATTCAGAAGGGCTGAGCAAGATCTGAACAGAACACTAACTTACTTCCGTTAGAAAAGCCGGGTTAAAGAACAATACTCTATTTTTAACATATTCAGGTTTGAATATTAGGGTTAATTGTTCTCTGACCCCGAAATTCCCCTCTGAGTCAGATTGAGCTGGCGGTATGTTATTGGTAAAACTGATGGGTTTCACTTCGTTCTACCCATCCTACACAAGATCAAAAATGAGCAGGTTGGGTAGAACGAAGTGAAACCCATCAGGAACATTCCGCCAGTTTTTCTTTCCACTCACGGGCGCGTTCAAGTATGGCAGCCGGATTCAGTGTTGTCAGTTCACCGTCCCTGAGCAGTTGTCTGCCCGCTACCCAGAGGTCGCGGATACAGTGGCGGCCGGCGGCATAGACTACCTGTGATTCCGGGTG
Source organism: Gammaproteobacteria bacterium (assembly GCA_030148325.1). Lineage (GTDB taxonomy): Bacteria > Pseudomonadota > Gammaproteobacteria > UBA6429 > Thiohalophilaceae > JAADGZ01. Next base: position 11,322 of record JASBTR010000022.1, read on the forward strand.
ATAGACCGGCTCGGTATCCACCCCGCTTAAATCAATCGTAATTATATCCGCTGCCTTGCCGGGTGTCAGGGAACCGGTTTCCTCTTCCAGTCCCAGTGCGCGGGCGCCGTTGAGAGTGGCCATCTGCAGTGCCTGCATGGCGGGCACTGCGCTGGCGTTGCCGGCTACAGCCTTGGCCAGCAGGGCGGCGCTGCGCAGTTCGCCTGCCATGTCCAGATCATTATTACTGGCGGCGCTATCGGTTCCCAGCGCTACATTTACACCGGCCTCGATCAGCGCCTGTAGCGGGCAGAAGCCGCTGGCCAGTTTGAGATTGGATTCGGGGCAATGCACTACATGTACGCCGCTATCGGCAAGCAGGCGGATTTCCTCGTTTTCAAGCTGGGTCATGTGCACCGCCAGCAGTCGCGGGCTGAGCAGATCCAGTTTCTGCAGTCGTTCGATGGGTCGCATGCCGAATTTTTCCAGCGATTCCTGTACCTCAAAAGCGGTTTCATGCAGGTGGATGTGGATGGGGATATCCAGTTCCTCGGCATAGGTCGCGATCCGGGTCAGGGGGTCGTCGGATACCGTATAAGGCGCATGCGGCGCAAAGGCGGTGCTGATCAGGCTGTTGCCGCTGAGCTGGTCATGCAGGCTGATGCCTTTTTGCAGATATTCATCGGCATCCTGCGCCCACGCGGTAGGGAAGTCGAGCGCGATCAGACCGACGGTAGCACGCATACCGGCGTGTTCCGCCGCACGTGCAGTTTCATCAGGAAAGAAGTACATGTCGTTGAAACAGGTGGTGCCGCTTTTGATCATTTCGGCGCAGGCGAGGAGGCTGCCGTCATGCACGAATTCGGGGTTGATCCATCGGCTTTCCGCCGGCCAGATATGATCGTTGAGCCACGCCATCAGCGGCAGATCATCGGCCAGTCCACGCATCAGGCTCATGGTGGCGTGACCGTGGGCGTTGATAAAGCCGGGCATGAGAACATGTTGATGCCGACGAATATGCATGTCAGGCTGGAATTGCGCCTCGGCCTCGGCGCTGGGCAGTATCGCCAGAATACGGCCGTCATTAATCGCAATTGTGTGATGTTCCAGCACAGTGTTTTCCGGTTCGATGGGGATGATCCAGCGAGCCGTGATCAGGGTATCTATGTTCATTTTTTAAGTGACGAGGTACGAGTGACGAGGGACGAGGAAAACCGTTTATCCGTTATACATTTTTCTGTTACTTTAGTGCATATCTACTTACATAATCAGGAAAACAGGCAAAAATGATGGTAGTACGAGTGACGAGGAAAACCGTTTATCCATTATATGTTTTTTGCTACTTTAGCGTATATTCACTTACGAAGGAAAATAATCATAAAATGATGCCATTAATTTCAACACCCACCTCGTCCCTCGCCACTCGTCCCTCGTCCCTGTCATGAGCGTACGTCCCATCCGCTGGCACGAAGACAGCCTGAAACTGCTGGACCAACGTCTGCTACCGGGCGAGGTAACAGAAATCAGTTATGACTCGGTGGCGGCGGTGGCCGATGCGATTCGTGACATGGTAGTGCGTGGTGCGCCGGCTATTGGTATTACTGCGGCTTTTGGCGTGGTGATCGCGGCCCGCAGCCGCTATGCGGAGAATCCGGATAACTGGTGGGAAGGTATCGAACAGGATTTTAGGCTACTGGCTGATGCGCGACCGACAGCCATTAACCTGTTCTGGGCCATCGAACGTATGCGGGGCTGTTTTGATGAAATTGACGGCGATCCGGTTGAGTATCTGCTGGCCGAGGCGAAGGCGATTCACGAAGAGGATATCGCCGCCAACATGCGCATGGGCGAGCTGGGTGCAGATCTGATCGGGGCGGGTAGCAGTATACTGACGCACTGTAATGCCGGCGCACTAGCTACCGGCGGTTATGGCACGGCGCTGGGCGTGATCCGCAGTGCGGTGGCGGAAGGTAAGGTTGAACAGGTGTTTGCCGATGAAACCCGGCCCTGGCTGCAGGGTGCACGCCTGACTGCCTGGGAGCTGTTGCAGGATGGTATTCCGGTGAGTCTGATCGCCGAGGGCGCGGCTTCCTGGCTGATGCAGCAGGGTAAGGTGCAGTGGATCGTAGTCGGCTCGGATCGCATTGCCGCCAATGGTGACGTAGCCAACAAGATCGGCACCTATCAACTGGCGGTTTCGGCCCGTCACCATGGCGTGAAATTCATGGTTGCTGCGCCGACCTCCACGGTAGATATGAATGTGGCCTCTGGTGCGGACATTCCCATCGAAACCCGCAGCGCTGACGAACTGCTTAAGTGCGGTGATAAAACCGTGGCTGCTGCAGGCGCCTCAGCCTGGAACCCGGTGTTCGACGTGACCCCGGCGGCACTGGTGGACGCCATCGTTACCGAGCGGGGTGTGGTGGAGAAGCCGGATACAGAAAAAATGCTGGCCATGATGCAAAACGCCTGATTCATTTCCCTTATTTCCCTATCAAAACGCCGTAAACGCTGTCTGACGGCGTATCTCTTTAATGCAGTAGGTGGCAGTGCTGTGCTAGAATGGTCGCTTTAATCTGCTCAAAAGCGTAAAGCAATAATAACCGGCTCGCTCAAAGGAACCCATGACCGAATTCGCCAAAGAAATTCTCCCCATAAATATCGAAGAGGAAATGAAGCAGTCCTATCTGGATTACGCCATGAGTGTGATCGTGGGACGTGCTCTACCGGATGTGCGTGACGGACTCAAACCGGTGCATCGTCGGGTGCTTTTCGCCATGCGCGAGCTGGGCAATGACTGGAACAAGCCGTATAAGAAGTCTGCCCGCGTGGTCGGTGATGTTATCGGTAAATACCATCCGCATGGCGACACCGCGGTTTATGACACCATCGTGCGCATGGCCCAGCCGTTTTCCCTGCGCTACATGCTGGTGGATGGACAGGGTAACTTCGGTTCCGTCGATGGTGATTCCCCGGCGGCTATGCGTTACACCGAAGTGCGTATGGCGAAGATCGCCCACGATCTGCTGGCGGATCTCGATCGGGAAACAGTGGACTTTGTTCCCAACTATGACGAATCGGAACATGAGCCGGAGGTGCTGCCGGCGCGCCTGCCCAACCTGCTTATTAATGGTTCGGCCGGTATTGCCGTGGGTATGGCGACCAATATTCCGCCGCACAATCTCAATGAAATCATCAATGCCTGTCTGGCGCTGATTGATAACCCGGATACCACCATTCAGGAACTGATGCAGCATGTTCCCGGCCCGGATTTTCCCACCGCCGGTATTATCAATGGCGCGCGTGGCATTGCCGAAGCCTATGCCGGTGGTCGTGGTCGCATCTATGTGCGTGCGCGCACCCATGTCGAGGAATTCGGCAATAACCGGGAACGGCTGGTAGTGACCGAACTGCCTTATCAGGTGAACAAGGCGCGCCTGATCGAGCGCATTGCCGAGCTGGTCAAAGAGAAGAAAATCGAGGGTATTTCCGAGCTGCGTGACGAGTCCGACAAGGATGGCATGCGCGTGGTGATCGAACTGCGTCGCGGCGAGATGCCGGATGTGCTGCTGAATAATCTCTACAAGCAGACCCAGATGCAGAGCGTCTTCGGCATCAACATGGTCGCGCTGGTGGATGGCCAGCCGCGGCTGCTGAATATCAAGCAGATCCTGGAAGCCTTTATTCGTCACCGTCGTGAGGTGGTGACCCGGCGCACGATTTTTGATCTGCGCAAGGCGCGGGAAAAAGCGCATGTGCGTGAAGGCCTGGCGATTGCGCTGGCTAATATCGATCCCATTATTAGCATGATCAAGGCGGCGAAGAACCCGGCCGAAGCCAGGGAAAAACTGGTGTCTACCGCCTGGGAGCCGGGACTGGTCATTGAGATGCTTTCTCGCACTGGCGCGGAAGGGTCCAAACCGGAAGGGCTGCCGGATAATGTCGGCCTGGTCGAAGGAAAGTACTATCTTTCCGAAACCCAGGCGCAGGCCATTCTCGACATGCGCCTGCATCGTTTAACCGGGCTTGAGCAGGACAAGATACTCAAGGAATACGGTGAGCTGCTGGATCTGATTGCCGAGCTGCTGAAAATTCTCGCCAGTGGCGATCGCCTGATGCAGGTGATTCGTGAAGAACTGCTGGAAATTATGGAGCAGTACGGTGATGAGCGGCGTACGGAAATTGTTGCCAGTCAGGAAGATCTGTCGATTGAGGATTTGATCACCGAGGAAGACGTGGTGGTGACGCTTTCGCATGAAGGCTATGCCAAGGCCCAGCCGATTACGACTTATACGGCGCAACGCCGCGGTGGCAAAGGTAAGGCGGCGACTTCGGTAAAAGACGAAGACTTTATCGACAAGCTGTTCGTCGCCAGCACCCATGACACCATTCTATGTTTCTCCAGCCGTGGCAAGGCGTATTGGCTCAAGGTCTACGAATTACCCCAGGCCGGACGCACGGCGCGTGGTCGGCCGATTGTGAACCTGCTGCCCTTGGAAGAAGGCGAACGTATTAACGCCATTTTGCCAATTCGCGAATATGAAGAAGGCAAATATGTTTTCTTTGCCACCGCCAATGGCACAGTGAAGAAAACACCGCTGAAAGATTTTTCACGCCCACGTGCCTCCGGTATTATCGCCATCGAGCTGCGTGGAGAAGATCAACTGGTCGGCGTGGAAATCACCGATGGTACAGAAGATGTACTCCTGTTCTCCAGTGCGGGCAAGGCTATTCGTTTCAATGAAGATGTTGTGCGCGCAATGGGACGCACTGCCGCAGGTGTGCGTGGTATCAAGTTACAGCCAGGGCAACATGTCATCTCCCTGATTATTGCCAGTGACGGCTGTGTACTTTCCGCAACTGAAAATGGCTATGGCAAACGCACGGCCATTAAAGACTATCCGCGCCATGGCCGTGGTGGGCAGGGTGTGATTTCGGTGCAGACCACGGGACGTAACGGTGATGTAATTGGCGCCGTGCTGGTTAACGAGAATGATGAAATCATGCTCATCACCAACAGCGGCACCCTGGTGCGTACACGGGCAGATGAAATTTCCATCATGGGACGCAACACCCAGGGCGTACGCCTGATCAGCCTCGGTGAAGGTGAAAAACTGTCCGGTATCGAGCGGATTGAAAATATTCAGAGTGACGATGAAGGGCAAGAGGGCGACGAAGAACAGGCGGAATAGGAAGAATTTTTAATTAACGCAGAGAACGCAGAGGCGCAGAGGCGCGGAGATGATCTTTATTTAATCTCATTCCTGGCGAAGCTCAGATTCCGTAGGTTGGGCTGAATGGTGTTTATGAAGCCCAACATTCAGCGCAGAGGCCTTGTTTTGGTCTTCTGCTCTGTAGCAAACTAACAAGGAACCCAACGCATAGAGCTTCAACAATAATGAATTGTTTTCTCTGCGTCTTCGCGCCTCTGCGTTCTCCGCGTTATTTACAAATTTTATAAAGTTTTTATGGTAATCAAGTTTGGGAGTAAGTGATGTCTCGAGTATTTAACTTCAGTGCTGGTCCTGCAATGCTGCCGGAAGAGGTGCTTAAACAGGCGCAGGCTGAAATGACTGACTGGCAGGGCAGCGGTATGTCGGTGATGGAAATGAGTCACCGTGGCAAGGAGTTCATGTCGATCGCAGAAAAGGCGACGGCGGATCTGCGCGAAATCATGGCCATTCCTGATAGCTATGAGATTCTGTTTTTGCAGGGCGGCGCCAGCAGCCAGTTCGCGATGGCGCCGATGAATCTTTTGCGCGGCAAGTCGTCTGCGGATTACATCAATACCGGCGCCTGGTCGAAGAAAGCCATTGCCGAGGCCAAACGCTTTTGCGAGGTTAATGTCGCGGCCAGTTCAGAGGCGGATAAATTCAGCAGTGCGCCGGTACAGAACGATCTGAAGCTGAATGCCAATGCCGCTTATGTGCATTACACACCGAATGAAACTATCGGTGGCGTGGAATTTCCGTATATTCCTGAAACGGGCGATGTACCACTGGTCGCGGATATGTCTTCGACGATTCTTTCGCGCCCGTTTGATGTCACAAAGTTTGGTGTGATTTATGCCGGTGCGCAGAAAAACATTGGCCCGGCCGGTTTGACTGTTGTTATCGTGCGCAAGGATCTCATGGGACAGGCAATGGACGGCACGCCGTCCATGCTGGATTATAAAATTCAGGCTGATGCCGGTTCCATGTACAACACCCCGCCGACCTATGCCTGGTACCTGGCCGGGCTGGTGTTCGCATGGATTAAAAACAGAGGTGGCCTGACAGCCATGGCGGAGATCAACAAACGCAAGGCGGATAAACTGTATGCGGCGATCGATGGTTCGGATTTCTACCAGAACCCGGTCAGGCCCGATTGCCGTTCCTGGATGAATGTACCGTTCACCCTCGCCGATGCCGATCTGGACAGCGTGTTCCTCGAAGAAGCAAAAAAAGAAGGGCTGGTGACACTGAAAGGCCATCGCTCAGTCGGTGGTATGCGCGCCAGTATTTACAATGCCATGCCCGAAGCGGGAGTGGACGCGTTGGTCGCCTTCATGGCCGAGTTTGAAAAACGCAATGGTTGATTCTGTAAATAAACGCAGAGAACGCGGAGGCGCAGAGGCGCAGAGATGATTTTTATTTAACAACTAAATAGCTGTTCCAAATACCAGTACACTTTAGGTATTACCGTTCGTCCTGAGCTTGTCGAAGGACAGGCAGATTAGGTACTCTATTCACAGTATTTCCACGTTCATGGTTCGACAAGCTCACCACGAACGTAGAAATTCACAAGTGATCTGGTATTTGGAATAGCTATTTAGATTAAGATATAGCGTAAATATTTCAGGTTTTTTATCAGCAGATTTGCTTTCTACACTGTAACGTACACAGATGCAGTCAATATCTGTTAAATAACAATAAATTATTTTCTCTGCGTCTTTGCGCCTTTGCGTTCTCCGCGTTGAAAATGACTTTTTAGGATAACCAACGATGTACAAAATTTTAACCTTAAACAATATTTCCGTTGCCGGGCTGGAACGCCTGCCGCGTGAGAGTTATGAAATTGCTTCTGAGATCCAGCATCCCGATGGCATCCTGCTGCGTTCTTTCAAAATGCATGAGATGGAAATTCCGGCAAGCCTGAAAGCGGTTGGTCGTGCTGGCGCTGGGGTGAATAATATTCCGGTTGATAAAATGTCGGCCAAAGGTGTGGCGGTGTTCAATGCGCCGGGTGCGAATGCCAATGCGGTGAAAGAACTGGTGATCGCGGGCATGCTTATCGGTTGTCGTAATCTGTGCCAGGCATGGGACTTTGCCCGTCAGCTTGAAGGTGATGATGAAACCATTACCAAACAGGTGGAAGCCGGCAAGAAGAATTTTGGCGGCTTTGAACTTCCGGGTCGCACCCTGGGTGTCGTGGGGCTGGGCGCCATTGGCCGTTATGTTGCCAACGCAGCACTGGATCTGGGTATGAACGTGATCGGTTTCGATCCGGGCATTACCGTGGAAGGCGCCTGGCAGTTGTCTTCACGAGTGGGGAAAGCCGGCAGCATCGACGAGCTGCTGCCAAAAGTGGATTTCGTGACTTTCCATGTACCGCTGGTGGATGCGACACGACACATGATCAATGCGGACAGACTGAAAACCATGCGTGAGAATGCCGTGATTCTGAATTTTGCCCGTAATGGCATTATTGATGATGAAGCCGTGTCTGCGGCTATCAAGGATGGGAAGATCTATTCCTACGTCTGTGATTTCCCCAGCAACCTGCTGAAGAACCATGAACGGGTTATTACCCTGCCGCATCTTGGCGCCTCGACCAAAGAGGCCGAAGACAATTGCGCCATCATGGTAGCGGAACAGGTGCGTGATTATCTTGAAAACGGCAATGTAAAAAATTCGGTCAACTTTCCGGAAGTCAATATGCTGCGTACGGAAGGATACCGTCTGGCTATCGTCAACAGCAATGTGCCGAACATGGTCGGGCAGATTTCCTCAGCCCTGGCGGACAGGGGGTTGAATATTATTGACATGCTCAACAAGTCACGAGCTGATCTGGCCTATACCCTGATCGATATCGACAAACCGGCCGATGTTGCGCTGCTGAATGAACTGTCAGCGATTGAGGGCGTCCTGTCTGTGCGCATGATCTGACAAAAAAATAATATGAGTGACAAGCTTAATAACCTGCGAGAGACAATCGATGCACTGGATGAACAGATTCAGGCATTGATCACGCAACGCGCGAAAGTCGCGGAGCAGGTGGCGCAGGCCAAGCAGGTATCGGGTGACAATGTTTTCTATCGCGCCGAGCGTGAGGCGGAAGTCCTGCGCAAGGTGATGGAACGCAACAGGGGGCCGCTGACTGATGAGGAAATGGCGCGCCTGTTCCGTGAAATTATGTCAGCCTGTCTGGCGGTTGAACAGGTGATGAATATCGCCTTCCTCGGGCCGGAAGGAACCTTCACTCAGGCGGCGGCGCTGAAACATTTTGGTCACTCGATCAAAACTCTGCCGATGGCCAGCATCGCCGATGTGTTTCGTGAAGTAGAGTCAGGCGCGGCATCCTATGGCGTGGTGCCGGTGGAGAACTCGAGTGAAGGCGTGATTACACATACCCTTGACGAGTTCATGCGTTCTTCGCTGAAAATCTGTGGGGAAGTGGAATTGCGTATTCATCACCACCTGCAAAATCGCTCAGGTCGGCTTGAGGATATTAAAAAAATCTATTCACACCAGCAGTCGCTGGCGCAATGTCGCAAGTGGCTGGATACTCACCTGCCGGGCATGCCGCTGCATGATGTGGGCAGTAACGCCCAGGCAGCCGAGATGGCGGTCGCTGACAACGAGGCTGCAGCCATCGCCGGTGAAGCAGCAGCTGAAATCTATGGTCTGAAAATTGTCAGTTCCAGTATCGAAGATGAGCCGGACAATACCACCCGTTTTCTGGTGATCGGAAAACGCGCTACTCCTGCCAGCGGTCGGGACAAGACATCACTGCTGGTTTATGCTGAGAACAAGCCTGGTGCACTGTATGCCATGCTTGAGCCGATTATGCGCAATGGCCTTTCCATGACCCGGATTGAGTCGCGTCCTTCCCGCCAGGGGATGTGGAACTACGTGTTTTTCATCGATATAGAAGGGCACGCGGATGATGACAACGTGGCAAAGGCGCTGGAGGAATTGTCACAAACGGCAAGTATGGTAAAGATGCTGGGGGCATATCCCCAGGCCGTTTTATAATAACCAGTCTCCGTCGATAAACACGGATAATTAACGCAGAGAACGCAGAGGCGCGAAGACGCAGAGATAGTATGATTTTGATTGTTAATAATATTTTTTCTTTGCGACTCTGCGTCTTTGCGTTCTCTGCGTTTAATTCAAACCTTTATGAATGAAGACGAATAAATAAATTTCAGCAGGTAACCGAGTGATGAAACTTCAACCCGTGATTCTTTCCGGTGGCAGCGGCTCCCGTCTCTGGCCGCTGTCTCGTGAAATGTATCCCAAGCAGCTGATTCAACTGGTATCCGAGCAGACCATGTTGCAGGAAACCGCTGCGCGCCTGAACGGACTCAATGATACTGAACAGATCGAACTACTGAGTCCGGTAGTGGTATGCAATGAAGAACACCGTTTCTTCGTTGCCGAACAGCTGCGCCAAATTGGTTCACCGGCCGACAAGATCATTCTCGAACCGGTTGGCCGTAATACCGCACCGGCACTGACGCTGGCGGCGCTGGCTGTAGCGGCGGATGACACCGATACGGTTTTGCTGGTGATGCCGGCGGATCATGTGATCAAGGAAGAAAGCATTTTTCATGACGCCATCCATGACGGTATGCGGCTTTCGGATGAGGGTTATCTGGTGACCTTTGGTATCAAGCCGGATTCGGCGCAGACCGGTTACGGCTATATCTGTATGGGCGCGGCGCTGGATGGCGATACCTCGGCACAGCTTATCGAACGTTTCGTAGAAAAACCGGATCTGGACACGGCCCAGGCCTATGTGGATTCCGGCGACCACCTCTGGAACAGTGGTATGTTTATGATGACCGCCTCAAGCTGGCTGGATGAAATGCAGCGCCTGCAGGCGGATATGCTGACAAGTTGCAAAGATGCCTTTGCCGGTGGTGAAAGTGATCGTGATTTTTACCGGGTCGACACAGAGATTTTTTCCGCCTGCCCCGCTGACTCCATTGATTATGCCGTAATGGAAAAAATCACGGAGCAGGGTGGCAAGGCTGAGCATCCAGCCGCAGTGATTCCGCTGGATGCCGGCTGGTCTGATGTGGGCGTCTGGTCCACGCTCTGGGATGTGGGCGAGAAAGACGAAGCCGGCAATGTGATCAAGGGCGACGTCTATGCCATCAACACCCGCAATTCCCTGCTGTTCAGCGGCCGGCGCCATATTTCCAGTGTTGGCCTGGATGATGTAATCGTGGTGGAAACGGCGGATGCGGTGCTGGTTGCGCACAAGGATCACGCTCAGGATGTCAAACTGGTGGTCAATCGCCTTAAGACAGCACAGCGCAGTGAGCACCTGAATCACCAGCTGGTTTATCGTCCCTGGGGCAGCTACGAGTGTATCGATTGTGGTGAGCGCTTCCAGGTGAAACGCATTACGGTCAAACCGGGGGCCTGTCTGTCACTGCAACTGCATCACCACCGTGCCGAGCACTGGATTGTGGTCAAGGGAACCGCGCAGGTAACCCGCGGCGAGGACGTTTTTCTGGTGACGGAAAATGAGTCCACCTATATTCCGCTGGGCGTCAAGCATCGGCTGGAAAACAAGGGCGCGATTCCGCTGGAGATGATCGAAGTCCAGTCCGGCAGTTATCTGGGTGAAGATGATATCGTTCGCTTTGAAGATATTTATGGTCGAGATAAATAAAACGGCGTGAATATGAAAATTAATATTCAGTCACTGGCTGTTGCGGGCGTACGTTCCCTGCAACCCTATCAGCCGGGCAAGCCGCTGGAAGAACTGGAACGCGAATACGGCATCAGTAATGCGGTAAAACTGGCGTCTAATGAAAATCCGCTGGGGCCGGGTAAAAAGGCGCTGGCGGCGATTGGGCAACAACTGGGTGAACTGTCCCGTTATCCCGATGGCAATGGCTTTTCGCTGAAAAAAGCGCTGAGCAAAAAGCATGGCGTAAATATGGATCAGCTGACGCTGGGCAATGGTTCGAATGACATACTGGAGTTTCTTGCCCGTGCCTTTGTCGCCGTGGACGATGAGGTTATTTTTTCTGAACACGCCTTTGCGGTTTATCCCATTGTTACCCAGGCGGTGGGCGGTCGGGCGGTGGTGGTTGCGGCGAAAGACTATGGTTACGATCTGGATGCGATTGCCGTGGCAGTGAGTGATAAAACCCGCTTAATCTTTATTGCCAACCCCAATAATCCAACCGGCACCTGGCTGACAGAAAAGGCGTTGCGTGATTTTCTGGAGAAAGTCCCGGCACAGGTGCTGGTAGTGCTGGATGAAGCCTATTATGAATATGCTATCGATCCGGCGCTCAGTGCCTGTGGTTATACCAGCGTGATGAGCTGGATAAAGGACTATCCTAATCTGGTGGTGACCCGCACTTTTTCAAAAGCCTATGGACTGGCGGGATTGCGTATGGGCTACAGCGTTTCGCATGCTGATGTAGCGGATATACTTAACCGGGTGCGTCAGCCCTTTAATGCCAATTCACTGGCACTGGCCGCCGCCGAAGCGGCACTGGATGATGAAGCACATTTGCGGCATAGCGTGAAACTGAATGCCGAAGGCATGCAGCAATTAACCCAGGCTTTCGAGCAACTCGGGCTGGACTATATTCCCTCTGTGGGTAATTTTGTCTGTGTCAAAATCGGTGATGCGGCAGGTGTTTATGAAGCGCTGTTGCACGCCGGTATTATTGTGCGTCCGGTGGCCAATTACGGACTGCCGGATTACCTGCGCATCACCATTGGCCGGGCGGATGAAAATGCGCGTTTCCTTGATGCCCTGAAAAAGATCCTGCCGGCGTGAATGAAGCTCTGCATATAAAGCGTCTATGTCTGATCGGCGTTGGCCTGATTGGCGGCTCCCTGCTGCGCGCCCTGCGCCAGGCTGGCGTGGTGAATGAGATTGTTGGCTGCGGGCGAACTCAGGCGACACTGGAAGCAGCGTTGAAACTGGGCGTTATCGATCGCTTTGAACAGGATCCGGCCAAAGCGGTAGTAGGTGCCGATGTGGTCGTACTCGCCGTGCCGCTGGGAGCGATGGAAAGCATTTTCGCGGCCATTGCCCCGACCCTGTCTTCTGATGTTGTATTGACCGATGTGGGCAGCGCCAAGGCCAGTGTGGTCAACGCGGCAGAGAAGGTATTTTCTGAATTGCCGGCGGGTTTTGTCCCCGGCCATCCCATTGCCGGGACGGAAAAAAGCGGCGTTGAAGCTTCCTTTGCCGAACTGTTTGACGGACGGCGAGTGATTCTTACGCCAACATCCAGATCTTCAAAGGCCGCCATCGAACGTACCCGCGCCATGTGGCAGGCCTGCGGCGCCGAGGTAATGGAAATGGACATTACCCACCATGACGAGGTGCTGGCCGCCACCAGCCATCTGCCGCATATGTTGGCCTATAGCCTGGTCGACATGCTGGCGCGCCGGGACGACAGTCAGGAAATTTTTGACTATGCGGCGGGGGGCTTTCGTGACTTCACCCGCATCGCTTCCAGCGACCCGACCATGTGGCATGACATTGCCCTGGCTAATCAGGAAGCGCTGGCGACCCTGCTGGAACAGTTCAGCCTCGATCTGCAGAAGCTGGCCGAGGCCGTGCGTGAGGGCGACAGTGATTATTTAAAGAATATATTCACGCGCGCGAAACAGGCAAGGGATGCGTTTTGTGGAACTCAGGGACGAGGGATGAAAGGCAAGGGACGAGTGACGAGGGACGAGGGACGAGGAAAACCTTCAGAAAAGCGAAAATCCTGAACCACGGAGGACACGGAGGACACAGAGGGTTTTACAGTGCAGGAAGAAGCCTGTGTTCATTATGCGTTTATCATGAAGTTAACCGGTTTTTCTCTGTGACCTCCGTGTCCTCCGTGGTGAATAAAATATATATTTGGAATATAGGTGCAGGGCAGATCTTTACCCCGTATCCCAGAGATTGAAATATGACATCAACAAACTCAACCACATTTATCGTTAAACCCGGCGGGACGCTTAACGGAGAGATCCGGGTGCCGGGCGACAAATCCATTTCTCATCGCAGCATCATGCTCGGCGCGCTGGCGGAGGGCACGACCGAGGTTACGGGTTTTCTCGAAGGCGAGGACAATCTGGCGACCCTGAATGCTTTTCGCGCCATGGGTGTGAATATCACGGGTCCGGAGCAGGGCCGGGTCAGCATCGAGGGCGTGGGGCTGCACGGCCTCAAAGCGCCGGATGGCCCTCTGTATCTGGGCAATTCCGGCACCTCGATGCGCCTGCTAAGCGGTCTGATGGCGGCGCAGGCGTTTGACTGTACGCTGATCGGCGATGCATCGCTGAGTGGTCGTCCCATGCGCAGAGTCACTGTGCCACTGGCGGAAATGGGGGCAAAAATCGAGACCAACGAGGCGGGTACGCCGCCTTTGCATATCCACGGCGGGCGGAAATTGAAGGGCATCGACTATGACATGCCGGTAGCCAGCGCCCAGGTGAAATCCTGCCTGCTGCTGGCCGGATTGTACGCTGATGGGCAGACCTGTGTGACCGAGCCCGCACCAACTCGGGATCATACCGAGCGTATGTTGCAGGGCTTTGGCTATGCGGTGAAACGCGAAGACAACCGAATCTGTGTCGAAGGCGGCGGTCGGTTGACGGCGACCCGGCTCGATGTACCGGCGGATATTTCATCGGCCACTTTTTTTATGGTCGGGGCGAGCATTGCGGATGGCGCGGATATTACTCTCAAACATGTCGGTATCAATCCCACACGTATCGGCGTGCTTAATATCCTGCGGCAGATGGGCGCGAATATCGAGCTTGCAAACGAGCAGCAGGTCGGCGGGGAGCCAGTGGCCGATATCCGGGTGCGCAGCGCGCGACTGAAAGGCATCCGCATTCCCGAGGAGCAGGTGCCGCTGGCGATTGACGAATTCCCGGCGATTTTCGTCGCCGCGGCCTGCGCCGAGGGCGAGACGGTGCTGACCGGGGCGCGGGAACTGCGGGTCAAGGAAAGCGATCGCATCCAGGTGATGGCAGATGGCCTGCAAATTCTGGGCGTCGATGTCCGGCCCACTGAAGATGGCATGCTGATTCAGGGCGGCTTGATCGGCAGCGGCTGTGTGCAAAGCCACGGCGATCACCGCATCGCCATGTCCTTCGCCATGGCAGCGCTGCGTGCAGCCGGCCCGATAGAAATTCACGACTGCGCCAATGTCGATACCTCCTTCCCCGGGTTTGCTACCCTGGCGCAGCAGGCGGGGCTAGAGGTCACGGTAGTTTAGCCCAAATGTTCAGGTTAAACGCAGAGGTCGCGGAGGCGCAAAGGCGCAAAGAAAATATTTTCATGTTTTTCCTCTGCGTCTTTGCGCCTCTGCGTTCTCCGCGTTAGTTATCCGTATTTATGGACGGAGATCATAACTTTAAGGAATCTTTTCATGTCTGACTTTCCCGTTTTAACCATCGATGGCCCCAGTGGCTCAGGCAAGGGCACCATCAGCGCGCGGGTGGCGCGGCAGCTGGGCTGGCATTTGCTCGATAGTGGTGCGCTGTATCGGCTGGTGGCGCTGGGCGCGCAACGCCATCATATCCCGCTGGAGGATGAAAAAGCGCTGGCGGAGTATGCGGCCTCACTGGATGTGCGGTTTGAGCTGCCAGAATCGGGTTCTGAACCGGTTACCCTGCTGGAAGGCGAGGCTGTGGGGGATGCCATTCGCAGTGAAACCTGCGGTAATGCGGCCTCAAAAGTCGCCGCGCTGCCGGCAGTGCGGGCGGCGCTGCTCCAGCGCCAGCGTGATTTTTGCCAGCAGCCGGGGCTGGTGGCCGATGGCCGGGACATGGGAACCGTGGTTTTTCCTGATGCCGGGGTGAAAATATTTTTGACCGCAAGCGTAGAAGAACGGGCGCAAAGGCGCTATAAACAGTTGATAGAAAAGGGAATCAGTGCTAATCTTGCCGGTCTCCTGGAGGAGATAGCCGAGCGTGACGCCCGCGATAGCCAGCGTAAGGTGGCGCCGCTGAAGCCAGCGGAGGATGCCATAATACTGGATACCACTTCGATGACGATTGATGAGGTGGTGGAAAAGGTTGTGCAGCAGTGTCAGCAGGGCTTTGCCTGAACCATTCAGGGGGCAGTCGGGTTTAATGTAGTTGTTTGAGTTTGGCTGAATAAATAGACATATTAGATGTAACTGGGAGCTCACAATGCGTAGTCTGGATTGTGGGCTGAATTTGTAACTAACCCGCGGTTTTTTACCGCAGTAACATAGGTTGGATGTTTCAACCTAAGGCGATATGAGAATGAGCGAAAGCTTTGCAGAATTATTTGAAGAGAGTCTTGCCAAAACGCAGATGCGTCCCGGCACCATTATTCCCGGCACTGTAGTACAGGTTAACGATGACTTTGTTATTGTCAATGCAGGATTGAAATCCGAAGGCGTGATTCCAATCAATCAGTTTGCTAATGAAGCCGGTGAGGTTGATATCAACGTAGGCGACATTGTAGAAGTCGCACTGGATACGGTTGAAGACGGATTTGGCGAGACCCGTCTGTCACGCGAAAAAGCCAAGCGTGCGGAAACCTGGAAAAAACTGGAAGCTGCATTTGAAGCAGGCGAAACGGTTACAGGTATGATTAACGATAAAGTCAAAGGTGGCTTTACCGTCGAGCTGGGTGAAATCCGCGCTTTCCTGCCGGGTTCACTGGTGGATGTGCGTCCTGTTCGCGATACCAGCTATCTCGAAGGCAAGGAACTTGAATTTAAGGTTATCAAACTGGATCAGCCGCGTAACAATGTCGTGGTTTCCCGCCGTGCGGTGGTCGAGGCTGAAGGCAGTGCTGAACGTGAAACCCTGCTGGAAAACATGCAGGAAGGCGCCGTTATCAAGGGTGTGATCAAGAACCTGACCGACTACGGTGCTTTTGTTGATCTGGGTGGTGTCGATGGCCTGCTGCATATCACCGATATGGCCTGGAAGCGCGTCAAGCACCCCAGTGAAATCGTTGAAGTAGGCGATGAAATTGATGTCAAGGTACTCAAGTTCGATCGTGAGCGCATGCGTGTGTCACTGGGGCTGAAACAGATGGGCGAAGATCCCTGGGTCGATATTGCACGCCGTTATCCTGAGCACACACGTCTGCTGGGCAAGGTCACCAATATTGCTGATTACGGTTGCTTCGTTGAGCTGGAAGAAGGTGTTGAAGGTCTGGTGCATGTGTCTGAAATGGACTGGACCAACAAAAATATTCATCCCAGCAAGGTTGTACAGCTAGGTCAGGAAGTGGAAGTGGTGGTTCTGGATATCGATGAAGAACGCCGCCGTATTTCACTGGGCATGAAGCAGTGTGCTGCCAATCCCTGGGAACATTTTGGCGCTACACACAACAAGAATGACAAGGTCAGCGGTGTCATCAAGTCGATTACCGACTTTGGTATTTTCATCGGCATGGACGGTGGTATCGACGGACTGGTGCATGTTTCTGATATTTCCTGGAATACGCCTGGTGAAGAAGCGGTGCGCAACTTCAAGAAGGGTGATGAGATAGAAGCCGTTGTGCTGTCAGTTGATCCAGAACGTGAACGCATTTCACTGGGCATCAAACAGCTGGAAAAAGATCCGGTCTCCAATTTTGTGGTCGATCATGCCAAGGGCAGTATCGTTAAGGCCAAAATTGTTGAAGTGGATGCCAAGGGCGCGGTGCTTGAACTCGAAGATGGCGTCGAAGGTTATCTGCGTGCTTCCGAACTGTCACAAGAACGCGTTGAAGATGCGCGTACAGTGCTGAATGTCGGTGATGAAATCGAAGCCAAGTTTGTTGGCATCGATCGCAAAAACCGTACGGTTAATCTTTCTATCAAAGCCAAAGACAGCGATGAAGAGAAGGAAGCCATTAGCGATTACAATCGTGATGCCGCGCCGGCGGCTACCACGCTCGGTGATTTGTTGAAGGAACAGATGGATTCGGGTGACTGAGTTTTTTACCAGTCGAAGACCACAAAGTAATTTGCAGTCTTGAAAAGGATGGGTGATGACAAAATCAGAGTTAATTGAAATTCTGGCGAAAAAGCAGCCCCAGCTGGCCTACAAGGATGTTGAGCTGGCGATAAAAACCATGATTGAACATATGGGCACCAATCTTGCCAATGGTGAACGTATTGAGATTCGTGGTTTTGGGAGCTTCTCATTGCACTATCGTCCACCCCGCACCGGGCGCAATCCAAAAACCGGTGATTCTGTTGCCCTCGGCGCGAAATATGTTCCACATTTCAAGCCGGGCAAGGAAATGCGGGAACGGGTAAACAAGAATATGGTGACGGTCGAAATCAAGGCCTGAGCGATTACTGTGAAACAAAATTGAGCGGCATAAAGTTTCGACTTTATGCCGCTTTTTTGTGCCGCTATTCTAAATAAAAGGTCCAAAAGGGGCGTCCAGATATAGTGTGTAGGATGTGCTGAGTGAAGCGAAGCGCATCGGTCGCGTGTCCATCTGGAATGATGGGCTTCGTTTCACTCAGCACATCCTACGAATGTTTAAAACCATTCTGAAAAGTGGACAGAGATTCGGAATTTTATTTATGAAGGGGATATGAATTTGGTGAATGTCCCCTAATATTTATCATTGCTGTAAATAATGCTATGTTAAATTGCTTTGGGCCTAATCCTAATCTCCAAAGCTTGCAGCGAAATATTTTGTATGATGGGTAGAGCGAAACGAAACCCATCGGTATTCCTGTTTGCCCGGGGTTTGCCCGCATGTTTCGGGGTTCAACCCATGCAAACAATAAATACCCCGCGGCGAGCCGCAGGGTAGGTTAATTGGCATGACAAGTGCTTCTCTGCTTAGGGGAAAGAACCTGATTATCCATATTTGTACCTGAATATGAGGCTGATGCAATGTTGCGAATTTTCTATCTGTTAGTGTTTCTATTGCTCATAGTGATCGGTATTGCTTTTGCCGTACTGAATGCAGAAGCAGTGGAGTTCAATTATTATTTTTCCAGCCGGCAAATTCCCTTATCGCTTATCCTGGTGCTGGCCATGTTTACAGGTGCGCTGCTGGGCGTGCTGGCCAGTACCGGTGTGATAATCAGCCTCAAGCGTGAGGCTGCGCAGTTGAGAAAATCCGCCGAACTGGCGGAAAAGGAAATTACAAACCTGCGTGCAATTCCTATCAGGGACAAGCATTAATGCCTGCTCGCCCTGTCTTTGGTCTGGACCCCTATGGTGTTTGAAGCACTTTTATTATTACTCCCGGTAGCCGCCTTTTCCGGCTGGTTGATTGGACGGCGCAGCCGATCGGTGAAAACTGAACGGGGCCGCGCTGACATTCCTGCTGATTATCTGAAGGGCATGAATTATCTTTTAAACGAGCAGCCGGATAAGGCGATTGACACCTTTATTCAGATGCTCGATGTGGACAGTAATACGGTTGAAACCCATTTGGCGCTGGGGGGCCTGTTTCGACGGCGTGGTGAAGTCGATCGGGCTATTCGTATTCACCAGAACCTGATTGCCCGACCAACACTGAAAAAAGACGAGCGCATACAGGCATTGTTTGAGCTGGGACAGGATTACATGCGTGCCGGCTTGCTGGACCGTGCCGAGACATTATTGTCGGAACTGGCTGAAAGTGATCAACGTCATCACTCAGCGCTGAAATTGTTGCTGGACATCTATCAGCAGGAGAAAGAATGGCAGAACGCTATCCAGGTAGCAAAAAAATATGAACTTCGTATGGGCAAGGATCTGGGCGTCAGTATCGCTCAGTTTTATTGTGAGCTGGCGGAACAGGTGCGCGCACAGGGCGAACCTCTGCGAGCATTGAAACTGCTGAAGAAAGCCCTGAATGAAGAGCGAAGCTGTGTGCGCGCCAGTCTGCTGGAGGCTGATATTGAAATTAGCGCTGGCGATGCCAAATCCGCTTTGCGTGCAGCGCAGCGGGTAGAGCAACAGGACGCCGATTTTATTCCTGAGGCACTGCCATTGATAAAACGCTGTTACCAGGTTCTGGGGCGCAGGGATGAATTCAGGCGCTATCTGCAAAGACTGTTAGATAATCACAGTAGCATCGCGGTGGTGCTGGAGCTGGCCGAGTTGATTCACGAAGCAGAAGGTGAAGAAGCCGCTGAAAAATTTGTTACAGATTTTCTTAAACATACGCCCTCCGTATTTGGTATTGAACGTTTGATCGATCTCAACCTCGAGCGCGTCAAGGATGAAGTTAAAGATAAACTGCTGGTGCTGAAAAATGTCACCAGTGATGTTCTGAAAAACAAACCCATGTATCAATGCCATCATTGCGGCTTCAATGGCAGAACGCTGCACTGGCAATGCCCAGGTTGTAAATGCTGGAACACGGTCAAACCCGTTCAGGGGATAGAAGGAAAATAAGTGGAAAAATCACGAATTATTATTGCGCTGGATTATCCAGATGCGGAGGCGGCGAATGTGCTGCTTGCTCAACTCGATCCTGCCCGTTGCCGGGTCAAGGTCGGTAAGGAACTGTTTACTGCAGCCGGACCGGCATTTGTTTCAAAACTGGTGGCGCAGGGTTTTGACGTGTTTCTGGATCTCAAGTTCCATGATATCCCGAATACAGTGGCCAAAGCATGTCAGGCGGCTGCGGGACTGGGCGTCTGGATGCTGAATGTGCATGCCCTGGGTGGCGGGCGCATGCTGGCTGCTGCACGAGAGGCTATTGATAACTCCGATCATCGGCCGTTGCTGATTGCGGTGACGATCCTGACCAGCATGGGTCCGGCAGAACTCGAACAGATAGGGCTTACCGGTGATGCCAAAGAGTATGTCCGGCGACTGGCGCTGCTGGCGCAGGAGGCGGGTATCGACGGGGTGGTGTGTTCGCCACTGGAAGTGGCCATGCTGCGTCAGCATATCGATCCGTCCTTTAAACTGGTGACGCCGGGTATTCGCCCTAAAGGAGCTGATGCGGGGGATCAGACTCGGATCATGACGCCGGCCGAGGCCATTGCTGCGGGTTCAGATTATCTGGTAATTGGCCGGCCGATCACCCAACAGCCTGATCCTATGGCGGCGCTGGCGGCGATTGAGCAGGAAATTGGATAATCAGGCGCCAGGATATGCCTGTTACCCCGTCATTCCGGCATGATTTTAGCCGGAATCCAGATGGACGATAACTGGATTCCAGCTCATCTGTGACCGAAGGATGAAACTCATGCAGGAATAAGGATAAGACACAATTTTTTGGTTGACTGCCTGTACGGACGTGGCAGAATAGAAAACGGGGTTTACGGAACGCACGCTATTACTTCGTAACCCAGATGAACCGGATAAGTACCTTGACGAAATGATTTTCCGCAAAATACGCAGAAAATCCTTTCTAAGGTACTAAACATAACGTAAATAACGAGAAAGGAGTCTCGCCATGAAAAAACTATTAACTGCTCTCACTTCCCTGTTTCTTGCCCTGAGTTTTGGGGTGCTGGCAGAACCTGTTGATATCAATACAGCTGATGCCCAGACCCTTGCACTGAATATCAAGGGTGTTGGCGATAGAAAAGCGGCTGAAATCGTCAGTTACCGTGAGAAATACGGGCCGTTCAAATCAATAGAGGAACTGAAAAATATCAGGGGCATCGGATCGAAGCTGATTGAGAAAAATCGCGCTAATCTGTTGATCGTCAATAACGAGGCCGCGGTGTCTGATTGATTGCCTGTTGAGATATCGAAAATAACAGAAGGGCGTCTAATAATAAAATAAGGTGCCCTTTTGTTTATCTAAAAGTTATGGGGCTGTAATATTTACTGCATCTGGGTAAAGGAAAATGCCGGCGTGCCGATTTACTGGTGTAATAATTTAATCTCTGAGGGGTTAATTCTCCGCTGTTTGCAGCGAAAAACCTACACTTAACAAATTATGGAAACTCTGATTAATTCCGTTCGCCCTGAGCTTGTCGAAGGGCAGAATATATAACACTATGATTTTACAATGGTTACCGTTCATGGTTCGACAGGCTCACCATGAACGGCGGAATTAATCAGAGTTTCCTTAACTATATACCGGGTTCCCTGTTTTACTTATTGTGCCCTTATCATCTCCGATTCATCATTACGAACATGGTAGTTTTACATGAAAAAAATTAGAAAAGCCATCTTTCCTGTAGCGGGCCTGGGTACCCGCTTTCTTCCCGCCACCAAGGCGAATGCCAAGGAAATGTTACCGGTAGTTGATAAACCGCTGATTCAATATGCCGTTGAAGAGGCGATTGAAGCAGGCATAGATCAGCTCATATTTATTACCGGCCGCAACAAGAATTCCATCATGGATCATTTTGACAAGGCCTATGAACTTGAGACTGAACTGGAAGCGCGAGGTAAGGATAAATTGCTGGAACTGGTGCGTAATATCGTACCCGGCCATGTGTCCTGCATTTTTATCCGCCAGGCGGAAGCGCTAGGCCTGGGACATGCCGTTCTGTGCGCCCAGCCGGCGGTGGATCAGGAACCTTTTGCGGTTATTCTGGCCGATGATCTGATCGACGGCAATGGCAAGAGTTCGCTGGCGCAAATGGTGGAACAGTATGAAAGTCATGGCAGCAGTATTGTTGGGGTGGAAAACGTCGAGCCGAAAGACACTGACAAATACGGTATCGTCAAGGTAACCGAGATTGAACCTGCCGTTTCGAAGGTCGAGACCATTGTTGAGAAACCGCTTCCGTCTGAAGCCCCGTCGACATTGGCCGTTGTTGGCCGTTATATTCTGACTCCGCGGATCATGCAATTGCTGAACACCACCGGCAGGGGCGCAGGCGGTGAAATCCAGCTTACCGATGCGATTGCCAAGCTACTGGATCTGGAACGGGTTCTGGCCTACGAATTTACCGGCAAACGCTATGATTGTGGCAGCAAGCTGGGTTACCTTGAAGCAACGGTGGAATTTGCCCTGAAGCACCCGGAGCTAAAAGATGATTTCAGAGAATATCTGAACAATTTGAAACCCTGAGTCAGGTGCTGAGTTAATACCCGCATCTGGGTCAGTGAGGATTCTCAGGCAGAAAAAAGCCCGCAAATTGCGGGCTTTTCTGTTCTGGCTCCCCTGCCCGGGCTCGAACCAGGGACCCAATGATTAACAGTCATTTGCTCTACCAACTGAGCTACAGGGGAATAGGCGCGAATTTTACTGACGCACTGCTCCCGGGTCAATAGCGGGGCTTAATAAAGTGATGTTTTTATGCCTATTTTTCTGCCGGGCAGCGCAATGGACGGCCATCGGCACGGGTTCGACTGAAGCGAACGCGGCCGGTTTTGGACAGAATCAGTGCCCGCGCGGAATCTGCGTCCTGGTTGTAGCAAAGCGTAAAGGTACCATTGGTTTTGGTGATTCCGGTTGCCCGAAAGGCAATGAAATTTGACGATCGGAATGCCGCATAGTCCAGGTTAACTGGAGCTGGCAGCGCAGCTTTTGCAAATATAAGGGGTTCATTTTTATCTCGCTGCCGGTCGGGCAGCCGATCCTCGAATATAATCCAGCCCTGCCGCCAGTTGCCTGCCGTGGTGCAGTTTTGTTGATTCTGACTTTTGCATATAACCACAGGCGTTTCCCGTTTAACCGCTTCGCTGCGCGCCAGCGCCAGGCTTCGAGATAACAGGTTAATATTGCTGACAAGCCGGCTGTTGACCATATAACTTTGAAAGCTGGGAATACCAAAGCCGAAAAGAACGGAGGCGATGGCCATCGTCGTCAGGATATCCATCAGACTGGTGCCTTTACAGGCCGAGGCAAGGTGATGACCATGCGCAGATGCGCAGGCCGAGGTGTGTTTGACATCCATGTCAGCCCCCGAGAAATGTGTTCAGGGAGATACTATATGAAACTAATGTGTAAAATATAAGGCAAAAAAAGCGTTTTTACTTGATTCCTTCCAGTCGATTCAACGCTTCATCCAGATTTGCCATGCTGGTAGCGAAGGACAGGCGCATGTAACCGGGGCTGCCAAAGGCTGAACCGGGTACCAGGGCCACGCCGATCTGTTCCAGCAGGTAGCTGGTGAGTTCAACGTCATCGTTAACCGGCAGTCGTTCAATCAGGCCGCTAATTTCAGGAAAGGCATAGAAGGTTCCCTGAGCGGGCAGACAGCTGACTCCTTCAATTCGGTTAAGCCGTTCCACCACATGGTCGTGACGTTTTTTGAAGGCTTTGAGCATGTCACTGACACAGGATTGTGGCCCTTCCAGTGCCGCCTGCGCGGCGACCTGGGAAATCGAAGTGGGGTTCGAGGTGCTTTGCGACTGTATTTTTTTCATCGCTTTAATCAGTAGCGCCGGTCCGGCGGCATAGCCGATGCGCCAGCCGGTCATGGAATAGGCCTTGGAGACGCCATTGAGTACCACAGTGCGTGCCTGTAACTCCGGGCAGACATTCAAAATATTATTAAAGCCCTCTTTGGTCCAGACAATATGTTCGTAGATGTCA
>JASBTR010000163.1 GCA_030148325.1 Gammaproteobacteria bacterium
TTCAGTCGGAATGCGGATAAAGCGGAACCGCCTCGCAATTGCAGCATGGGTCTCATCTCTGGATTGAACAGGCTTGAATGAAAGCGCGATGATACTACAGATTCGGTACCAGAGTGGAACTTGGCCTGGATCCCGGCAAAATGAAACACGGCAAAATAACGCGGAGAACGCAGAGGCGCAAAGAACGCGGAGTTTTTTAATGAACTTCCCCCGCAGCAAGCTATGGGTATTAGTTGTAGCTTCGCCTTCAGGCGAACATGTGCGGCTCATAGTGCAGCCGTAGGGTAGAAGCTGCCGCTACAATAGCGCTTCGCAACAAGTTGCGGGGGATTAGACTCAAAGCGATTAAAATCTTTGCGTTCTCTGCGCCTCTGCGTTCTCTGCGTTAATTTACGCGGGCTATACAGATGCGGCGGGAAACCGTACCATACGCACGGAATCCTTCTCATCCCTGACCTGCCCGCTTTATGAAAAAACCCGTTAAAACCACGCCCCAATATGCCGGTCTGCTGCGCCGTTTCGCCGCTATGAGCTATGACAGCCTGCTGCTTATCGCCCTGCTGATTTTCGCCACCGCACCGGTCACTCTGTTCACCGGTGGTGAGGCCACCCGCAGCGGCAATCCTTTCGTCACCACCTGGCTGTTCATGGTCAGCTTCCTGTTCTTCGCCTGGTTCTGGACCCACGGGGGTCAAACTCTGGGTATGCGCGCCTGGAAAATCCGCCTGCAACAGGAAGACGGCCGGGCCGTTACGCTATGGCAAGCGTTGCTGCGTTTTATTACCGGCCTGCCCGCCTGGGTGGTGTTTGGTCTCGGAGTCTTTCTCTGCAGCAGCCCCGGCGCCGATCACCTGCCCGCCGTTCTGCAAAAACTGGAGACCCTGCCCTGCGCGGTTCTTCTCGCACCGGGCAGCCTCTGGCTGATTGTCGATCACTGGCCAAATTCCTGGCGCGACCGTTTCACCCAGACCCAGGTGCTGGACGTGCGTGAAGAAACTGCCTCAGCGAAGGCGCCGAAGTAGGAAACCGGCGGCGGCTATCACCAGCAAGGTTGGCAGGGCCGCCGCCAGCATTGGCGGAAAATCATAGACCAGTCCCATCTGGCCGATTAGACGATTGGCGATATAAAAGACAATCCCAATTAGAAAACCAATCACAACCTTCTGGCCGATACTGCTGTGGCGCTGGGAAACAAACACAAAGGGCACCGCAATCAGCACCATGGCAATGATGGCCAGCGGCATAAACAGGCGGTTGTACAGCGCCAGCTCATACTGTTCATATTCGAGACCGTTGTCTTTCAGGTACCGGATATAGTCCCATAATTTGAACGAAGACAGCTCATCCGGTCCGACCGAGACAATGTTGATCAAATCCGGATCCAGCAGGGACTGCCATCTGAGTTCCCCTATCCCTTTGACTACAATCCGGTCCGGTTCGATCACGCCCTTGCTCACTTTCGACAATCGCCACTGCTGACCGTCAAATACGCCTGTTTCTGCACTCAGGACGAAACGCATTTTGCGCGTATCCTTATCGAAATCATACAGGCGAATATCGATCAGACGGCCGTCATTTTCCACCCGCCGTACATGGATAAACATGTCGCCGTCACGCGCCCAGAGGCCGTAATCGGTATTCAGGCTAATCTTGCCCGCCATGGCCTTGACCCGTGAATGCACGGCATACTGATAGGCAGGCGGCGCTACCATTTCACCAATAAAAATCACCAGCAGGATCAACAGAGCCATGGATTTCATCACCGCAACAATGATGCGCGTGATAGAGACCCCGGCAGCACGTACCACTACCAGCTCACCGTGACTGGAAAGCAGACCCAGCCCCATCATGGTACCGAGCAGGACGCTCAGTGGAAACAACTGATAAAGCTGCAACGGCAATTTCAGCAGGGTATAAATAACCGCCATGCCAATGGTGTAATCAGCACGTCCGATTTTATCCGCCTCGTTGGCAAAACTGATCATGCCAAACAGCACTACCAGCACTGTCACTACCGCCAGCACAGTCTGGGTCACCACCTGGCCAATATAGCGATCCAGTATTTTCATTCAGCCACCCTTTGCTTGCGGCGCGTAAACCGCGGCCGTATGCCAAACTGTGTCAGCAACAACACCAGCGACAGAATAATCAGCAGCGCATGCACCCACCAGAAACCCAGTTCGAGTGGAATTTTTTCGCCCTGAAGCCAGCCACGCACAACATTCAGAAAATTGGTGAACAGGATATACAGCAGCATGGCGATGGCCAGTTTGCCGTAACGTCCCTGGCGCTGGGAGGTACGACTCAGGGGTACGGCCAGCATCGCCAGACCGATGCAAAGCAGGGCGGAGGAAATACGCCAGCGCAGCTCGAGCTGATAATCCTTCCTCCCCGAACCGAACAGCTCCCGGCTGGGGATCGTGCGGTGACGACGTTCCCGAATAACTACCGGCTTCGGTTGCAAACGAATACCATGTTTTTCAAAATCCAGTATGGCAAAATGCTGATCACCGGGTACACCTTCATAGCGTGAACCCTGCTCCAGAATCAGAAACTGATCACCGGTTTTTTCATCGTGAATCTTGTAGGCATGTTTGGCTACTACCGTAAACTGCTCTGCGCCGCCTTTCTGGCGGTCCGGTTTCTGCTGCATTTGCAGAAAAACATTTTCCAGCTCACCTGTCTCGGGGTCGATTTCCTGCACATAAATAACACCTTGCGCACCGCTCAGTTCATTGAAACGGCCCGGCATCACACCTTCAATATCACCGCCGCGCTTTGACTTCTCGGTCAAACGTGAAAAATGCACTTCCGACCAGGGCGTTAAATACAGTGTAAAAGCACCCTGCACCAGTGCAAAGAAGACTCCAAGAATAAGCACCGTGCGCATAATATGAAATGGCCCGATGCCACAGGCGGCAATCGCGGTCATTTCGCTATCTCGATAAAGACGACTCAGTGATAGAAGAACAGCAAGATACAGTGCCAGCGGCAAAATAAAGGTAATCAGGCTGAACATGTTCAGCCCCAGCAACAACATCAGGGCGCTCGGCTGAATCACCCCGGCGGTAACTTTACCCAAATTCCCGACCATCTGCACACTGACCGCAATCAGGGTCAGCACCAGCACAACCCCCAGCAGAGTATGGAAAATTTCCTTGAGTAGATAACGGGTAATAATCAAAATCGCGCCTGAAACTTATGTTTTAAAACACATTTTATAGAGTACACAGGCGCATGCCTTTTTACCAGTCGCTACTTAAAGCATCAGGTCAGGATCATTATAAATCGCCCGTATCGATCAGATATCCAGAGAAGTAAAAGGCGATTTAGCCAATGAGTGATTTCACGAACGCATTTTCACCTGGCACAGCCGGCCTCGAATATGAGCCATTGCCAAAACCAGGGCTTTATTTATGGAACTTTTTATCCCGACAGTTGCCGAAATTGCGAATCAAACAAGTACCGGCGTTGTCAATATTTTATACACCATCAACCCGATATTTCCTGCCTGAAGAAAAATGCATGCAGTAAATACAGAACATAGAACCAGCCAGGCCTATGTGCAATAAACCCTTGAAAACATTATTTATTTGTGCGGCTCCTTCATGGCTATTCGTAGGCGCTATAATTACAACCAGAAAACAGCTGCCCTCCATTTTAATAATACCTTTTTAAAATAATATATGACGTATTCAGACCATATCATAGAGCTTTCCGTCATTGTGCCGACCTATAACGAGCACCCGAATGTTATCCCCATGATAAAAAGTCTGGAAGACGCGCTGGGAGAACATAGATGGGAAGTGATCTTCGTTGATGATGACTCCCCGGACGGTACGGCCAGTCAAATCCGTGAAATAGCCAAACGTGACCCGCGTGTCCGCATTTTGCAACGTGTTGGCAGGCGCGGACTCTCATCTGCCGCCATTGAAGGCATACTGGCAAGTTCGGCGCCCTTTTGCGCGGTGATTGACGGTGATCTACAACATGATGAAAAGTTGCTGGCCAGCATGCTGGAAGTTATCAAAAAAGAAAATCTCGATGTAGTTTCCGGCAGCCGTTATATTGAAGGCGGCGGTCTGGGAGACTGGCATGAGTCACGTGCAAAAATAAGCCGCCTGGCAACCCACCTGAGCCACGCGGTATTACACGCCGACTTAACTGATCCGATGAGCGGTTTTTTTATGATACGCCGCAGCGCATTTGAAAACCGCATGCACAATCTGTCCGGCATTGGCTTCAAAATCCTGCTGGACATTTTTGCATCCTCCAAAGAACCGCTGCGTTATCGCGAACTGCCTTACGAGTTCCGCTCACGTCAGGCCGGTGAAAGCAAGCTCGACAGCCAGGCAGCATGGGAATATTTCATGTTGTTGCTTGATAAACTGATCGGCCATATTATTCCCGTGCGCTTTGTAGCCTTTACCCTGGTTGGCGGCGTAGGCGTTGTTGTCCACATGTTGACCGTGTGGCTGATGCTGGATTACATGCATGTGACGTTCACCGTTGCGCAGACAACCGCAACACTAATCGCGATGACCAGCAACTATGCCCTGAACAATATCCTGACTTATCGCGATATGCGTCTGCGCGGCTGGGCATGGATAAGGGGCTGGATATCCTTCACTCTGGCCTGCAGCGTCGGCGCACTGGGCAACATCGGCATCGCTACTTATATCTTCGCACAGGAGACAACCTGGGTTCTTGCCTCACTGTCCGGCATTATTGTAGGTGCTGTGTGGAACTACGCGGTAACCTCCGTTTACACCTGGAAAAAACCAAAGACAGCCTGATTTTCTGATGCCAGATTCCAACTGTTCTCACTGACTTTATTTAGAGTAAGCTGAATGCTGCAAACATTAAAACAACTGTATTCTGAAACACGCACACCGGCTATTGTGCCTGGAACGGGTAGTTATCCCGTCGCCGGTCTGACAATAACCACCGACCTCGTTGTTTCATTCAGCCTGTTTTTTTCCGGTCACTCAATCGCCTTCTCTCATATCAGCGGGTTTTTCGCGGCAGGCTTTTTGTTACTGCTGCTGCGTCTGTCAGGCATCGATAAATCAACTGCAATAATGACAGGCACTACTATCTTGCAAAAGGCAGTGTCTGTTGTTGTTTACATGCCGGTACAAATTGCTATTCGCGGCGGCAGCATTGCCAGCCTGGCGCACTTTGGCCTGCCAGACTCGTCGGCACTGGGGCTGGGCATTTTAACCGCTGTACTGATTGGCAGTTACAGCAGCAGCCTGATACTCAACCGTTCCATTCACTCCTCAAACTGGCTCAGCATAGGCATTACACTGGTTGCATGTGGTTTTGCGCTGCGGTTGGTGTTTTTCGGCGCTATGGAAGTAATTCCCCAGGAAGCCTACTACTGGAATTACGCGCAACATCTGTCACCGGGTTATCTTGATCACCCGCCATTGGTTGCGGCCACCATCTACACCGGTGAAGCATTATTCGGACACAATGCCTGGGGCACCCGTTTCGGCGCATTTGTTTACGGACTGTTATTTATATTTATTTTCTACCGTTATGCGCGCCTGCAGGTCGAACAGACCAGTGCGGTATTGGCCAGCGCCTTCGCCCTGTTGCTGCCCTATTTTTTCCTGGGCGCCGGTTTTTTGATTACACCCGATGCACCCCTCTCGCTGGCCTGGGTGATGGCGCTGTATTTTTTTTATCGTGCCCTGGTTAATAATGAAGCCCGTGCCTGGTATGGGGTGGGCCTGGCAATGGGGATCGGCATGCTTTCCAAGTACACCATTGCACTGCTGGCACCGGCTGCACTGCTGTTTGTTGTGATTGATTCCCAGTCACGCCGACAGCTATTAAGAAAAGAACCTTACATCGCCGTTATTATTGCACTGCTGATTTTCTCGCCGGTTATTTACTGGAATGCAACAAATGACTGGGCTTCCTTTGCATTTCAGTCCAGCGATCGCTTTGATGCCCCACCACAGTTATTCTTAGGCAAAATGCTGACCAATATTCTGGCCATCGTCACACCGCTGCCGCTGCTTGCGTTACCCTATCTGTTTACTGCAAATCCCGCAGCTAAAAATGCATCCTTGCCATCGCCGTTTACTCCTCGGCTTCGACTGTTTATCGGCAGTTTTCTGCTCGTGCCAATGAGCGTGTTCGTATGGAATGCGCTAGAAAACGAACCGCGCCATAACTGGACTGGTCCATTATGGATAGCACTGCTGCCAATGCTCGCATGGCTGGTCGTCAATGCAGGCAAATTACGCTGGCGTGGGATTGGTCTGCTACTCAGGACATTCACCATCCCGTTGCTTTTCACACTGACAGGCGTTTACGCTATTCTTTTACATTTTATCAGCATCGGATTGCCCGGGGTTGATTTTCCCCGAGGGACTGCCAACCATTTAGGCTGGCCCGAGGTCGCTCGCAATGTACTGGCCATACAAAAGCAGCTACCTGAAGATGCAGGAAGGATTGTTGTGACCGGAATGGACAAGTATTTTATCTCCAGCAAACTGTCATATTACGGCACAGAAGAATTTCTTGGCGACAACAATAAATTGCGGGTGACAGGCAACCACCTGATGTTTGCCTACTGGAACCCGGCCGCTGAATTAAAGGGCGATACCCTCATCATGCTGTCGCGCTCAAGTTCTGACCTCAGTGATAGCCGATTAAAGCCCTATTTCGAAAAACTGTCGCCAACCCCACTTGCTTTACCCATATATAAAAACGATTTCGGGTTAGCAGGAAAAACCATCACTGAATACTACTATCGTATTGGTTTTGGCTACAAACCCTCCCTGCCCTGATATTTGCCACAAGCGCAACCGTGTTTTGTATTTCAAAAGAAGCTTGCGCTTCAGGCAAGGAAATTAATATGCTCTTGCCCTGTAAAAGCGCGGGGGAACTACGAAATCGTCCCCGTGCCTGTTATAGTTAGCGTCCATCTGTAAATGAAGATATTTTTCTCGCAAAGACGCAAAGGCGCTAAGAAAAAATTTTAATATGCTTTACTAACAATAAGTTAGAACTTTGCGATCTTTGCGTCTTGGCGAGAGTTATCCTTTATGGATGGAAACCAGTTAAGTTTTTCGTCATTCCACTGACGGCCCGTTCCATTTTCAAATAAAGACAGGAATCAAACATGGATATCAGTATCAAAAGCGCCCTTCCTGAACAACAGAAAAGCGCCTGTGTCGTGCTCGGCGTATTCGAGCGCCGCAAGCTCAGCTCCTCAGCCGAAAAAATGGACAAAGCCTGCAACGGTCAGCTAACGAAAATACTGAAATCCGGAGACATGGACGGCAAGGCCGGGCAAAGCCTGATGTTACATCATGTGGACGGCAGCGCCTGCGAGCGGATTCTGCTGGTCGGCTGCGGCAGGGAAAAAGATTTTAGCGAAAGCGCTTACCGTAAGACATTGAAAACCGCCAGTGAGGCCCTGCTCAAATCCGGCGCCCGTGACGCTGTCAGCTTTCTTACCGAACTAAACATCGGCGAGCACGGCAGCGGCTGGAAAATTCGTCAGGCGGTGGAAATCATCGAGCACAGCCGCTACCGCGCTGATCATCTCAAAAGCGAAAAAGACAACGCCCCTGCTCTGCGTAAAATCATCTTTACCATTCCTGGCGCGCGCGAGCTCAAAACGGCTAAACAGGGTCTGGCCATCGGCCGCGCCATCGCTGCCGGCAGCGCGCTGGCGCGCGAACTGGGCAATCTGCCGGGCAACATCTGTACGCCAACCTATCTGGCTGCTCAGGCGACGAAACTGGCGAAGCAGTCCAGCAAACTGAAAGTCCGCGCACTGGGCCAAAAGCAGATGGAAACGCTGGGAATGGGGGCCCTGCTCTCGGTCGCCAAAGGCAGCCGCCAGCCGCCAAAGCTGATAGAAATGAACTACCAGGGCGGCAAAAAGACCGACAAACCCATCGTGCTGGTGGGCAAGGGAATCACCTTCGACTCCGGCGGTATTTCCATCAAACCATCAGCCGCCATGGATGAAATGAAATTCGATATGTGCGGCGCCGCCGGAGTTATCGGCGCCATGGCCGCAGTGGCGGAACTGAAGCTGCCACTGAATGTTATCGCTATCATCCCCAGCTGCGAAAACCTGCCTGATGGCGCCGCCAGCAAACCCGGCG
The DNA here is from genome assembly GCA_030148325.1 of Gammaproteobacteria bacterium. Lineage (GTDB taxonomy): Bacteria > Pseudomonadota > Gammaproteobacteria > UBA6429 > Thiohalophilaceae > JAADGZ01. Next base: position 8,139 of record JASBTR010000163.1, read on the forward strand.
ATATCGTTACCAGCATGTCGGGGCAGACTATCGAAGTGCTCAACACCGATGCTGAGGGCCGGCTGATCCTCTGTGACGCGCTCACCTACAGTGAGAAATTCAAACCCCGGGCAGTCATCGATGTCGCCACCCTCACCGGCGCCTGCGTTATCGCCCTGGGCAAACATGCCTCCGGCCTACTCAGTAATGATGACAGGCTTGCCCACTCGCTGCTGGATGCGGGCAACGACAGCGGTGATCGCGCCTGGCAAATGCCGCTGTGGGAAGAATATCAGGAACAACTCAAGAGCAACTTCGCTGACGTGGCCAACATCGGCGGCCGTGAAGCCGGCACCATTACCGCGGCCTGCTTTCTTTCCCGCTTCAGCAAGAAATTCAAATGGGCGCACCTGGATATCGCCGGCGTCGCCTGGGAAAGCGGCAGCAACAAGGGTGCAACGGGCCGTCCGGTCGCTCTGCTGACGCAGTACCTGCTCAACCAGTGCGGAAAAAGTTATCAACTGCCATGACCCGTGTCGATTTTTACATCCTCACCAGCAATAAACCAGATGCGGCTGAGCGTACCGCCTGCCGACTGGCGGAAAAAGCCTATGGCCTGAAACACGCTATCTATATTCACACCGCTGGCCAGCAGCAGACCCTGCAACTGGACAAGCTGCTCTGGACCTTCCGTGATGGCAGCTTTGTTCCTCACCAGACACACGGTCAGGATGCGTTAAATGACAGCCCGGTCATTATTGGTCACGAAACCAGTCCCGATGCCGAACTGGCAAGCCATCATCAGTTGCTGATCAACCTGGATCAGACGGTGCCGCCATTTTTCAGTCGCTTTGAACGCGTGGCCGAAATTGTTGGCGCTGATGAACAACAACGCAAGGCCGCCCGCGAACGTTTCAAATTTTACCGCGAACGTGGTTACGAACTACAAACCCATGAACTGGCAGGCTGATTATGAGCAAGCGTATCGACAAGGAAAAAGAACTGAAAGAAATGCACGATTCCCAGGCCTCACTGGTGAATGCGCTGGAATCCATCCACACGCTGCTCGAAGAAAGCGAAACCAAACTCAGCGCCGCGCGGGAAAGCCTGGCCGGTTCACGCATTGACAACCAGAAACATTACAACCCAAAGGGCGCCAAACCGCTATCAGAACCCTCACTGGAGTACAAAGTGGATCACGACAACCTCAACGATGAAGACCTTGCCGTCCCCATACTCGACGACATTGTCGTACCCGGCGCCGAACAGGAACCTCTGCCCCTGTTTGCTGAAGATGAAACTGCAGTAGAGGAAGCAGTTGAAATCAGTGATGAACGCAAGCAGGAGTTCATTAACAGACTTGAAGCCATTCAGATCGAGATGGATGACTACCTGAATGAAATGCTGGCGCGCTGTATGGCCGGCATCGAACTCGATCTCAAGGAAACCCTGTCGAAAAAACTTCAGGAACTGCGAGATATCATTGAAAAATAGGCTGTTCGTAAAAACTATTAACGCAAAGACGCCAGTGTCGCAAAGCATTCATTAAATAAACAACCCCGCCGCAAGCGGACCGGGTATTAGATCGTAGGAGCGAGCTTGCTCGCGAAAGCGGTTGGATGAACCTCGGACCATTCGCGGGCGAGTCCGCTCCTACTGATTTTCGCTGCAAGCAACGGGGAATTTAACCTGTAGGGATTAAAACAACTTGTTCCCTGTATGGGCAACCGAAGGAAGCACCTGTGGTGCACAAACCCCGTGCCCACCCTACGCTACTGTTGGCCTGACAACAGGCCGATAAGCAATTTACAGATTAGCCCCTAAAAATAAACCACCCCGCAGCAAGCTACGGAGTATTAGTCGAAGGAACAATCTGAACCCGCAGAGATTAATGTCCATTTAATATCCATGGATATTTTATCTCCTGATTCGATGATTAACCCTGTTATTTTAATTTAAATCCTTTGCGACCCTGGCGTCTTCGCGCCTTTGCGTTGAACACATTAAATAAGCACACAAAATAAATTACTTTTATTCTATAAAGACTCTCCTATTATTATTACCAACAATATTAAAGCCGGGTTAACTGAACATTCTGTTTGTATCAACAACATCTCGAGCAAACACATGGTTACTCCTGCTTGCACCAATGGCTAAAAGAAGCCCTGTAACTTAATAAAAATCAAAGCCTGGACACAGCAACGATGGATATCAATAACCAGAAGGTTATTTTGCTTGTTGAAGACAATCCTGACGACGAGGCGCTGACCCTGCGCGCGCTGAAAAAAAACCAGATAGCCAACCGCATTGATATTGCCCGTGACGGCGCAGAAGCACTGGATTATTTATTTGCCCAGGGGAAATATCAGCATCTAAAAATTGAAACCCTTCCCCAGCTTGTCCTGCTTGATCTTAAACTTCCTAAAATCGACGGTCATGAGGTTCTGAAACAATTACGAAACAATGACAGAACCCGTAATATTCCTGTTGTCATCCTTACTTCATCCAATGAAGATCGCGATATTATCGATAGCTATGATAGTGGCGCCAATAGCTATATCAGAAAACCTGTCGATTTTGAACAATTCATCGAAGCTGTCGGACAACTCGGACTTTACTGGCTGGTTCTCAATTGCACTGCAAACACATAGTCAAGCAACAACAGGAGAAAAACCTGTGAAGAAGGTATTGCGCGTACTTATTGTTGAAGACTCTGAAGATGATACCCTGTTACTGTTACGGCAATTGAACAAGGGAGGCTACCAAACTGAGCACCTGCGGATTGACAACAGGCGCACACTAAAGAAAACACTCCTGCATAAAACATGGAATGTCATCATCACTGATCATAATATGCCTGGCTTTGATTCCAACGCTGTGCTCGGCATAATAAAAAACATCAATCTCGACATCCCCGTGATTATCGTTTCCGGCAGCATTGGTGAAGATGTTGCCGTTGATGCAATGAGAGCCGGCGCCCATGATTACATCATGAAAGACAATCTGACCCGACTTGTTCCCGCCATTGAACGTGAACTGCGCGAAGCCGCCATCCGTCGCTCGCAACGCGCAGCTGAAGCCGCTATTGAACACCTTGCTTTTCATGACGGTCTCACCGGTCTGGTAAATCGTTCCGAGTTTGAGCGCCGCCTTGAACGTGCTGTAGCCAGGGTAAAAAAAGGTAAAACCGTCGATGTCCTGCTTTACCTTGACCTCGACCAGTTCAAAGTCGTCAACGACACCTGCGGACATTCCGCCGGCGATCAATTACTCAAACAATTGTCCGCCCTTTTACATGCTCGAATACGTGGAAGAGATACGCTGGCGAGACTGGGTGGCGATGAGTTTTGTGTTTTACTGGAAAACTGCAGCTTAAAACAGGCAAAAATCATTGCTGATGATTTACGCCTGCTTGTCAATGAGTTCCGATTTGTCTGGAGCAACAGGTTTTTTAGTATCGGTGTCAGCATAGGTATTGTCACAATAGACAAATCAAGCATGAGTCCAGACGAACTCCTGAGCGCCGCAGACCTGGCCTGCTATGCAGCAAAAGACCAGGGACGAAATTGCATACAAATTTATAAAAATGAAGACGCCGGAATGCGACGAAGACGCAAGGAAATGGACTGGGCCAACCGTATCGATATCGCGCTTGAAAACAATCATTTCCTGCTTTATCAACAGCTAATTATACCACTAAATGGAGAAGATTCTTCACACTATGAATATCTCCTACGCCTGAAAGATAAAAGGCGCATTGTCCTTCCGGGAACATTCATTGCCGCAGCTGAACGTTACCAAAAGATGTCGGCTATCGACCGTTGGGTAATCGATACTTCCTTTGCATATTTAAGCAATATGAAAAGCAGCTCATCAAATGAAAAACATTTCATCAGCATTAACCTGTCCGGTCAATCCCTTAGCGATAACAGCCTGTTTGATTTTGTCCAGACACTATTATCAAAGTATAAACTAATTCCCAAATCCATCTGCTTTGAAATAACCGAAACTGCGGCCATCGCCAACTTCAGGACAGCTATTGATTTCGTCAATCGCATAAAGGAACTGGGCTGCCTGATTGCACTGGATGATTTTGGCTGCGGATTGAGTTCATTTTCTTATTTGAAGACTCTGGATATCGACTTTCTAAAAATTGATGGCTCATTCATCCGTAATATAGAAAAAAACCCCATTGATCGTGCTATCGTTGAATCGATCAATAACATTGGTCATATTGCCGGATTCAAAACTGTTGCTGAATATGTAGAGACCCAGAAAATCTCGAAAACTCTAAAAGAGATTGGCATTGATTACGCACAGGGTTATGCCATTCAGAAACCACAACCTCTTGCAGGAGAGAAAGTGGCTAATGAAAAAAAGGTATCGACTGTCTGAAATGAATCTACCCGCCGCAAGTCATGTAGGGTGGGCACAGGTTTTGTGCCCACCCTACGGAGCTGGCGCCCTGGAGGTTCAATATTCGTCACAGCAAGCTCCGGGGCAGTCAGTCACCAAACTGCCAGACCATCGCATTCAGTTTGGTGGTTTCATTTTCCAGCGCCTCACTGGCCTCTTTCGCCGAAGCAGCTGAAACCACCGTCTGTTCCGCCATCTCACCTATGTTGGTGATATTACGATTAATATCTTCGGCAACGCCCCCCTGTTCTTCAGTCGCATCCGCCACCTCGGTATTCATGTCATTAATGCCTGCTACAGAACCTGAAACCTCTGCCAGGGCTTCGGCAGCCGATTCCACCAGCTCAGTTGCCGACTTTCCCTGTTCACAGGCCCGGCTCATTTCATCCACCGCCTCACCAGCTCTATGCTGAAGCTGTTCCACAATTTTTTGAATTCCACCAGTGGACTGTTGTGTACGGCTGGCAAGTGTGCGCACTTCATCCGCAACTACAGCAAATCCCCGCCCCTGCTCACCCGCACGCGCCGCTTCAATAGCTGCATTCAACGCAAGAAGATTGGTCTGTTCCGCAATATCTCGAATCACATCCACCATGCCACCGATGGCTTTGCTTTCCATACTGAGCTCCTGAATAACATCCGCAGCAATTTCAACACGCTTAACCAGTGCTTCCATGGCGCCCAATGCTTCAGTTGCAGTCAACGCCCCTTTCTGCGAGTTTTCTTTAGCATTACTCGTATTCTGCGAGGTCATATCAGCCCGGTTGGCAATTTCGTGCACTGCCGCTGACATCTCATTCATTGCCGTAGCAACCTGTGACACCTCATCCAGTTGCTTTTGTGCGTTTTCAGAATTACTCTTCGAGATCGTACGCGAAGTGCTGGCCGCCTCATTCAAGATACTGACAGTATCATTAACGCGCACAAGAATCGTTTTTACCCTGGCCTGTAATGCGAGGATGGCAAGTTGCATATCACCCAATTCGTCATTTCTACGCGTATAAACAGCACGCGCTATATCATTACTAAAAATAGAACGGGCCTGCTCCGCTGCTTTTTTCCATGGCCTCATAATCTGATAAGTAACAAAAACGGTCCCGGCAAGCACGAGCAGCATACCTGCCAGAAGCACTGCTGAAGGAGTAGTCCCAGTTGCCATTAAAATAAGAAAAACTGCCAGCAATGCATTCACCTGGGTTGCGATCAGTTTGCCTTTCGTTCCCAGTTTCAACCAGCCAGGCTTGTCCAGAAATGAAAACCGGTTTTCCCTTATTTTTCTGTATATTCCATCAGCCGTCTTCACATGCTCACGATCAGGTGTGGTTCGTACTGACTGATAACCGACAATTTCACTGCCTTCAAAAACAGGTGTGACATAGGCGTCCACCCAGTAATAATCACCGTTCTTACAGCGGTTTTTGACAATCCCCATCCAGGGCTTGCCAGCCTTAATCGTATCCCAGAGATCCGCAAAGGCAACAGGCGGCATATCAGGATGACGTACAATGTTGTGATTTTTCCCGTAAAGCTCCTCTTCAGAAAAACCACTAAGCGCTATAAAGTGTTCATTAGCATAAGTCGTAATGCCTTTTTTGTCTGTGGTTGAGACAATTCTAAGCTCACCATCAAAGCTGCGTTCGGTGCTGGTTACGGGTAAATTGTTTTTCATAGTCTGTTTCCCAGGTATCTATTAGCAGATATCTATTACCTTCGCCCAGATGGAAAATACCGGGTTTCAGTAAATATCCTGGTGCCTGCCATTCTTACGGTATAAGAAAGGCCCATTGAAGAACGTATTCGATATAGGAACCACCCGTTTTCGGATCAACACTCGTCGCCTGTAATTTAAGAACATTAGTTTCAGAAAGATCATAACGTAGTGCCGCAACATGACGATTTTCCTGCTGCACACCCAGAATCGCAAAATAGGCATCATTATCATCAAAATCCACAGACTCATAACGATAAACGGGTTTAAGTGCCCCAGTTATCTGGTAACCCAACTGGATATAATAGGCATTACCGGTATGACTGCCTGCAGCACCAACCTTGTCATCATTTTTCAGGCGATAATACTCGGCCATCAAATCAACCCTGTCACCACTGTATTTCAGATCGACAGCTGTAATTACCTGTTGCACAAGTGTCTCTCCGGTTATCGCGCCAGATGCATTCCCGGATAAACCAGACTCAGCAATCCTGTTTGACATCACCGCCACCCCTAACGCCAGTGGCATGTCATTAAAGCTATATGTTATTCTCGCCCCCGGGGACTTGCTTCTATTTTGATCAGAGATATTGTTAACCTCAATCTCACCACTTCCATAACCAGCAGATGTATTGTAAGAAGGTCCATTACCCAACTGGATCTCATAACCCAGGATTCCATTACCGGCCTGTACTTCACCGTCAAACAGCATGCCGACAAAATGCAGGGGCAGAATGGCGCTGGCGCCATCTTCAAAATCCAGAAATGCAGGGCGCGTTGCCGTATCATATAACAGGGCGCCATGATGATAATTTCTGTTCCAGTAGCCCAGCGGAGTATGAAACCGTCCAGCACTGATGTTTAGATTGTCATTAAGACTTCGTTGTATCCATAAGCGCTCAAGATCGACAACAAACTGACTTCCATTGTTCTCAAAAACCAGCTCGATAAAAGCGCGCGTCTTCTCGTCAATTGACTGCATGGCATAAAAATCAAGCGCGCCAAGGGCAAAGGCGTTAGTGCCGCCTGTCTGACTGGTATCATTGTAGTTTACATCTGCAAACACGCCGAACTCTACCGCATGCGCTGACATAATACTGGCAGCCAGAATGACGCCGGCTGATAAAAACTCCCTGTTTTTAATATTCGACATTATCTTTTTCCTGACAGGATAATAAATTTGTCCACCATCAAGGATTCCTGAATAAGACCTTGACTGTTTCGTTCACCGATGCACTGTCCACATAACCCAGCCCACCCGGAGTGGATGCTACCCATTCAATTACAGCTGCATCATTCGCCAGCACCAGGGGTGGCGATCTTTTTCCCAAAAAAATAACTTTCGCCCAATATGCCTTCAATTGGCTGCCACTTTTTTTCACAACATTTTTGTAGAAGTCATCATGCACAGGCGTACCTGAAACCTGATCAACAACAACAGGTCTATTGCCGCCGGGAATAAATTTTGACTTACCCAGCCATAAATCTGAAACCTGTTTGGCTGTGAGTGAATCTATCGCTATAGCCCTGTTCCCAATAACAGCAATATCGGCAGAACAGGCCTGACTGGTTAGCAACAGGCTTGCCGCCATCATCCACTCGCTTATTTTTCCTGATTTGCCCACCTAGTCCCTCTATACATGTAGTCTTGCCTGATGATAAATGCACACATAAATTTTATGCATTAAACTTTGAATGAATTTCAGGAAAACTATCGGGACGTTTTAGGATAACTTTAACTTCAATAACATAAGCCGGAATAATTATGTGACATTATCGTTGGCAGACATATGAGCAACCCTGCCAGAAAACGGTGTATTAAATCGTAGGAGCGAGCTTGCTCGCGAAAGCGGTTGGTCAAACCTCAAACTATTCGCGGGCAAGCCCGCTGCTACTGGTTTTCGCTGCAAGCAGCGGGGAATTTAACCCAAAGAGATTAAACAATGCATGCCTCGGTTTATTTTTATATTTTTCATTGACGGCCAGCGCGCAGGCCATTGGCGATAGCCAGCAATTCACTGGCCTCATGGGCCAGCACCACCATCGCAATACTGATTAAACCCGCTACGCCGGCCGGGATTAAAACTGCCAGAACAATGATTGCAAAAACGATATTCTGATAACTCACCCGCCGAGCTTTTTTACCCAGTTGCATGGCTTCTTCCAGTTTGCCAAGATCATCGGCCATCAGGGCGATGTCTGCCGCTTCGATGGCGGCATCACTGCCTGCCGCGCCCATAGCAACACCACAGGTTGCCACCGCCAGCGCCGGGGCATCATTGACGCCATCGCCAATCATCAGCACCGGCCCCTGCTGTTCCAGCTCCAATATCGCGCGAACCTTGTCCTCAGGTTTCAGTTCCGCCCGCACATCATTGATGCCAAGTCTGGCGGCAATCTGCGATGCGGTATCCCTGTTGTCCCCGCTCAGCATCACGGTTCGCAAGCCTGCTCGATCTAAACTTTCGAGCACAACTTTCACGCCATCACGCAGGCTATCCTGCAGGGCGATTATTCCATGGATGGCCTTACGATTGCCCAGCAGAACAACCGTTTTGCCTTCGGCCTGCAGGGCGCTAAACTGCTCCGCCGAGGCTTCCAGTGACACACCCATGTCATAAAAAATCTGCGGTTTGCCGATATACCACTCTTCTCCTTCGATCTCGGCCTTTACCCCTTCTCCCATCAGCGACAGGAAATTTGTACTGCTCTTTTCCGGAATCTGTTTTTCCCTGCTGTGCGTGACGATGGCACGCGCTAACGGGTGCTGTGAAAACTGTTCCAGCGCCGCCGCCCGTGCCAGTAGTTCCTCTTCGGTTCTCTGCAGGGCAATAATGTCAGTCACCGCCGGTCTGCCATAAGTCAGGGTGCCGGTCTTGTCAAAGGCTATGATCCTGATACGCCCCAGGTTTTCCAGGTGGGCACCGCCCTTGATCAGTATACCGCGCCGGCCGGCACCGGAAATCCCTGCCGCCATAGCTATCGGCAACGAGATCACCAACGCACAGGGCGCTGCCGCCACCAGCAGGATCACAGCGCGTTCACTCCAGACCAGCATATCGGCCGATAACAGCCAGGAGAACAGCAGTATGGCGATCGCACTCAACAGCACCATCGGGCTATAACGACGACCGAAGCGTTCAATCCACTGCTGCGCACGCCCCTTATGTTCCTGCGCATCTTCAACCAGATGAATAATACGCGACAGGCTGTTGTCGGAAAATTTTGCTGTCGCCTCAATCGTCAGTGCGCCCTGTCCATTGAGACTGGCGGCAAATACTTTCATCCCGACCGACTTGTCCACCGGCATAGACTCCCCGGTAACAGCCGATTCATCCAGGCTTGAAGCACCGTCGATGATGACACCATCGGTTACCAGCGCCTCACCGGGACGCACGACAAAATGATCACCTGCCTGCAACTGTTCCGCCGGAATCATCTGTTCCCGTCCGTCACGCAGGACCCTGGCTTCTTTGGGTGTTAGATCCAGCAACGCTCGAATCGCTGTACGGGTGCGCGCAAAGGTGAACTCCTCGACACCTTCGGCAATCCCGTACAGCACCACCAGCGCCGCGGCTTCCTCCCACATGCCAAGCATGCCCGAACCAAAGGTAGCGGCAATCATCAGAAAAGAAATCCCAATCTCATGCTCACGCCACAGTTCCTCCAGCCCTTCCTGCGCCCAGAGATAACCACCCAGCGGGATCGCAAGCCAGTAGAACAGGTTTTCGCCAACGGCCCCAATCACGCCTGTCTGTGCAAGGACAAAACCTGCTCCAGCCAGCAGGCCGGCCAGCAGAGCATTACGCAAGGGAGGAAACTGCCACCAGTTTCCAGTAAAGTCTTCACTGCAACTGCAACCCGATGACATGTTCACTCTATTTTGTATGCTTCAGCCAGGTCATTTACGAACACCCAGCCTGCGGACGCCTGTCCGGTGCGCGCCTGCTCGCAGATGATCTTTACAACCGCATCAGTTTTGTCGTCCGCTACCACCAGTTCCAGTTTGACTTCGGTAATAATTGTCCCGCCCAGTTCCAGAGAGTAATCTCGCTCGCTGTTGTCCAGCGCCGCCAGCATGCCTTTCACATCCACCACGGAAATATTGCAGTTGTCCCTGCATAAACCCGCGTGTTTAAGCGCATGCAGAACATCCGCTATGCGGTTGCGATGAACAAAGGCTTTAATCTCTTTCATGATTTTTTCTCCTTTCGTGTTTCCATCCACTCATAGATGACAGGTAAAAGAACCAGGGTTAACAGGGTTGAAGTAATCAGACCACCAACGACCACGGAGGCAAGTGGCCGCTGGGTTTCAGCACCCACACCACTGGACAGCAGCATCGGAATCAGACCGAGAATGGCAACACTGGCGGTCATCATTACCGGACGCAGCCTGAGTTCCGCACCATTGCGCACCGCTTCACTCACCGTCATCCCCTTTTCACGCAGTTCGTTGATGAAGCTCACGAGGACGATACCATTGAGCATGGCCACCCCGAATACCGCAATGAAGCCGATGGCCGAGGGCACCGACAGGTACTGCCCGGAGATCCATAATGAGATCAGCCCACCGATAGCGGCGAAAGGGACATTGGCAATAATCAGGGTTGCATACCTGACCGAATTGAAGGCGGTATAGAGCAGGACAAAAATGAAGAAAATCGTCAGCGGCACAATGATAGAGAGCCGCTTCAACGCGCGCTGCTGATTCTCAAAAGCGCCGCCCCATTCGATCCAGTAGCCTGGCGGCAGTTTCACCTGCTTTGCGATAGCGGCATTCGCATCTTTAACAAAGCCGTCCACATCGCGGCCACGCACATCCATCTGGATCACGGCATAGCGCTGCAACTGCTCACGCCGCACGAAAGAATAACCTTCGGCCGTGCTCACGTCGGCGACCCGCGCCAGTGGCACAATCGCCCCGCCTGCCGTACGTAACGGAATATTGCTGATGCTTTCTACAGAAGCCCTGGAGGCATCATTCAGGCGCGCAGTGATATCAAAACGTTTGACGCCATCGATCAGGGTCGACACCGGCTGGTTGCCAATGCCCGTTCTTACCACCGTGAGGACGTTATCCGCATTCAATTCATAACGTGCGAGCGCCTCACGACCAACCTTGATCCGGATCTGGGGCTTGCCGATATTCGCTTCCAGCGACAGGTCAGCCACCCCCGGCACATTGGCAACTGCATTTTTGATCTCATTACTAAAGCGATCGAGTTCCGCCAGGTCCTGACCATAAAGTTTGGCCGCCAGCGTCGCACGCACGCCCGAGATCAACTCCTCAACCCGCATCTGAATAGGCTGGGTAAAGGCAATCACAGCCGTGGGTACGGTTTTCTCCAGTTCCTCCCGCATCACATCGGCCAGTTCCTCGATCGAACGGGTCCACTCATCTTTGGGTTTGAGGCCGGTATAGATCTCCATATAGTTGACATCGGCTGTCTCACCTTTTTCCGCCCGTCCGATCATGGCGATGGTCGTCTCCACTTCCGGAAATTTCGACAACGCCGTCTCAATCTTCTTTGAGATTTTAATCGACTCTTCAAGCGAGGTTGAAGGGATAGAAGTTACGCGCCACATGATCGAACCTTCCTGTAGCGTGGGCATAAATTCCTTCCCCAGCAAGGGAAACAGGGCTAGACTCCCGACCAGCAATCCAATCGCTGCAATCACAACAGTCTTTTTGTTCAACAACGACCAGGCCAGTAACGGCAAATAGCCGCGTTTGATCCAGCGCACCAGCAAGGTATCCCGCTCTTCTTTCGGCCTGAGAATCAGGGCTGCCAGTACCGGGATAATCGTCAGCGTCAACAACAGTGAACCGGCCATGGCAAAGCTGATATTAAAGGCCATGGGCTTGAACAGCTTGCCTTCCAGACCCTGCAGACTGAACAGCGGCATGAAAACGACGATAATGATAATGATGGCGAAGGTGATCGGATTAGCCACTTCACGCGCCGCTGTTAATACGGCGGCTGTGCGATTGACTTTCTCGCCGCGTTCACGCCACTCGGCCATGATGCGAAAGGCGTTTTCAGTCATCACCACGGCCCCATCCACCATCATACCGATACCAATCGCCAGCCCCGCCAGTGACATCAGGTTAGCCGACAGGCCCACCTCTTTCATGAAAATGAACGCAATCAGCATCGACAGCGGCAAGGCGGCAATCACGACAATCGCTGAACGCAGTTCACCGAGAAACAGGAACAGCACGATCGCCACCAGGATAGAACCTTCAATTAAGGCCCGCTCGGCGGTTTCCACCGCTTTGTCCACCAGATCCGTGCGCTCATAAACAGGCTCGATCACTGCGTCCTCAGGCAGGGCTGACTGTGCGATGGCGACTTTTTTCTTAACCGCATCTACGACATCGGCGGCATTGGTGCCTATGCGCGCCAAAGCCATACCCAGCACCACTTCCCTGCCGTCACGGGTGACTGCACCAAAACGTAAAGCGGGCGCCTGCTCAATGGTGGCGACATCGTGCAGATACACGGGCGTACCATCGACCACCTTGACCATGATATTACCGATATCGCGCTCGTTCGACACCAGCCCCAGCCCGCGCACCAGGTATTGCTCGGGCCCGAGGTTGATATACTGGCCACCAACCTGGCGATTGTTGGCTTCAATCACGTTCATAATGTCCCGATAACTGAGTTTGTATTTAATCAGGCGCAGGGGATCGATCACCACCTGGAACTGGCGTTCCTGTCCACCCCATGACATTACATCGTCAACACCCGGCGCAGTGCGCAGGATTAGCCTCACCGTCCAGTCCTGCAGAGTGCGCAGATCCATGTCGCTCATGCCTGACTTCAGCTTCTCATCCGCCCGCTCCACCGTATACCAGAAGACCTGGCCCAGACCTGAAGTATTAGGGCCCATCTCCGGTCGACCATACTCCTGTGGCATCCGGTTACTGACTTCCTGCAGTCGCTCCATAACCAGCCGACGAGCGAAATAGATATCCATGCTGTCTTCAAAATAAACCGATACATAGGACAGACCAAACAGGCTTACGGAGCGGATTTCTGTTACCCCGGGCAGACCCGCCATCCCCGACTCCACAGGAAACGTCAGCAACTGCTCCACATCTTCGGCCGCCAGCCCCGCTGACTCGGTATAAATATTGACCTGTACCGGGGTCACATCCGGGAAGGCGTCAATGGGAATAGTGTTAACCGCCCGCGCTCCCATAAATCCGACCACAAGAAAAATGATTATTACCAGAAATTTATAGCGTAGCGACGCTTCAACCAGATTATTCAGCATGATTCATCTTCCTCAGTGGTCTTCGCCAATCTGTGACTTAAGCGCCAGTGATTTCAACAGGAAGGCACCCTTGACCACGACTTCATCACCTACACTAAGACCGGCCCGGATCTCGGTGAAACCGCTACGGGTGCGCCCCGTCTCAACCGGCTGGGGAAGAAACTCATCGCCCTTCACCCTGAATACCATGGGTGAGCCCTGCATCAGGATCACCGCCGCCTGCTCAACCGCCATCACCGGCGCCGCGTCGCCAGTCTGCACGACGGTTTGCACAAACTGCCCCGGATGCAGGAGATCATCGGTATTGGCAACTTCGATGCGAACAGACTGGGTGCGCGTAGTTTCGTTCAGGCGGTGATGGCGCTGGACAACCCGGCCCTTGATCCAGATACGACCACCAATGCTGACACTGGCGCTGGCGCCCTGTTTGATACGCACCGCATCTTCCGGCGACAGTTGCGCCTCTACCCAGAGTAATGATTCATCGCTGATCTCGAACAACAGGCGACCGGGCTCGGCCAGTTCACCGACGATGAAATCATCATCAATGATGGTCCCAGCCTGCGGACTAAACAGATCAAAAGCGCCGGTTGCCCTCGAGGCATCCTTCTGTTTCAGCAGCGCGCTAATCTGCGTTTTACTCATGCCATAGGCCAGCACCCGCGCATAGGCCTGTTGCCGCGCCACCTGTGCGGCAACATAGCGCCGCTCGGAGACAACTTTACGCCCCAGTCCTTTGACCCGCTGCCATTCACGATCGGCAACTAGCAAGGCACCCTGTGCATCCGCCATCTCAACACTGGACAGGGTAACCAGCCGCTGGCCCTTTTCAACTTCATCACCGAGCAGGGCGTGGCGTTTAATAACCTGGGCGCTGATTCGTGGCGTCACCTGGGCAGAACGATAAATGTTGATGGATACTTCGCCGGGCGCCCTGACAAGATCGGACAGGGCCTGCAGTTTTACCCGCGCCGTTCTTATCCCCTGCGCCAGCCGTGTTGGCGCATCCATTTTCAGAACCCCTTCTTCGTGCTCCTGCTCGGTATATCCCGGAGCCACAAAAAACAGGCTGAATGACAAAATAAATAAAATTGAATAACGCATAATCAGGTTCTCATTAACGGAATCCGACCGGACAGAATTTTTCTTTAATCGCTGACCGGATCTGACATAGACAGTAGAAAATTCGGTTTTTATTCGGCAAAAAACAATTTGCCGAATAAACCGGGAACATCAACGCAGCTACGATATTTTTATCTGCAGGACTAACGGGCAACAATACAAATTAGCATCGCACCACAGACAGGACAGCAGCGCCAGAATGAGTGATCAGGCTTTTGGGGGTTGGGTAGGGGGTTTCTGGAAACAGGAGTAAAAGGATTGAAACCGGGTGCAAAGCTTATTACCGGCCGGATTGAAATCAGAAGACATGCCGCTCTGGGGAAGCCCGACAAGGTGGGCGCTGGCATGGGCACAATGACCACAAAAATCATAGTCAGCTATGCTTTTCGCGGGTACCTTATCATTATCTTCTGCAGACTGCGCTGCTGACTGGCTAATAAACTGTCCGAAGACAGCCTCAGCACAACTGTCCACTGCCCAGGCAATATTTACCATGAACAGACTCAGCACCAGAATATGGATCAGCCTTTTTTTCATGCCGCCATCGTGCATTAATTCTATCCATGATGCAAATCAGAAGTCTCTCCAGAAATAGAGGACCTGCTGCAGAAAATCCGGGGCGGACCGGATTTCCCCATTATTTTCGTTAAATATCGCTATATTCTCCTCAAATAATGAAAAAACCTGTTCAAACCCGCTTTCCCTCGCTACGGTTCCTGTTCTCGAACAGACTTCTGCAGATAAATGCGTGCCGAAAAATAAAAAAGGACATCATAACGATGCCCTTTAATTATCTGGCGGAGAGCGAGGGATTCGAACCCTCGATGGGCGTTAACCCATACACCCTTAGCAGGGGTGCGCCTTCAGCCACTCGGCCAGCTCTCCTTTTGAGGTTGCAAAGGATACTAGGGCGCGCTGCTGAGGTAAAGAGGGTTTAACCGTCCTATTGAGATTTCTCCCGTTCTTCCTGCTTGATTCGCTCGTAAATTTCTTCACGATGAACAGAAACTTCCTTGGGGGCATTGACGCCGATCCTGACCTGATTGCCTTTGACTCCCAGCACTGTCACGGTCACTTCGTCACCAATCATCAGTGTCTCACCTACCCTGCGCGTTAATATCAACATTTACTTTATCTCCTGTATTACTTTTGAACTTGATGCCTGCTTTCCTTGCCATTGTTCGGGCAGATTCAGCCAACGTATCGTCAAAAAGATTTAAAACTTAAATAATTTTTCTTAAACATTCCCCGCTACTCGGGCTTTCAGTAGCACCTTCCATCTTTCAGACAACGGCTGCCTCGGCAAGTTTAAATGCCGAATGCAGTGCCCGTACACCCAGTTCCAGGTATTTTTCTTCCACCACAACCGAAACCTTGATTTCCGATGTGGAAATCATCCGGATGTTGATACCTTCATCTGCCAGCGCCTTGAACATTTTGCTGGCCACACCGGCATGGGAACGCATTCCCACGCCTACGAGCGAAATTTTGACAATGGCTTTATCTCCACTCACTTCCCGAGCATTCAGGGTGCTGGCTGTTTCTTCAAGAATCGCCATGGCCCTGTCATAGTCGTTGCGATGCACGGTAAACGTGAAATCCGTGGTCGAATCAGCAGCAACGTTCTGGATGATCATATCGATTTCGATATTGGCGTCACCAATCGCGCCCAGAATCGCATACGCCGTACCCGGCTGGTCCGGCACGCCCAGAATTGTCAGCTTGGCTTCATCCCGGTTAAAGGCGATGCCGGAAATAACAGGCTGCTCCATTTCATCATCCTCAAAGGTTATCAGTGTGCCAGGCCCTTCTTCAAAGGAGGACAATACACGCAATCTGACATTATATTTGCCAGCAAATTCCACCGAACGGATCTGCAGCACCTTTGAACCCAGACTGGCCATTTCCAGCATTTCCTCAAAGGTAATGCTATCCAGCCGCCGAGCATCAGAGACCACGCGTGGATCCGTGGTATAGACGCCATCCACATCGGTGTAAATCTGGCATTCGTCCGCTTTCAGTGCCGCTGCCAACGCCACTGCCGTGGTATCCGAACCCCCTCGACCCAGGGTAGTGATATTACCCTGTTCATCCCGACCCTGAAATCCGGCCACCACCACAACCCGGCCCTGATCCAGATCCTCGCGCATACGCGACTCGTCGATGTCCAGGATGCGCGCCCGGGTATGCGAATTATCCGTGAGAATATGCACCTGCGAGCCCGTATAGGAACGCGCCGGGTATCCCCGTTTATTCAGCGCCATGCTCAGCAGGGCAATCGTCACCTGCTCACCGGTGGACACCAGCACATCGTATTCACGCGGCTCCGGCGTTTCCGTAATCTGGTTTGCCAGTTCAATCAGACGGTTGGTTTCACCGCTCATTGCCGACACCACCACGACGACATCATGACCGGCATCCCGCGCGGC
The DNA here is from genome assembly GCA_030148325.1 of Gammaproteobacteria bacterium. Classification (GTDB taxonomy): domain Bacteria; phylum Pseudomonadota; class Gammaproteobacteria; order UBA6429; family Thiohalophilaceae; genus JAADGZ01. Next base: position 25,079 of record JASBTR010000163.1, read on the forward strand.
AATCACTTTTTCAGCAACATTTTCAATCTTCTCGATGGTTCCCACCGAGGTGCCGCCATACTTCTGGACAATCAGAGCCATTACACTTTTGTTGCACTTAAAAGGGGCGAATTAAACACTACTTTGGCGTAGATTGGAAGCAGAATGCGTCATAAATCACCTTATCATTCAATACCCGGAAACCCTAATTCCGGATATTTAATCTGGACTCAATCCAGTCTTTTACCGAAGCCAGCGCTGCATCCAGATTTTCCGGCTGACTGCCGCCGGCCTGGGCCATGTCCGCACGCCCACCGCCACGCCCACCGACTTTTTCCGCCACCACATTGACCAGCTCACCCGCCTTGATACGATCGGTACAGCTCTTGCTCACCCCGGCAATCAGGCTGACCTTGCCGCCCCTGACGCTGGAAAGCACAATCGCCGCGTTACCCATTTTCTGTTTCAGCTGATCCACCGTATCACGCAGGAGTTTGGCATCTGCACCATCCAGCTTTGCCGCCAGCACCTTGATGCCGCCGATTTCACTTGCCTGCTGGACCAGATCATCCCCCCGTGAACTGGCCAGCCGGCCTTTCATCTGCTCCAGTTCTTTTTCCGCCGCGCGATTTTTCTCCAGCAACTGCTGCAGCTTGTCTGTGAGCATCTCCGGTGTCGATTTGAGCAGGGCGGCGGCCTCACTCAGCAGCTTTTCATGCTCGCTGATCAGTTGCAGGGCTGCCGGACCGCTGACCGCTTCGATACGACGCACCCCGGCCGCAACGCCGGTCTCGGAAAGAATTTTGAACAGGCCAATATCGCCGGTACGCTTTACATGGGTACCGCCACAGAGTTCCACCGAGAAATCTCCCATACTCAGCACGCGCACCCGGTCATCGTATTTCTCACCAAACAGGGCCATGGCGCCGCTGTTTTTAGCCTCCTCCTGTTCCATGATGCTGGTCACAACCTCATGGTTCTGACGAATATGCTGGTTGACCAGCATCTCGATCTGATTTAACTGTTCCGAACTGATGGGCTCGAAGTGGGAAAAATCAAAACGCAGGCGTTGATCCGTTACCAGCGATCCTTTCTGGGTCACATGCTCGCCCAGCACTTCACGCAGGGCGGCATGCAACAGATGGGTGACAGAATGATTGCGCGCGATAGCCTCGCGCCGCAGTCTGTCTACCTGCGCTTTAACCCTGTCCCCCGGCGCCAGAGTACCTTTCAACATCCGCCCGATATGCACAAACACCTTGCCCTGCTTTTGTGTGTCCTGGACTTCAAATTCCGCCGTATCGCTGAGGATGCGCCCGGTGTCGCCCACCTGCCCGCCGGATTCGGCGTAAAAAGGCGAGTGATCCAGCACCAGTATGCCTTCCTGACCGGCTTCCAGCCGCTCGCGGGGCTTACCCTCGACCAGCAGTTCACGCACCACCGCCGGATCGCTCAGGTGCTGGTAACCGGTGAATTCCGTCTCACCATCCAGTTGCAAAGCTTCACCGTAATCTATGGCAAAGGCATTGGCGGAACGCGCGCGTTCGCGCTGCGCTTCCATTTCCTTCTCGAAGCCCGCCATATCCAGTTGTAGATCCCGCTCACGCGCAATGTCAGCGGTCAGATCAACCGGGAAGCCATAAGTATCGTAGAGTTTGAAAACCGTCTCACCAGGGATGATGCGCCCGGACAACTGACCGATTACGTTTTCAAGAATCGTCATGCCCTGATCCAGGGTTTCCGCAAAGCGTTCTTCTTCCTGTTTCAATACCCGCTCGACCAGCGCCTGTGCTTTTGCCAGCTCGGGATAAGCCTCGCCCATTTCCGTCACCAGCGCCGCCACCAGTTTGTAGAAAAAGGGGTCGCGCACACACAGCTTGTGACAGTGGCGCACCGCGCGACGAATAATACGACGCAACACATAACCGCGACCTTCATTAGACGGCATGACGCCATCGACAATCAGAAAACTGCAGGAACGGATATGATCAGCAATGACTTTCAGAGAATTGTTCGTTTTATCCTTGCAGCCACTGACATCCATCACCGCGGCGATCAGATGCTGGAACAGATCGATGTCATAGTTGCTGTGCCCGCCCTGCAGGATGGCGGCCAGGCGCTCCAGCCCCATGCCGGTATCGACTGAAGGTTTGGGCAGCGGATGCAATGTACCTTCCCTGTCGCGATCGTACTGCATGAACACCAGGTTCCAGATCTCGATATAGCGATCGCCGTCTTCATCGGGACTACCGGGCGGGCCGCCGGGAATCGCTTCACCATGATCATAGAAAATTTCAGAACAGGGTCCGCAGGGACCGGTATCGCCCATGGACCAGAAGTTATCTTTGGCGCCAATACGCCCAAAACGGGCCGGATCGATCTGCATTTCCTTTAACCAGATATCCGCCGCTTCATCGTCTTCTTCGTAGATAGTAACCCAGAGTTTTTCCGCCGGCAGCCCCAGCGTTAGGGTGAGAAATTCCCAGGCGAACTGAATCGCTTCACGCTTGAAATAGTCGCCAA
>JASBTR010000031.1 GCA_030148325.1 Gammaproteobacteria bacterium
GGTCAACGTGGCCAATCGTGCCAACATTTACATGGGGTTTTGTTCGTTCAAATTTTTCCTTGGACACCGTTATACCCTCTTAATCTCAAATTCTAGTGGCTATGATACTTTCTTAATTACTTCGTCTGCGATACTCGCAGGGGCTTCTGCATACTTCTCGAATTCCATGCTGTAGGTTGCACGGCCCTGAGTTGCAGAACGCAGGTCGGTGGCATAACCAAACATTTCAGCCAGTGGAACTTCAGCTTTTATGTTTTTGCCTGATGGAATATCTTCCATCCCCTGGACAATGCCACGGCGGCGATTAAGGTCGCCCATAACATCACCCATATAATCTTCCGGGGTCACCACTTCCACCTTCATCACAGGCTCAAGCAGCACCGGGTCGGCTTTCCTGGCACCTTCCCTGAATCCCATCGAACCGGCGATTTTAAACGCCATTTCAGAGGAATCCACTTCATGGTAGGAACCGTCATACAGGGTCACCTTGACATCGACTACCGGGAAACCGGCAATCACGCCGTTTTCCATCTGCTGCTGAATGCCTTTATCCACTGCAGGAATATATTCTCTGGGCACCGCACCGCCGACAATTTCATTCACAAATTCATAGCCTGCACCTGCCGGTTGTGGTTCCAGGCGCAGGCGCACATGACCATACTGACCGCGACCGCCGGACTGACGTACAAATTTGCCCTCGGCTTCAACCGACTTGCGAATAGTTTCACGGTAGGCCACCTGGGGCGCACCCACATTAGCGTCAACACCAAACTCACGCTTCATGCGATCAACAATAATATCCAGGTGCAGCTCTCCCATACCGGAGATAATGGTCTGACCTGATTCTTCGTCACTATGCACACGGAAAGATGGATCTTCCTGCGCCAGCTTGGACAGGGCAACGCCCATCTTTTCCTGATCCGCCTTGGTCCGTGGCTCAATCGCGACTGAGATAACCGGTTCCGGAAATTCCATCCGTTCCAGAATAATCACATTATCCATATCGCACAGGGTGTCGCCGGTGGTGACCTCTTTCAGGCCCACGGCAGCGGCAATATCACCGGCGCGAACTTCCTTGATTTCTTCACGGCTGTTGGCGTGCATCTGCACAATACGGCCGATACGTTCTTTCTTGCCACGCACAGAATTCAGGACAAAACTGCCTGACTCCAGCACTCCGGAATAGACCCGGAAAAAAGTCAGTGTGCCGACAAAAGGATCAGTGGCAATCTTGAAGGCCAGTGCGGCAAAAGGCTCGTCATCCGAAGCATGACGTTCGGCTTCGGTATCCTTACCATCATCCAGCACACCCTTGATAGCAGGCACATCAATCGGTGAAGGCATCAGCTCGATAACCGCATCCAGCATCGCCTGTACACCCTTGTTCTTGAACGCGCTGCCACACAGACAGGGTATAATTTCATTGTTCAGGGTGCGAATGCGCAGTCCCCGTTTAATTTCTTCTTCGGATAAATCACCTTCATTCAGGTATTTATCCATTAATTCTTCGCTGGCTTCGGCAGCGGCCTCCAGCATCTGCTCGCGCAGCTTTTTACACTGCACCTGCAACTCTTCCGGAATCTCGTGCGCTTCATAGGTCACCCCCATGTCCGCTTCATTCCAGTAGATGGCTTTCATGCGCACCAGGTCAACCAGCCCGGCAAAATTTTCCTCGCTGCCGATATTCATCTGGATCGGCACGGCATTGGCGCCCAGGCGATCTTTAATCTGTTCAACCACACGCAAAAAATCAGCGCCGGCGCGATCCATCTTGTTGACGAAAGCCATACGCGGCACGCCGTATTTGTCAGCCTGACGCCAGACTGTTTCAGATTGCGGTTCTACGCCGCCGACGGCGCAAAACACGGCACAGGCGCCATCAAGTACGCGCAGGGAACGTTCAACTTCAATGGTAAAATCAACGTGCCCGGGTGTATCAATTATATTGATGCGGTGCTGGGGAAACTGTTTGTCCATGCCATGCCAGAAACAGGTGGTCGCGGCCGAGGTAATAGTAATACCCCGTTCCTGCTCCTGTTCCATCCAGTCCATCGTCGCGGCGCCATCGTGCACTTCACCGATCTTGTGCGAGATACCGGTGTAGTACAGGATACGCTCAGTCGTCGTCGTTTTACCGGCATCAATATGAGCCATGATGCCGATATTACGATAGCGTTCGATGGGGGTTTGGCGTGCCACTTTCGTTCAGCCCTGTTAGGGGACAATCTCCTCAAAATAATTTGTTACGTTACCAGCGATAATGTGCAAAGGCTTTATTGGCCTCTGCCATGCGGTGTGTATCTTCACGTTTCTTCACCGCGCTGCCGCGATTCTCGGAAGCATCCATAATTTCACCGGCCAGACGCGCACCCATGCCTTTTTCGCTGCGTTTGCGGGCAGCTTCCACCAGCCAGCGCATGGCCAGCGCATTGCGACGGTTGGGACGAACCTCAACCGGCACCTGATAGGTGGCGCCACCGACGCGGCGGGATTTCACTTCCACAATGGGGCGCACATTTTCCAGCGCTTTTTCAAAGGCCTCTACACCATCGCCCTTGCCACGCTCGGTAACGGAATCCAGCGCTCCATAGACAATTTTTTCAGCGACGGACTTTTTGCCGCTCAGCATCAGAATGTTGATGAATTTTGCAATCACCGTCGATTTGAACTTCGGATCCGGCAAGATTTCTCTTTTTGCTGCTACACGCCTTCTAGCCATTTAACTATTCCTGATTTCTCAATGTTTACTGGAGCAAACTGCTCCAGGTGATTGCTCTGCTTAAGATTTCGGTCGTTTGGCGCCGTATTTCGAACGCCCCTTGCGACGGTCGCTGACACCCGAGGTATCCAGTGAGCCGCGCACGGTGTGATAACGCACACCCGGTAAATCCTTGACACGACCACCGCGAATCAGCACCACCGAGTGCTCCTGCAGGTTATGTCCTTCACCACCGATATAGGTTGTCACCTCAAAACCATTGGTCAGGCGTACACGTGCAACCTTACGCATAGCCGAGTTCGGTTTTTTCGGAGTGGTGGTATATACGCGAGTGCATACTCCGCGCTTCTGTGGGCAGGCCTCAAGCGCCGGGACGTTGCTTTTTTCCAGCTTGCGCTTGCGCGGCTTGCGTACCAATTGGTTAATTGTGGCCATAATTCGTTTAACTCCAGAAAATAAACGACAGGCTCGAGCCTCGATTTCAATATCAAGGGCCGACCTGTCGTAAGGCGCG